>DATAFJ010000264.1:0-6869 GCA_036257535.1 Vicinamibacterales bacterium | reverse complement strand
CTGACGGGCCTCGCCGTGCTCAGGATGTACTTTTCGTTGTTTTGTGGCCGCTCCGATGTGCTCGCGCATCCCAGCCTGCGGCTGGGATCGAGGCCGCGAGAAGCATGGACGTTCGTGGCACTCGTCATGGCGATGATTGGCCTTGGCCTTGCGCCTCGCCCGCTAGTCGATTCACGGCTCGATGCGAGCGACGAGATCTTGCGGCTACGCCAGGAGCGTCTGTCGCGGCAGCAGAAGCGCCAGGCGGAAGTGTTGTTCGGCCGTGAGGGCGCCCACGAACACCGCCCGGAATTTCGCGTCGCTGGATTAGTAGCTGGAACACGCGCCACGCGGACTGGAAAATAACTTAAGAATCCAGCGTGTGAGAAGGTGGAGACAGGCCAAGACTCTCAGCCTGCAAACCCTTAATATCAATATGATATGGCGGAGAGGGTGGGATTCGAACCCACGTGCCGCTTTTGGCGACAAGACGCTTTCGAGGCGCCCCCGTTACGACCACTTCGGTACCTCTCCGTCTGAAACTCTGATCAATCCACCATTCTCAATAGCACAGCATCTACGATCTTAGATCGGGCGATAGGGCCATGGAATCGGGTTGTCGCGTTATCGTCGATCGGGTCATCTATCGGGTTATCGGTTCATCGGGGATCGCCGCTCGCGGAAAAACGCTTGGACGATCTCTCTGCACTCCTCCTCGAGCACGCCGACGACGACCGACAGCCGGTGGTTCAGCGCCTCGTGTTCGTGCGCGCGCTGCGTCGACGCCACGGCGCCCGCTTTCGGCTCGCTCGCGCCGTAGACCAGCGTCGCGACACGCGCGTGAACGATCGCCCCCACGCACATCAGGCACGGCTCGATCGTCACGTAGAGCGTCGAACCGGTCAGCCGGTAGTTGCCGGCCCGTCGCGCCGCGTCTCGCAGCGCGACGATCTCCGCGTGCGCCGTCGGATCCGCGTCGCCGATCGGCCGGTTGAACCCGGCGCCGACGATCTCGTCGCCGAGCACGACGACCGCGCCGATCGGAACTTCGCCGCGGCGGCGCGCCTCGTGCGCCTGCTCGATCGCCGCCCGCATGAAGCGCTCGTGCGTACGCCGCGCCCTTTCCTGACCGCGTGAACTCTTAATTATACAATACGCGCATGCCGTTGAGCCCGGCGGCCGCCAGCGGCTTCGCCCCGCCATTTCTCGCGATCGTCGTCGCGATCCTGCTGAACGGCCAAGCCGGCATCGAGGTCGACATCGACAGCCGCGCGATCGATCAGGCCGTCTCCATCGCTCGCGAGCGCCGCGACGCCGTCATCCGCACCTTCAACGATCGATATGTGCTCGTTCCCACCGACCCCAGGCTCGAGCGCATGGAGATCATCACCGAGTTCCGGCGCGTCGTTCTGATGGGCCGCGAGCGAATCATGGCTGGCAACTTCACCTGGACGGCGTACGAGATGACACGACTGCTCGAGCCTTTTCGCGGACGCCTGTCGATCCTCGCGCACGTCCGCTTCCCGCCGCAGCACGTGCTCGTCACCGTCCCCGACTACACCGCCGCTCTCTCGCCAACCCCGCCCGGGTCCGCCGGCGGCGCGCCCGACTCGCTGCGCTCGCTCGACGTCCGCAGCGGTCCGTATTACGCCCCGGGTTTGGACGAGAAGTCGATCATGATCGGCGCCCGCGTCGAGCTGGACTTCGACGCGCGGGCGCTCGATCCGAACGGACGGTACTTCGTTACCGTCTATGAAAATAAGACCCGGCTCGGACCGGTGGAGGTCAGGCTGGAAAACGTACGTTGACGAACATGCCCAAGTACGAAGTTCGAAGTACGAAGTTCGAAGTGAAGTTGGAAGTTAGAACTTCAAACTTACTTCGAACTTCGTACTTCGTACTTCGTACTTGAGCAAGGAGTCCCGATGGCCCTTTACCGTTCGCGTCAGGATCGCATCGTCGGCGGCGTCTGCGGCGGCATGGCGAAGTCGCTCGGCTGGAGCGGCTTCCGTATGCGCGTGATCTACGTCCTCGTGTCGATCCTGTCGGTCGCGTTTCCGGGCATCCTCGTCTATCTCATCCTCTGGATCGTGATCCCGACCGAGCCGTGAGCGGACCTCAACGCGCGCCAAGGAGCAGATCGACGACGAGTTGATCCAGGCGCTCGTAGGGCAACGGCCGCGCCGCGAGCGCCTCGCGGTCGAACGACTGCTCCTTGAGCCGCCGCGCGACGTCGCGGGTGTATGGCTCGGACGGCCCGTTCTCCGCGGCGCGGATCTCCGCAAGCAGTGCCTGGATCTCGCGATCCTCCCGGAAGCGGCACGCCTTGTCCTTGAGAATCAGATAGGTCCGCATGCAGCCGCGCGCGAAGTCCCAGACGCCTTCGACGCTTTCGGTGCGGTAGGCGTGCGCGTCGAAGTGGCGCGGTCCCTGATAGCCGGACTCCTCGAGCAGTTTCACGAGAAAGAACAGCGGCTTGATGGATTCCGACGCGAACCTGAGGTCCTGATCGAACCGGCCCGGCTTCTGGTCGTTCAGGTCGATGTGAAAGAGCTTCCCCGCTTCAATCGCCTGCGCGACGACATGGTAGAAGTTGAGGCCGATCATGTGCTCGTGCGCCACCTCCGGGTTCACGCCAACCATCTCCGGATGCGCGAGCGTCTCGATGAGCGCCAGGTACGCTCCGGTCGTCGGAAAGTAGATGTCGGCGCGCGGCTCGTTCGGTTTGGCCTCGAGCGCGAACCGCAGGTCGTACTTTTGGTCGCGCGCGTACTCGCACAGGAAATCGATGGCGTAGCGGAAGCGCTTGATCGCCTCGACGGCATCCTTGGCGGCGTCCACTTCGGCCCCCTCGCGTCCACCCCAGAACACGTACGTGCGCGCGCCAAGCTCGACGCCGAGGTCCATCGCGCGCATCGTCTTCTGGAGCGAGTACGCCCGGACGCGCGCGTCGTTCGACGTGAACGCGCCATCCTTGAAGACCGGATCGGTGAACAGGTTCGTCGTCGCCATCGGTACGGTCATGCCGTGCGCGTCGAGCGCGCGCTTGAAGTCGCGGACGATGCGGTCGCGTTCGGCCGGCGACGCGTCGATCGGAACGAGGTCGTTGTCGTGGAAGTTCACGCCCCAGGCGCCGAGCTCACCGAGCCGCTGAACCGATGTCACCGGGTCGAGCACCGGCCGGACGAACTCTCCGAACGGATCCCGGCCGCGGTTGCCCACGGTCCAGAGCCCGAAGGTGAATTTGTCGGCAGGCGTCGGCTGAAAGCTGGTCACGTAGGCCTCCTCGGCTCAGGACCGCGGCCGAGCGCGTGCGCCTCGCAGGCCGCGTAGAGCTGCATGAGCTGTTGATAGATCGCATGTCGCGCAGGATCGGGCCGCACGCGCGTCGACTGCAGCGGCTCGGTAACACCCGCGACGACCTCGTCCCAGGTAACGGACCGTCCTTCCGAAACCGCATCGGCATGAAACGCGCGGAGCGCGGCGCCGAGGCAGGCGGAGTTGCCGACCTCGAACTGGTAGACGTCCGCGTCGAACACGTCCGCCATGACCTGCAGGATTTCGCGGTTCGCCGACGCACCGCCCGTGGCGTGGATAGTCGAAACCTTCACGCCCATCCAGTGCGAGTGCAGCGCGAGCGCCATCTGCTGCGCCTCGATGACCGCTCGAACGTTCCCCGGAACATCGTCCGCGCTGAGGTCGAATCGACGGATCCCCGGCGTCGGAACGTCGGGTGTGATCTCCGGCTCGAACCATGGGATGAGGATGCGGTTCTCGTTCCCTGGCGGTGCCATGGCGAGCGCGCGAGAGAAGTCGGACCACGTCAGGCCGAACGCGTCGCGGATCCGTTCCCGCGCGAGCGAGCCGTTCTTGAAAACCGTGATGCCCATGTATTCGCCGGTCGGTGCACCGAACACGTGGCCCGTGCCCGTTCGATCGATGCGCGGCTCGCGCATGAGTCCGAAGATCGTGTCGCTCGTGCCGAGCGAGATCGCGACGCGTCCCTCGCGCACGAGACCCGTTCCGATGAGGCTGCTCGGGTTGTCGCCCGACCACGCGATGACCTTCGCCGGTGGCAGGCCGTGCCGCGCCTGCCAGTAGCGCGACAGTTGCCCGACGACAACCCAGCCCGGCGCGATGAGAGGCAGCCTGACGTCGAGCGCGGGAGCGGTGGCGTCGAGAGCATCGCGCCACCAGTCGAACGTCGCCAGGTCCATGAGATTCATCCCGGACCCGTCGCCCGTGTCGATCGGCGCGTGTTGTCCGGCGAGCAGCGACGCCAGGAACGAGCTGACGAGATGAATCCGACCGGTCGACGAGTAGCCCGGGAAATCCTGTTTGTAGAACTTCCGGATCTGCGGACCCGTGAAGCGCTCGAACGCCCGCGATCCTGTGTGTTGCGCGAGCACGTCGTTGCCGCCGACTTTCGCCGCGATCTCCGCGCATTCGTCAGTTGTGCTCGAATCCATCCAGATGGGCGCAACCCCGCGCGAGAGGATCTCTTCCACTTGCGGAGCGAGAGGCTTGCCCGGATCCAGCTCGGCGAGACGCTCTGCCGCGCCTTCCCTCAGATAGACGCTGCCGTGCTGCTGCGCGGAGCCGGAGATGGCGGCCAGGCGGCTGATGTCGAGGCCGCTCCCCGAGACGCGCGTCATCATCATGTCCAGCGCTTCGGCCCACATGACCGGAGACGACACGGCGACGGCAGGATCCGGAGACGGCAGGACGCCGTGGCGGGTCCCGTAGCGCGGCAGTTCCGTGTCGAAGTTGAACGACGACTCGAACACGACGCGGCGCCGGTCGCCCTCGACCTCCAGGACGACGGCGGTGAGGCTTTGGGTGCTCGAATCAAGGCCGAGATACAACATCCGGAACCCAATATTTTATGCGCAGGCCAATGGTTCGAGGGCGGTCATCTGGTTCAAATTAAGGACCTGTATCAGCCTCCCTTGCAACATTTGTTGCTGTCGCGAATCAAATACACGGAGCAGGCGGGAAGGGTGAAGGGAAAAAAGGGTCAGGCGACCGCGGGGGCGCCGAAGTGCTGCTGGACGACGAGCGTGACGGCGCCGCGCAGCCGGGGCTGCGTGGCGAGATCGGTCGGGATGATGGGCGGCAGCGCCTGCGAGGTCGCGCGCTTGCGGACGATGTCGGTCACGATCGGGCCCACGCGATCCCAGGCGGCGGTCACCTCTCCAATGATGACGACCAGCTCGGGAGCAAGGCCCGTGACCAGGCCGGCGACACCGAGGCCGAGGTAGTGCGCCATCTTGTCGATCGCTTCGACCGCGCGCCGGTCGCCGCTCGTCGCGAAGCGAAGGATGTCCTCGAATCGTAGCGCCGCGCCGCCCGCCTTCCCGCGATCGCCACCATAGTGGCGGACCGCAGCCGAGTTGGAGGCATAGCGTTCCCAGCACCCGCGCCGCCCGCAGGAGCACAGCGGTCCGCTCTCGTCGATGCCGACGTGGCCGAACTCCCCGGCGAGCCCGCCGGCGCCGTGGAGCAGCTGTCCGTTCAGGAGGAGCCCGACACCGATCCCTTCTGAAACGGTGATGGCGACCAGGTTCCGGACGTGCTCGGGATGACTGCCGAACCACAGTTCGGCGAGCGCGCATGCGTTCGCCGCGTTCTCGAGGACGACGGGAACGCCGACCGCTGCTTCAAGAGGCTCGCGGAGCTCGACGTCGCTGCCCCAACTGAGGTTGGGCGCGAACACGAGGCGTCCCGACGCATCGACGCGGCCGGGAATGCTCACGCCCATGCCCTCGCAGATGATTCGGGGATGAGCGCGCTTGAACTCGGCGACTGTCCGCGTCAGCTCCCGGATGAACGCGGCCGAAGTGCGTGGCGTCGGCCACGACGTCTGTACCACGAACCTCGCGTCGATCCCGGCCAGTCCGACCGTCGTCTTTTCCGGCCGCAGCTCGACGGCGAGGATGCCGGCGCGCTGGACGTTCAGATGAAGGAATCTCGGGCGTCGGCCGCGCGGCGCGCGCCCGATCGCCCCCTCGGTCACCCAACCCTCGCCGATCAGCTGATCGATGATCGCCGAGACGGTGCTCCGCTGCAGGCCCAGACGCCGCGCCAAGTCGGCCCTTGACATCGGCTGCTGGTGCCGCAGAAAGTTCAGCGCGATGCGGCGGTTGATCTGGCGCGCCGTCTCGCTCGTAGCGACCTTGAAGTTCGTGAGATCGATCTTGCGCATGGCCTCCGCGCCGCGCCCGCGGATCCGACCGCTCCGATGAGAGCTGGAGAGCTGGGGAGAGCTGTTCTTTGTTGCAGTCAGAAACTATAGGAGGCGTCCGGAAGAGCTGTCAAGCAGCCGACACGTCGGCCGTTTGACTGCATGACGAATCCCTGACGATGGCTGGGGGTTCGAATCCGGGCTGGTTGACGTTACGTCTATGTGAGCATGCTTCGACCGGCACTACGACTCCCAGGACTGGCGCTTGCTGCGGCCGTTGTTTTCGGCACCGGAGCCGGACTGGGGCGCCAACCCGAGGAGCCAAAGAAGAAGTTCTATTCGTCCGCGGATCGCCTCGCGGCCATCCGTCAGGCGACGCTCTTCTCTCCATCGAATGTGTCGGCCGCCGACATCCTGACGGGGCCCGCGCAGCGAACCGATCAGTTCCAGCTGCGCTTCAACGACAGCGTCACGTGCGAATTCGACAAGCCCGGCTCAGAAAAAAGTGGCAATACCGCGAAGTTCGACTGCCGGATCACGAAAGTGGAGAGCTCGGACGGCCGGGTCCAGGTGTTGACCGCCGAGATGGACGAGGACCCGGTCAAGGTGAAGTTCCGTCCCGACAACCGCGAGATTTACGCGGAACCGGCGTCGACGCGTCTCCTGTGGGCGCTGGGTTTCTACGCTGATTCGATGTTCCCCGTGC
>DATAFJ010000263.1:0-1827 GCA_036257535.1 Vicinamibacterales bacterium | reverse complement strand
CAGCAAGGATGGCACTCGCATTCCGATGTTCCTCGTCCATCGCAAGGGGCTCAAGCTCGACGGCAACAACCCGACGTTGCTCTTCGCCTACGGCGGCTTCAACGTCGTGCAGTCTCCGACGTTCAGCGCGGCGCGGCTCGCGCTGCTCGAACAGGGATTCGTCTATGCCTCAGCGAACCTGAGGGGCGGCGGCGAGTACGGCGAGTCGTGGCACCAGCAGGGCATGAAGCTCAAGAAACAGAACGTGTTCGACGACTACATCGCCGCGGCCGAATGGCTGATCGCCAACAAATACACCTCGTCGGCGCGGCTGGCGATTCAAGGCGGGTCGAATGGCGGCTTGCTGGTCGGCGCCGTAATGAACCAGCGGCCGGAGCTGTTCCGCGTCGCCATCCCTCAAGTCGGCGTCATGGACATGCTCCGTTTCCAGAAGTTCACGATCGGCTGGAACTGGATTGCCGACTACGGCTCGAGCGACAATGCGGACGAGTTCAAGGCGCTCTACGCCTACTCGCCGCTCCACAACATCAAAGCCGGAGCGAAGTATCCCGCGACGCTCATCACCACCGCGGATCACGACGATCGCGTTGTGCCGGCGCACTCGTTTAAGTACGCGGCCACGCTCCAGGCACTGGCGAGCCGGGACAATCCCGTGCTGATCCGCATCGAAACGAAGTCGGGACACGGCGCGAGCAGCCTGACGAAACAGCTGGAGACAACCGCCGACATCTACGCCTTCACGCTGTACAACATGGGAATCACGCCGGCGCCGGCCGGCACGCAGTAGAGCGTCTCAATCGCGGCTCGCGGCTCGCGGCTCGCAGCTCGAGTTTCGAGCGTCGGGCCGCGTTCCGCCGACTCTTCGGCACTCTTGACATGTGACCATTTGGTCACATATACTCCGTCCGTCAGTGGACGACGATCGCGTGTTCAAGGCGCTCGCCGACCCGACGCGACGCTTCCTGCTCGACCGGCTCTTCGCGCGTGACGGCCGCACGCTCACGGAGCTCGAGTCCGAACTGGAGATGAGCCGCTTCGGCGTCATGAAGCACCTGCGCATCCTCGAGGACGCGGGGCTCGTCGTCACGCGCCGATCGGGCCGGGAAAAGCTTCACTTCCTGAATCCGATGCCGATTCGCCTGATTCACGATCGGTGGATCGACAAGTACAGGGAGCGGCACGCATCGGCGCTGTCAGATCTCAAAAAGAAACTGGAGAAACAACGATGACGACCATCAGCAAAAGCGAAGAAACGCAGGTCTATCGCGTGCAGATCAAAGCGGCGCCCGAGGCGATCTGGACTGCGATCACGAGCCCGGAATGGAACTGCAAATACGGCTACGCGAGCCCAGCCGAATACGACCTGCGGCCGGGGGGCGCCTACCGGGCGTTCGCCACCGCCGAGATGAAAGCCCACGGCGGCCCGGATGTGGTCGTCGACGGGGAAGTCGTCGAGTCCCGACCGCCACGAAAACTCGTTCAGACGTGGCGGGCGCTGTGGGATCCGGAGATGAAGGCGGAAGGATTCAAGCGGCTCACGTGGGAGATCGAGCCTGGGCCGAACGGCATCACCACGTTGACCGTGACCCACGAGCTGGACCGCGCGCCGAAGACGGCGGCGCAAGTGTCGGGCAAGATCCCGGAAGCTGGCGGCGGATGGAACTTCATCCTCAACGACCTGAAGCGGTTGCTCGAGACCAGCGCGGCGTAACGACGGTGAACCGATCGGAGAGCGGAGGCCCGGCGTTCACCGGGTCTCCGCGCCGTTACCCTCGAGGGTCCGGCTAAAGCCGGACACTACGTGCGATAGCGAACGCGGGAGCCTGG
>DATAFJ010000262.1:0-4034 GCA_036257535.1 Vicinamibacterales bacterium | reverse complement strand
CGACGAAGTGAAGCTGGGCGGCGTCGGCATCAACTTCGTGACGCGCAACGGAACTGATCGATTCAGGGGTTCGGGCCGCCTTTACATCACCGACGAGGCATTCCAGGCGGACAACCTGACCGACGAGGTCAAGCTCGGTGGCGTCGGCGGCGGCGCTCCCATCCAGAACATCAAGGACTACGGCTTCGAGGTCGGCGGCCCGATCATGAGGGGCAAGCTGTGGTACTGGGGCAGCTATAGCAAGCAGGACATCAAGGCGGGGATTCCCGGCTTCTTCCTGCCCGATGCGAACTGCCAGGCGATGAAGGCCGCGCTGAGACTGGACCCGCTCGCCCCCATCCCGACCGATGATGTCCGCGGATGTCTCGGAACCGATGGAACGGAGCTGAACAACTACAACTGGAAGATTCAGTGGGCGCCTGTTCAGGGCAACAAGTTCTCGTTCCAGAATACGTGGGCCGAGAAGTTCAAGAACGCGCGGGACGCCTCCGACACGCGACCAATCGAGACCACTTTCCGGCAGCGCGCCGTTCCCAGCGAGTTCGGCAAGTACGGCTGGGACGTCGGTCCATCGCCGCTCTGGAAGGCGGGCGATCAGCACATCTTCAGCGACAGGCTGCTGCTCGACGTGCAGTGGGCACACCTGGGCAACAACTTCGTGCTCGACTTCCACGAGGACGACCTTGCCAACGTGCAGCCGACGTTCATCATCTCCACCGGCGTGTGGGGCCGATCGTTCCAGCGCTCGGGCCCGTTCATCCGCCCGACCCACAGCGTTGACGTGACGACGAGCTACTTCCTGCCGAGTTTCGGCGGGGGTGACCACGCGCTGAAGCTCGGGTACCGCTGGCGCACTGCCAAAGAGCACTCGGAGGCCCACGTCGGTGGCAACACCGTCGCGCGATTTGCCAGCCCGACGGTGAACTGCACGCTCGCGTCGCAGAACTGCCAGGGCGATCTCTATCGCGATTCGAACGTGAACTACGAGCTGAAGACTCACGCGCTGTACGCGCAGGACACGTACTCGCTGGGTCGGACTACGTTCACGCTCGGCGTCCGGTGGGATCAGCAGGACAACGTCGCGGAGGCCAGCGCCGTGCCGGGCCATCCGTTCGCTCCGGACTGGCTGCCGGCCGTGGCGTTCGATGGCGCCGACGCAGGCGTGGTCTGGAACGACATCTCGCCGCGCCTCGGCGTGACGTACGACCTCATGGGGACCGGCAAGACGGTCGTGAAGGCCAGCTATGCGCTGTATTACGGCCAGCGGTCGCCCAACCAGGTCGTCAACACGCTGAACCCCGTCACCGCAGTCCAGATCCGGTTCCCGTGGACCGACCTGAACGGCGATTCGCTCGTGACGCGCAACGAGCTCAATCTCGGCGTCCGTCCGACGGTGGTTCAGGGCAACTACGACCCGGACAACCCGACGTCACTCAGGTCAGCCGGCACCGTCGATCCGGACGTCAAGAACGACCGGACGCGGGAGTTCATCGCAGGGTTCGATCACGAAGTGATGGCGAACCTCGCCGTGGGCGCCAGCTACATCTACCGCAAGTACGATCGGTTCACGTGGGACGACAAGGTTGGACTCACGAGCGCCAACTACGTGGAGCGGACGTTCACGCCAACGGCGGCGTCCTGTCCGGCGGCTGGTGCGCGCTGCGAGACGGTCACGTTCTTCGAGCCGAATATCCCGGTCCCCGGCGCGTTCGTCTTCACGAACGTTCCAGAACGGTACCGCGACTACAACGGCGTCGAGCTCTCGCTCAACAAGCGGTATTCGAACCGGTGGATGGGCCTGGTGAGCTTCGCGTACAACGACGCGGCCGACCACTGGGATTCTCCGAACTCGTTCGAGGATCCGACCTGCAGGGCCGGGAGCGGCACGGCAGTCAACACCACGTGCCTGCCCAGCCAGACCTACGCGCCGGAGTCCGGCGGCAGCGGCATCGACAACATCTTCAACAACGCCGAGTGGATGTTCAAGGCGCAGGGGATGTACACGCTGCCCTGGGACATCAACGTCGCTGGGTTCTTCCAGTCGCGTCAGGGCTATCCGTTCCCGCAGGCGGTCCGTATCGCCTCGCGCGCGAATCAGGGTGGCCTGGTCGACGTCCTGCTCGAGCCGCTCGGCGACACGCGGCACCCGACCTTGAACTACGCAGACTTCAAGGTGGAGAAGGCGTTCACGTTCGGGACGACCAGGATCATCCCGAGCCTGGACATCTTCAACATCGGCAACGTGAACACCGTGTTGGCGCGTCGGCGTCTGCAGGCGGCGGCCAACGCGAACCAGATCAGCGGTATCGTCGCGCCGCGCGTGCTGCGGTTCGGCGTGCGCATCAACTGGTAGTCACGTCAGTAATCCGGCTCTAGCCGGACCGGGTACGAAGGAACGGCCGGGCTGCAAAGCCCGGCCGTTTTTCTTTGTACGTGGCCTCCGTTTTGCTCGATTCGAAACGTGATGCTCGAATCAGCGCGCCGAGCGTGAGCGAGGCGTGGCAGGCGATGGGGGGGGCCCATCGCGAAGGAGAGGAAATGAAAGCGCCGATCGCGTTGCTCGCTATAGCCATCGCCGTTCCAATCGCGGCATCAGATGCCGATGTCACCGTCACCGGCTGCATCGTCCGCGGTGACGACGGCGGCTTCCTCGTTGCCGATCTTGGCGCGAACACCGCCACACAAGCGCCACCTGCCACCATCGGGACGACCGGAAAACCTGCGCGGGTGCTCTACCTTCTGAAGAATGACGACAAGTGGAAGGAGCACGCCGGGAACCGCGTCGAGCTTACCGGCGAGATCGAAGGGGACGTCGAAGAAGGCAAGATCGAGGTCGAGCGGAAAGATGCCGGCGTGCAGGTGCAGATAGAGGCCGACGGCAAGAAGGTCAAGGCCGTTCTGCCGAAGTGGACGTCAGCCGTCGTCTCGGACCAGCCCGTGACGGACACGGAGACCGAGACGAAGTACCTCGTTCACAAGCTGGACGTGAAGAACGTGAAGATGATCGGGAGCTGCCAGTAGCGCTACAGCAGCCCTGAAGGGCTGCGCTACTTCAGGCCTGCTACGGGACGTCGATCTTCTTCTTGAAGCTGCCGCGGTCGGCCGGCTCGCTCTCGATCGAGACGAGCCGGCCGTCCGCGTCGTAGTTGAGGCGGCGGTCGGGCCGGCCGTCCCCAGTCTCGTCGAACGTCGCCGACGCCAGGCGGCCGTCGGTATAACTCTCCCACTTGTCGGCGCGGCCGTCGCCGTTGGTGTCCTCTTCGACGCGCATCAGCCCGCCCTTGTCGTCAGGATACGCCCAGCGATCGATGCGTCCGTTCTGATCGCGATCGACTTCGGTGCGGACGATGCGCGGACCGTCCATGTGGACCCAGGTGTCCACGTAACCATCCTTGTTCGCGTCGTAGGTCAAGCGCTGGAGTCGGCCGGTCTTCTCGTCGTACTCGGGCCGCGTCGTCCGTCTGAGCCGCTCCCGGTCCGGATCGCGGTTGCAGGCGAAGGCCCCGACGGCAAGCGAAAACACCAGGAATGTGTGAAGCTGGCGGCTCAGACCTGCACCGCGTCGCGGTCGACGACCGCCGAAGGATTCTCGAGGAACCATCGGTAGGTGGACGCGATGCCGTCGGCGAGCGAGATCCGGTGGCGCCAGCCGAGCGCGTGCAGGCGGCTCACGTCGAGGAGCTTGCGGGGCGCGCCGTCAGGCTTCGAGGCGTCGAAGCGGATACGCGCGCCCGGATACACGACCTCGCGGATCCGCTCGGCGAGCTCCTGGATCGTGAGATCCTCGCCGCACCCGACGTTGACGTGGTCGGGTTCGTCGTAGTGGCGCATGAGGAAGACGCACGCGTCGGCGAGGTCGTCGACGTGCAGGAACTCGCGCCGCGGACGGCCGCTGCCCCAGACGGTCACCTCGCTCGCGCCAGCGGTCTTGGCGTCATGAAACTTCCGCATGAGCGCGGGAAGCACGTGCGAGCTCGCGAGGCCGAAGTTGTCGCCCGGCCCGTACAGGTTCGTCGGCATCGCCGAGATGAAGT
>DATAFJ010000260.1:0-6651 GCA_036257535.1 Vicinamibacterales bacterium | reverse complement strand
GCGGCCTGCGCGAGCTACTTCATCGACGAGCAGGCGAGCGAGCGGGCCGCCGCCGAGGGCATGCGCTGATATGACCGTCCGGTCCGCAGCGGGCCTCCTGGCGCCGCACCTGAAGCGGCCCTGGGCCCGCAGGACCGCCGTCGATCCGCTCGGACAGCCACCGGACAATCCGCTCGAGCGCCGGAACGAGCCACGTTTCGACCCGGCTGACGCGCTCGGCCGGCTCGTCATTATCGTGCTCTTCTCGCTGCTGGCCGTGAGAATCGCGACGAATTTTCAGCAGACGGGGCGATTCACCGGCCTGCTGCTCCTCGTCGGCGAGGTCCTCGTCGTCGCGCTCACCGTGTTCCGGCGATCGGCCGTGCGCGTGGACCGGAGCTGGCACGCGCGGCTTCTGACCGGCCTCTCTCTCAGCGGACCGCTGCTTCTCCGCCCGCTGACGTCTGCCGGGCTTCTCGGCGACGCCATCACGACGGCAATCTCCGGCGTCGGCCTGTTCATCTCGGTTGGAGGGAAGCTTTCGCTCGGCCGCAGCTTCGGCCTCATGCCGGCCAATCGCGGGATCGTCTGCGCCGGGCTCTATCGGCTCGTACGCCACCCGATCTACAGCGGCTACCTCATCTCGCACACCGCGTTTCTCCTCGCCTACCCGTCGCTCTGGAACCTCGTCGTCCTCCTCGTGGCCGATGCGGCGCTGCTCGCCCGCGCGGCGCGCGAAGAAGGAACGCTCGCAGAGGATCCGGAGTACCGAAAGTATTTGCAGATCGTACGCTGGCGGGTCTGTCCGGGACTGTTCTAGGTTCTAGGTGCAGGGTTCAAGGGTTAGAGCCTGAGTCGCGCCACCGTTGCGCCCAGGTGGGACTCCGGCGCGTCCCAATACGCCTCGACCAGCGGGTGGCCGGCCAGCACCGCATGCACGATCGCCCGCTGCGTGCCCGTTCCACGGCCATGTATGAGCCGGATTTCGCGCAGCCCGGCCTGGTGCGCCGCCTCGACGTAACCGGCCACGACGTCCTTCACGTCCGGCGGCCTGAACGCGTGCAGGTCGAGCGTGCCATCAATCGGCACGCGAACGACGGAATCGTCCACGTTCTCCTCGCGCCCGTATCGTCCGGCTTTAGCCGGACGATTTCGTATAGGTCGCCGTCACGGACGTGCTGATCCCCCCGCGCACCGTGAAGGCGCCGACGACCGTCATGCGCCTGGGTCGGCACACGGCTACCAGGTCGTCGAGGATCTGGTTGGTCGCCGCCTCGTAGAAGATCCCCTTGTCACGGAAGCCGATCATGTAATACTTGAGCGCTTTCAGCTCGATGCAGCGCTCGTCGGGAACGTACGTGATCCGTATCTCGCCGAAATCGGGCAGGCCGGTTTTGGGACAGACCGATGTGAACTCCGGGCACCGGATGTCTATCTCGTAGTCGCGGCCCGGGCTGGGGTTGGGAAAGGTCTCCAGGGTCTCGCGCGCCATGCGAAAAATTCTAGCATTCCGGCCCGAAAACAGGCCCTCGGCGCTTGACGCCAGTGGATCTGCGGGCTAGGATACCCCGGTTTTTTTGATTGGAGGACTTGCTATGGCCGACGCCCGCAGGATGGGCAAATCAGAGCTCTTCTCGTACTTCGCCGAGCGCTTCGAAGTGAAGCGCGCGCAGGCGCGCGAGTTCTTCGACGAGCTGACGACGCTCGCGGAGAAGGAGCTGAAGCGATCGGGAGAGTTCGTGCTGCCCGGCATGGTCAAGCTGGTGAAGCAGCAGCGGAAGGCGCGCATGGGCCGCAATCCCGCGACTGGCGAGGCGATCAAGATTCCGGCGAAGACCGTCGTCAAGGCGCGCATCGCCAAGCAGCTGAAGGACGCCGTCTTGCCCCGGAAGTAGCGCAGCCCTTCAGGGCTGCAGTGCGCGGCCCTTTCGGCCGCCGTGGGTGGATCAGCGAGAAGAGAGTATGACGGGGGGCGGCCATCCGGCCGCCTTCTCCGAACTGAACCGCGTCGCGTTCCCCGCGATCAGGCCGCTGTCGGCCGACCCGCGAGCGTCCGGCTGTAGATCATCGCCGGCACGAGCCGTACGACCTTCGACTCCAGGCTGAACATCGAGTCGTCATCCACGATGATGTGATCCGCCGGGCTGAGCACGACTTCCGCGCAGAAGCGACGCGTTCCGCGCAGCGTGCGGTGCTCGTAGTACCTGACCGGATACCTCTCGTCGTCCAGTTCGATTTCGTTCGCTTGCAGCAGCTTCCGGAACATGGATACCTCGCTAACCTGCGAACCCCTGTGACACTAACCCGCAACGGCAGCCGGCATCGGCCGCGCCGCCGTCTCCGGGAACTCGAGCACGAACGTCGTTCCTTTCCCTACCTCGCTCGCAACCGTGACCGTCCCTCCGAGCTGTTCGACGATCTTCTTGGAAATCGCCAGCCCGAGGCCGAGACCGCGCCGCTTGGTCGTCATGAAGTCGTCGAAGATGGCGTGCAGCCGATCGGCAGGAATGCCGCAGCCCGTGTCGTAGAAGCGGACCTGGGGCGACGCTCCCTGCCGCTCGGTCGTCACGACGATCAGGCCGCCCGGCGCCGTGGCCTGTATCGCGTTGATGATGAGATTGCGGTAGACCCTGCCGAGCGCGAACACGTCGCCCTCGATGAACAGCGGCTCTGACGAAAGCTCGGCCTTCAGCGTGAGGCCGGCCATCTCGGCGTGCGGCTGCATGGCTTCGACCACTTCGGCGACCGATCGGTTCAACTCCAGCGGGAAGCGCTCGAGCGGAATCGGTCGCGCGATGTTCTTGAGGTCGTCGAGTACGCGCTTGACGGTTTGCAACTCGCGATCCACGGTCCGGCGGAACGTGTCGCGGTATTCGCCGTCCTCCCACATCTTGAGGATCAGCTTGCAGCTGTTGCCGATGTTCTGAATCGGGTGCGAGAGGTCGTGGACGAGGCCGGCGGCGATCTTGCCGAACATCGCCTGCCGCTCCTGGCGCCTGACGTCTTCCTGCAACTCCACGAGCCGATCGGCCATCGTATTGAACGCGTCCGCCAGCTCGGTGAGTTCGTCCTGCCCTCCGATGGCGACGCGCTCGTCGAGCCTGCCGTCCGCGAGCGCCAGCGTGCCGCGGCGGAGCGCGAACACGCGGCGGATGAAGCCGCGGCCCCAGATGATGCCGAAAGTAATTGTTACCAGCAGGGCGACGCCGATCGCGACGAGCAGCTGGCGTTCGAGCTGCCGCGTGATCGCGTACGCCTCATCGGTCGGCTGTTCGACGATCACGGCCCAGTTCAGCGATTTCACCAGCGCGCCGGTCGCGAGGATCGTGCGGGTCCCCTCGACGTATTCCTTCGACGGTTCGCGGCCCGCGCGCAGCTCGGCCGCCATCGTGTGTTCATGCAGAATGCGTCCGCTCGCGATGTTGCGCTTCTGGTCCGGGTGGCCGTGCGCGAGCAGCCTGCCGTCCTCACTGACGAGCGACGCGTAACCCTCGCGGCCGACGCGGATCTGATCGACCATGCGCCACAGCTGCTCGAGGCTCAGCTCGCCGACGAGCCACCCGCCGCGTTCCGCGTCGGTCTGTCCTGTCGCCTCGCCGACCGGACTCGCCTCGAGCCTTATCGCAATCGTCGTCGTCGGCAGGAGGTCGTCGTCGATGGTGACGGCGGAGATGTAGAAGCCTTCCCGGGCGGGGGCACCGCTCTCGGGAATGGCCACTTCCGGCGTGCCGGCTCGGCTCGTCACGATCGGTGAGCCGGCAAGGTCGAAGAGCGTCAGCTCGCGGAATTCCGGAAAGTCGAGGACGTAGTTCTTGAGGATGCGGTCCTGCTGCCAGGCTTCGAGGTGCGTGCCTCGGAGCTCGGCGCCCAGCGCCTTGAGGACGTTGACGTTGTTCGTGATGTAGAGATGGATCTGTTCACCGACGCGCGTCGCGACGTTGAGGTTGCCCTCGCGGACCGAGCGCTGCGTTCCCATCCTGAGCGACCACAACGACACGACGCCATACACGACGAGCGGCAGGACTGCCGCGGTCGCGATGAGCATGGCGAAGCGTGAAGTGATGCGGGTCATTGCGCGCGCGCGTTCGTCTCAGCCGACGGCCGCCAGCGCCACAGGCTGAAAATCACGTCACGCCCCGGCTCCTGAGGCGGCACGTGGAAGGATCGGTTCACGGCCCTTACGCGCTCCTCCCAGGCGAGGAACACCGCCGGAGGATCGTCGTGGATGACCTGCTGGAATGACGCGACGGCAGTGCGGAACTCGTCGTCGTTTCGCGCGTAGCGAACGCGATTGAGGGCGGCGTCGGCAACCGAGTAGCCGCTCTCGAGAAAGACCGGCCTGCCAGGCTCGGGTGAGTGCCAGAACAGGTAGGGAAACGTCAACGACCGGCCCGTGATCTGCCAGAGAAGATACGCGTCGAAGTTGCCGCGCCCTGCACGGGAGGCGATCTCGCCGAGCTTGACGAGCTCGATCGACATGTCGACGCCGACGCTGAATAGCTGCTTCTGAATCATCAGCGCGATACGTTCGAGCGGCGGGTATACCAGGCAGGTGAAATGAAACCTGCTCGGCATTCGGTCGCTGACCTTCTGCACCGTGGCGTAGCCCGCCGCGCTGAGCCCTAGCGCCGCGGCGTCAGGACTGTAGGCGTAGGTCGGTACGGCGCCGCTGAATGCCCAGTGGTTCGGCCATACCGGATCATGGGCAGGCCGCGCGCGGCCGCGGAATCCGGCCTTCACGATCTCGTCGCGATCGATGGCGCCATTGAGCGCCTGTCTGACTTCCCGCGATTTGAGAACGGGATGATTGAGGTTGAATCCGAGCGTCAACGTGTAAGGGCGTAGGAACGTGAAGGTCTGAACGCTGGACTCCCCGCCGACGAACTCCGCGGCGTCTGCGCCCACTTCGTAAAGAAAGTCCACTTCGCCCCGCATCATTGCCGTCCAAGCATTGCGAACCGTTGGAAAGCCGTTCAGCTCGATTCGCTCGATCGCGGGGGCACCCAGCCGATAGCCGTCGAACCTCCGCATGACGATGCGCTTCTGCTCTTTTGACTCGACGACGAACGGGCCAGTGCCCGCTGCATCTCCGGCCGGACCGGATGAAACCTTCTTCAACTCGAGGTAGGCCAGATCACTGAGAAGCAAAGCACTCGGTGCCGTTAGCCGAATGCTGAACTCGGTGAGCCCGTCGACGGTGACAGATGAAACCTGCTGGAGACTGGGAGCAGTCGCGATCGAAACCGGATTCTTGATCGCCACGCGCAGGGTGTCCGCTACCTGCTCGGCGGTCACCGGCGTCCCGTCGTGGAACGTTACACCGTCTCGAAGCCGGAACTTCCAGCTGAGCCCGTCATCGGATCGTTCCCACGACGCTGCGACGCTGGCCCCAGGGCGGCCATCGTTACCCGTCGTGAGCACTGACTCGTATCGCAACAGGTCCGCGACCCCGGCGATGCCGGGATCGAGACTGCCTTCAGGCGCCGCCGTCCCAATCGAGAGCGTATCTCGCCGCCGCTGTGCTTGAACGTCAGGTTCACGCGAACATCCAACACAGACGAGTACGGTGACAACGCAAATAGCAAGAATCCGAGATTCAGCCCAAGCCCTGGACATTGGGACGGGCAGTCATCTTCCGACAGCGGGACGCAGCTTAATCGTATGCGTGCCGCTCAGGACCGTGGGGCGTCCGGCGGGCAATCGACGACCCAGGGGCAGGGACCGGGCACCGGCCTGGACGTCGTCGAACCCTTCTTCACAACCTTTATCTTCAACATGAAAGTGAACTCCTCAGAGTCTGTTTAATGAATGGTGCTGTTGACGGGTCAGCGCAGCGAATCGATCGGCACGTCGACGAGCCACGGACGAAGGCTGCTTTCCTTCTTCTTGTCCGTCGGCTTCTTGCCATTGAGCGTCATACGTCGTCTCCTTCTGTGTGTGGTTGTGTGTTCGGCTGGTTACGCCGCATTGGCAGCCGCTTCGCGCGCGAGCGCGAAAACGCCCGCCTCGAAGCTCGGCTTGTGGCAGTTCGGCATGTGCATGCTGCCAAGTTCGGTGTGCGACGCCACCGAGCATCCGCCGGCGCACACCGGGATGAACGCGCAGTCGCCGCAGCTCTTCCACGGCGCCAGCACGTCCCACTCCGCCGCGGCGCGCGCGCGAGCCGGGTCGGGCCTGGACGCCTTCGCCGAGGCTCCGGCGCCCAGGGCATCGATGTGCCCGACCGACTGCGTGGCGTCGCCCGTGAAGCCCGGACACGCGTACAGCGAGCCTTCGGGATTGATCGTATAGGCGTGACGCCTGTGGAGCTCGCACGGTCCCATGTGGACGCCGTCCACCGTGGGGAAGCCGTGCCGTTTCGTTTCCTCGCGGAGGAAGCTCATCGTGTCGTCGAGCCCGTTGCAGCCGGTGCAGGCGCTGGTGGTCCCCGTGCCTGCCGCGGTCATGCACGTCCCGCCGAGCGGCTTTCCCGACCCGTCGACAACCGTCAGCGGGATCAGACCCTTCGGCGTTTTCGGCGTCTCGCGGATGATCGGCTTGAAAGCCACCTTCGCCAGCTTGTCCGCGAACTCCTGCTCGCGCAGATAGTCGAGGAGCGCTGGATAGCTGCCCGCAGACGCTTCGTCGAAGTTCCCCCCGATCGATATCTTGCAGCGATCGGCGACCTTCCGC
>DATAFJ010000252.1:0-23333 GCA_036257535.1 Vicinamibacterales bacterium | reverse complement strand
TCACAAGGTCGCCGGTCTTCTCGTCGAGCGTTGCGATGCCGAAAACTCACTAGGTCAGAACCTCAGCACGAGCCCTGCCGACGCGCGCGCGAAGTCGAGGGGTTCGTCGTCTGAAGTGAAATCCGGCACGCCGAACTCGAGGTCTCCAAACGTGCGGAAGTAGCGAAGATCGGCGCGCATGCCGATGTTCGTGCCGAAAAAGATCATCACGCCGCCGCCGAAATCCCACGCGAACTCGTTCTCCTCGAGCTCGGTCAGGTCGCCAAACCCTTCGAGGTTCGGCCGGATGAGACCAACGCCTATCAATCCGTAGGGGCGAATCCCGAATCCGCTCTGTCCTCCGAACGGAATGCCCAGAATCAGGTTGCCCGTGATCGTCAGGACGCTGCTCCCGCCGAGGTCCGTCTTGCCGAAGAAATCGGGGCTGTAGCCGATGTCCCCTTCGAGGCCGAAGACGCCGCCTCCCATGTAGCCGAAGCTGGCGCCCCAGTTGAAACGGCTGGCGTCGAGCGCGTTCTCGAGCTCCTCGCCGGAGTCGCCTGCGAAATTGACGCCCATGAACGGGATGAGCAGGCCGTCAGCCCGTGCGGTCGCGGGTGCAAGCACCAGCGCAGTGGCGAGCAGAGCGGCCGCAAATGTCTGTTTCAGACGCATGGTGACCAGTGTAGCGCCTGTTGCGCCGCGCCCCGGATCCGGGAAAGCTCATCCGGCGGCGCCCGAGTACTTGTCGATGTCTTTTTCGAGAAAGTAGTTCAATGCCGTGCGAATCGCCGCAATCGCCCCGAGCTTGCCGACATCATCCCAGGTGGGAGAGATCGCCGTGCGGAGGACGTCGGCTGCGAGCTCGAACTCGAGCGCGAGCAGCAGCCACACCGCGAACCGCACCCAGATCTCCTTGCGGCGCACGATGTTCGTATTCGCGTGCGGTGCGTACCGCCGGATGAGGAGGTAGAGCGCCTCGACCGCGCCGACGGCGATGAAGAGCACGGCGCACGCCTCGACGCCGAGGGCGACCGTGCCGGCGAACGCTTTGAAGAGATCTTCCATTCCTTGCGTAGCGCGAGGCTTTAGCCTCGTCTACAGGTGACGACCCTAAGGGGTCGTACCAGCGGGCCGCACGATGCACCGGAACCCCAGGTGGCAGGTCGACGTGTCGACCGGCTCGGGAAACCGTGCGGCGGGACGATAGCGCCGGCAATAGTTCGGCGCGCACAGGTGCGAGCCGCCTTTGATCACTTTGCGCGGAATCCGGATATCGGGCTGGCGCGGATCGTAGCTGTCGGCCTCGTTCCCGCCGCGCGGGTTGCGCGGCGCGCAGCAGGCGTTCGGCGGCGGAGTCCCATCCGGCACCGAGTACCAGTCGGTCGTCCACTCCCACACGTTGCCGGTGACGTCGACGAGACCGTAGCCGTTCGGCGGAAACGATCCGACGGGGGACGTCCCTTCGAAGCCGTCATCCTTGAAGTTCTGCCAGGGGAATTCGCCCTGCCAGAAATTCGCCATCAACTTCCCGTCAACCTTCAGCTCGTTTCCCCAGGCGTACTCGGCGCCGTCGAGGCCGCCGCGCGCGGCAAACTCCCACTCGGCTTCGGTCGGCAGGGTCTTCCCCGCCCACTTTGCATAGGCTTCGGCGTCCGAGAAAGCGACCTGGACGACCGGGTGCTGCTCGCGCCCCTTGATCGTCGAGTTCGGGCCGCGCGGGTGACGCCAGTCGGCGCCAAACTTGAACGCCCACCAGTTGCGAAAGTCGCGGAGATCCACGGGACCGCGCGCCTTGACGAACACGAGCCCGCCCGGGTGCAGCATTTCTTTCTTCGCGCCGGGATAGTCGGCAGGGTTCGGCGGTACCTCGGCGAACGTCACATAGCCGGTCGCAGCCACGAACCTCGCGAACGAGGCATTCGTCACCGGTGTGCGATCCATCCAGAACCCGTCGACCGCTGCGCGGCGCACGGGGCGCTCTTCAGGATAGTGCGCGTCGGAGCCCATCTTGAACGTCCCGCCCGGAATCCAGACCATGTCCGGAAAGGGCGGCGGACCCGGCCCGATCAGGGAGAGGTCGCCTTCCGGTCCCGCTCCCACCGATGACCCAGCCGTGCCTCGGCGCTCATCAGTCACGTTGGCCGCCGGACTGACGCCGCCTCCGGCGCCGGAGCGAAAACGGTCCTCCAGCTGTCTTTCATGTCGACGATCGTCCAGTCCTGATCGCGCGCCAGCTGCAGCGATCGCCCAGCCACGCGTAGTCCTTCGTGACACGCGCGACGAAGTCCTCGATCGCGCGCCGCGCCGGTCCGTCGTGTCACGACTCGAGCAGTTCAGTCATCCTTCTCCTCCGTGGCTCGCGCCGCTCACAGCGCCATGCTGATGATCGCGACTATGCCGATGACGAGCAAGATCACCGCGGTGATCAGCGTCAGCGAGCGTGGGAATAGGCTTTCGCCGTAAATCAGACCTTCCGCGGCCATGGCCTCGCGCGTCCGGCGCAGGCCGGTCATGAACTGCAGGTGATAGACGATGCCCATCAGCAGCATGGCAATGCCGAGCGCCACGAGCGCGACGCCGAAACGGCGCGGCGCCTGCGCGTGGGCCAGCACGTCGGCCTCCCTGAGCTTCTGAAAGAACTGGAAGATCGTAAAGCCGAAGCCAATGAGCGAGAGCGACGTTCGGATGACCGACATCAGCGTGCGATCCGCACTCATCCGCGTCCGCTGGAACGACATGCCCGTGCGGCGCATCGACATCGTCGTGCGCCGTGTGGACAGGCTCGTGCGGTGCGTGGACAGATCGGTTCGATGTTCCGATAGCTGCGTTCGGTGCTCCGAGAGTCCGGTACGGTGCGTTGATAGTCTGGTGCGGTGATACGACAGGAAGACCGACGGCTCTTTGAGGCTCGCCTCGTCAACCTTCGGCACCGGGGGCACCGGCGTTTCGGGGACCCGCTCCGGCCGCGCCAGTTCCTTCGTTTCGGTCGTCATCTCGTCGGCACCTTTGGATGCTGCACCCAGTGGGCGGCAATGCGATTCACCGGACCGCGCAGAACGAGATAGGGATTGAACGCCAGAAGGAATACGACGACGACGAGCTCGATCGGATGGACCGACCTGAAAACGATCAGCTGATACACCAGGTCCATCACGATGCCGAGGAGAATGACCCGACCGACTGCCCTGGCTCCTTCACGAAGCAGCGGGCCCGCCTCGCCCGGATGGGTGAAGATCGACCAGAAATACGGAGGCCGCCCTTCACGGGCGTCCTTCATGCCGTCCCGAATCGCGTAAATCGTCGCCATCACCGGCTGAAGGATCAGTCGGAACGTCATCGGGCCGGTCAGCCGGCCGACGAGGTTCGTCCAGAAATTCGCGAGAGTGTCGTCCATGCCCGGGGGCGGCCGCTGCGGCGCTGCCAGGAATATAGGCTCCGCAAAAGACGGCTTGCTATAGGACCTTTGGACTATTAGCCGGGCCAGGGATGGTCTCGGCTCCACCGTTGCGAGAAATTATGACCAGGTGACTAGAGCACGCCCTTGGCGAGCTCGAGCAGCATGTCTTTCACGGGGATCTGGACCGCCAGGACGCCGAGAAAAGGCAGCGCCACCGGCACGGCGATGGCCAGAAGACCCACCGCGCCTATGGGGACCGGGCGCATGCGCGACACGGCTTCGTACAACGTAATCGTGTCGGCGACGGGCCCGATTTCCGGCGCGGATAGCAGCGGTTCGTCCGGCTTGACCTCGCCCAGGATCCACTTACCCCGAACCGCCGCTCCGTGGCGCGCGACCAGCGCGCCGTAATCGAGCAGGGCCTGGCGTCTGGCGCGAAGCAGCGGGCCCGAGAACATCAGATAGGGCGCGAGAAACACGACCAGTGTGGCGACAAGCGCTGTACCCATGACGGGGTAAAGTGAGTGGACATCGAGGCCGTGAAATCCGGCGTCGTGTGCCCACCGCGCGGCGGTGACAACCGCAGGTGCAAGAACCACGAGGCTGAACGCCGCGGCGCTGCGCTCCACGAACCCCAGACCCCCGGCGCGATCCGGATGCGTCGGCACGAGCACGAGATCCAGCGCGGCGATTCCCTTGAACAGGATCGCCAGGAGTATCACGCGCCAGAGCCAGCCGAGCAGCAGCACGAGGAAGATCGGCCGGGCGACGTACGCGTGCCAGAACCCTCCGAAGTCACGCGCCGCCCAGGGCGCCTCGTCGGGCAGCCAGAGCAGGTGGCCGGGAAGCGTTCCGGTGAGGGCCCACGCGAGTGCGAGGCCGAGGATGATGACCCACGGCGTCGCCCGGTCGCGCAACCGCACGGCGCGAGCCACGATCGCGTCGAAGCGCGGAATGTCGTCGGGCTTCACGAGCCGCGCATCCACGAAGTACGGAATCTGCCGGGACAGAATCCCGTGCGCGACGGCTTCGGCGATGATCAGCAGCGGGATGCCGAGGAGCAGCCGCGCGTTGACGCCGAAGTGCTGCAGCAGCGGCTCCGGGGCATGACCGGGCCGCACCACCACAGCTCCCTGGGACCATGCCCACAGCGCCACCGGGAGCCACGCGACCGCCGTCCAGAAGATCGCGCGTCTCCCGACGCCGAGGCCGCCGCTTCTCGGAACGAGACCGATCCGCTGATGCCACCGGAAGGGAGGATCGTCGCGGACGAGCGAGAAGTCCTGACGATCCATCCTTCCACGTTAGCCGATCAGTCGAACCGCAGGGTAACCCCGCCTGACATCTCGAACTGATTCGCGTACTGCGCGTCGCCGACGACGTAGCAGCCCCAGAACGGGTCGCACCACCAGCCGACGGCGTCGGACTTGATGTACGTGGGCGTCCACCGCACGCCGGCGCGCACGCCGACTCTCGGCGCCGGGAAGATCTTCACGCCGCCGCCCCACGTCGTCGAGAACCTCGTGCTGCTATCAGTGGTGCCGCTCACCCCGCCGACGGTAAAGTCGACGCCACCGTAGTTGGTCGCGCCAATCCCGCCGAGCACATAGGGCCGAATCGGCGCGTCGGGCGGACCGAAGTTGTACGCAAAGTACCCGTGATACGAGTTGACGTTCAGGTCCCCGATCTCGCGCGTCGCCGTGCCGGAGATCTCCAGCGTGGACTGCTGCTGGCCGAACAGGAACCCGACTTCCATGTTGTCCGTGGCGTTCACCCCGATCATGAAGCCCCAGTTGAACGAGTCCGCCGCGTCTATCGCGTCGTAGATATTGCCGTCGCCCGCGAGGATCGGATCGCCGGTGACGCCGTCCGAGAACGTCCATCCGAAAATGCCGCTGACTTCCACTTTCGGGGATTGTGCGAATGCCGGTGCCGCGGCGACCACAACGGCCAATGCGGCCAAACTTACCGCCCGTCGTACTATCACGTTGCTGCTCCAGTGCCCAGATGAGCTCGTCTCCGGCGCAAGACGTACGCCGGCTCCCGGGATCGTTTATAGGAGTCCGTGGGCAAAGGCCGCAAGCTGGCCTTTAGTCGTAGGCGAGGCCGGCTACGTCTCCAGTATGCGTCTTGTAGCGGCGTCGTACCGGACGCGGCGGCCGGTTCTTTCCGCCTCACGTCCGAGGCAGCATGCGACGGCGTGCGCGTAGCCGGCCTGGATTGGCGCGTTGGGCGTCTGGCGCGACCGCATGCAGTCGAGCCAGTTGCCGACGTGGCTGCGCTCTTCCCCCGCCGGCTCCGGCAGCGTGATGTTTTCGTCACCAGGCTCAAGACGGTTGGGGGCGGGACGGCTCACCCAGTCGCGCGAGTCGAGCGTGCGCGACTTGCCATGGAAGATCTCGTAGTCCGACTCGGGACCCGATCCGAGCCTGGACGAGAACGTCAGGATCCAGCCTTTCGGGAACTCGTAGACGTACTCGGCCGTGTCGCTCGTCTGCCGGCCGTCCTTCCACGTGAGGGTCCCGCCGAGCGCGACGCACGAGATCGGGAACGGATCATCCATGAACCAGAGCGCGACGTCGATCATGTGGCTGCCGAGCAGGCCGACGAGCCCGGTCGTGTACTCGTAATAGAGGTGCCAGCAGCGATACCGCTTGGCGTCGAACTCTCTCTTCGGCAGATACATCTGGTACTGATCCCAGTCGACCTCCTCGCGGCGGATCATGTCGGTCGGCCGCGTCCAGCTCTGGATGTTCCGGTTCCAGGCGGTCTCGACCTTGCAGACCGGACCGAGCGCTCCGGACTTCACGTAGTCGGCGGCGGCCCGGAACCGCGCGCTGCTCCTGCGCTGCGTGCCGACCTGCACGACGCGATCGGTCTTGTCGACCGCATCGAGCGCTGCGGCGGCATCTTCGAGCCGCGCGCTGAGCGGCTTCTCGACGAATGCGTCCTTGCCGGCCCGAACCGCGTCGATGAGCGCGGCGGGATGCGCGAAATCAGGGGACGCGATGATGACGCCGTCGAGCCCTGGCAGCTTGAGCAGATCCTCGTGGCGGGACACGAGACGGGGCGTCTGCCCCGGCAGTTTCCCGGCGACCGTCGCGGCCAGCTTCTCGCGTGCCTGCGACCACACGTCGCACAGCCCCACGACCTGAATGCGGCCCGGTGCGGCGGCCATCGCCTCGTTGAGCAGGTACGCGCCGCGGCCTCCGCAGCCCACGAGGCCGATGCCGATCCGATCGTTCGCGCCGAGCACGGATCGAGGCGATGCGATCGCGGCGGCCGCCAGGCCCGCGCCGGTAACGAGGAACTCTCGACGGTCGAGGGGTGATTTGGACATGTGAACCTCAGATCAATCGGTTGCGGCGATGGCGCGGATCCGTGTTTCGTTGACGACGACGCCGAGTCCCGGCCCCGTGGGCGGCGCGAGCTGCCCGTCCTTCGGCGTGAACGGCGACTCGACGATCGAGTGCGCGAGGAACTGAGGACCGTTCAACGCGCACGGCCTCGACTGCCCGTACGACGAGAAGAGCGCGAGCGTGGCGGCAAGCGACACGTCCGGATCGGTCAACCCGCTGCCGAGCCACATCAGACCGGCGTCGTTGAGGATCTCGATCTGTCTGCGGCCCGTGAGCAGGCCTCCGGTGCGCGCCGGCTTTATGGCGACGCCGTCGAGCATGCCGAGCCGGATGAACTCGACGAGCTCGGGCGTAGAGACGAGACCCTCGTCCATGAGGATCGGCAGCGCGCGCTGGCGCGCGAGCGCCTGATAGCCGGCAATCCGGTTCGGGCGAATCGGTGCTTCGAACACATCCACACCCGCGTCCGCGAGCCTCGGCGCCACGCGGAGCGCGGTCTCGACGTCGTAGCCGCAGTTCGCGTCCGCCCAGAGGAATCCGTCGGGCGCGAGCTTCTTCACGCGCCGGCACAGCTCGAGATCGAACGCAGGATCCGGCGCGACCTTGACGTTGAAGTGCTTGTAGCCGAGCGCGCGTCCCGCTTCGACGAGGCCCTCGATCTCGTCGAGCGTGCGCGGATTCACCGTCCAGCTGAGCGTCAGCGGCGAGCCGGGCGCGCGCCCCCAGAGCGCTGCGACGTTCTGTCCCGCACGCTTGCCCGCCAGATCGTGCAGCGCGAGATCGATTCCCGCTTTCGCGATCGGCTGCCCGGTTGAAAACGCGGGCGCGATCGCGCAATCCATGACGGCATGCGCGCCGGCGATGTCGGACGGATCGCGCCCGACGAGCTCAGGCGCCAGATAGTAACGAATCGTCGTCGTCACCGTCTCGAGCGTCTCGTCGCTCCACTTCGGAATCGGAACGCTCTCGCCCCAACCACTCGCGCCGCTATCGTCGGTGATTCGAACCAGCACGGCCGGACGACCGGCCGGTGAGCCTTCAGGCCCCTCGAAGAACTTGAAGCGCCCCTTCATCGGATAGCGCACCGGCAGGGCGTCGATGCGCGCGATCTTCGATGCGCCGGGCGGCGTCGACGCCCAGACGTTCTGGCGCACCGCGATCCCCGCGACGCCGGCGCCAACCAGCTCCAGGACGGCTCGGCGAGACAACCGGCGGAGGGCCGCGTTGCGGGCAGGCACGGCAGGATTATGCGCCGGGTCGCGAGGTGTCTACAACGTCAGAACTGAACCGCGAATCCCAGGACGATCGTCGGCTCGTCGTCCGGGTTGAAGACATACGTCGTGAACTCCACTCGTCCGAGTGACGTGCCTACGAGGAACCCTCGCTGTATGTCGAAATCGCTCTGATAGACCTTGGTCCGTTGGATCGCCAGGCCGATGCGGAATCGATCGAGCGGCGCGTAGGAAACCTCCGACCAGTTATAGAAAAAGCTCTCGTCCGAATCGCCCGTATCGATGACGTACTCCGCCTCGGTTGAGAACTCGATCTTCCTGTAACTGAGCGACGCCTTGTATCCGGGCGCGACGCCGGTCGTGCGGCCGAAGACGGCGCCCAGCATCGGCGTCAGCTCGAACGCCAGCTCGTCCCCGACGCTGATGTTGTAGCCAAGCCAGGCCGAGCCCGTCTTGCGATCTTCGTAGCTGTACCGCGCCTCGAGATGCAGACGGCCCCGATCGGCGATGAACGTGGGCTGCACGTAGTTCGCGTCGTCCGGAACGATGTAGGCATACGCCAGTGCAGAACAGGACCAGCCCGGCTCGGTGGTCTGGGCAAGGACCGGGGCCGATGCCGCCCAGACCACAAGCCCCGCAGTGAACAAGCGCCTCACGGCGTCACTGTCATTGCATGTCCCGGCGGAGGTCTTCGAGCGCATGATCCACGGCATCGACGCGGATGAAACCGAGGCGTGGGTACTCGTAGTCGATGATGACATACACCGTCGCCGCGATGACGATGGCCAAGGCGTTCGCGTGAATCCAGCTGCGCGATTTCCCGCCGGCCATCCCGTAGCCCGCCAGCAGGGCGGCGATGCACGCGAGTAGAACGAGCATTATGAAGACGATGGCCGGCGGGTGGATCTCCGCCGTAATCGTCCTCGTCGTCGTGATGTCGATCATCTGGTTCAAGGCAGGCAGCAGAAGCATCGCCGGGGCCGTCGTCGTCGAGCTCTGGCTGGCCGCGACGGCCTCAGCCCAGATCTTGCGTTGGAGCTCCGTCGATCGTGTCAGCTCCGCTCTGGCGGCTGTCATGTCCGGCACCTTGCGGTAGGTTTCGAGACGCGAGTCGAGATATCGGCGGAAGAGGTCGCGCAATGCAGGCTGTCTCTCCGCCGGCAGGAGATCGAGCCGAAGCCAGGCAGTGCCGATGTTGTTCGCCTCCTCGATCACCAGTTGGCGTCGATCGTCGAAACGCGAGCCCGCTCCCGAAAAGGTGAACGCGATGAGCAGGCCGAGGAGGCCGAAGATGCCCGCTTCGGCGGCGCCGCCGCTGATCTTCCCTTCAGGATCGCGAGCGAGCCGCCGCACGCCCAGCCGGCGCCCGACCTCCTGCAGCGCGAGCATCACGACGAGCAGTCCGGCGGCGAGCGCAGCGGCCCATGTCATTTGACCTCCGCCAGCACCTCTCGATGCATCACTGGCTCACTGGCCGATGGCCGGAGTTCTCGATGACGACGCGGATGTTCTTGGCCGGCGCGTCGAGGGTCGTCTGCGCGGTATAGATCGTGCCGTCGGGCAGCGCGCCTTCCCGGACCTCGAGCTTGACCTGGTCTTCCGCCTTATCGAGATACGTCGAGACGCTCAGGCCGAGCAGGCTGTCGGTCGCGGGGTCGATCTCGATCGCCAGGAGATCCCCGGCTTTCAAATAGTCGGTGAGCTCGAGGCGCACTCGCCCCTGGCCGGGCGTGAGCGCGAGCTTACCCGCGTCTTTCGCGGCCTGGATCCGCTCGGCGTTGGGCGGGACGTACTGGTGGATCAAGGCGACCGCCTGTTCCATGTAGTCCTGCATCTCCTCTTTCTTGTTCTCGACGATGTGCTTCTTGAGGCGGCCTCCCCGCCGGCCGCCGCCTGACGCCTGCTGCTGCGGTGGCGGATCGCCCATGGGGACCTTCTGCACTTTGCCATCGGCGCCGTAGTAGCAGCGGTTCTGCTTGCGCGACTTCTCCTCGCCCTTCAGGCTGATGACAGAGGTCTCGATCCATTCGTACTTGCGAAGGCTAGCCTGGCTGGAGGCCAGCGACTTCTTGAGCGCCGCGACGTGCTGCTCCGCTCCGCCCGCCTGGCCGTGCGCGGGCAGGATGGCGAGCGCGATACCAACAATAACCAGAACTGCGTGTCGCATAAGAACTCCTCATCGGGCCGGCGAATACCAGATCGGTGAGGTGTACGCGCGCTCCTGCGTCGTCATCCTCACTTCCTTTGGCATCTTCACGTTGAAGCGCTTCGCGTCGTATGCCGTCCAGCGGGGCGTCGGAATCTCGATCACGCGTGCGTAGTAAACCGCCCGGAGACCGGGATCGAAGGCTGGATCCTTCCAGACGGCGGCCAACTGGGCCGCGCCGATGCTGTTGGTGTACGTGGCGTTGGGTACGTCGACCGTATTGCCCACCGGCGGCAACTTGCCGTCGGCGTCAGGTTTGCGATCGCCGGACCAGGCTGCGTCGTAGACCTTCTCCTGACGCGCGCCCTTTGCATCAACCCAGCCCTTGACGATCTGGATGCGATCGAGGTTGCCGCCCTCCGGATCCTTTATCGCAGCGACCAGAAAGGTCGGCGACTTACCCTCCGATGCTGCTTTGAGGTCGCTGCCCATCGGCACGCCCTTGTCGTAGCCGGCCTTGGCAACGTCGCCAGCCTGCGCGTCCGCGTCGACGAAATCCCAGCCGCCGAAGAAACGCACGGTCATGCGCGGCCCGGTGGTGGCATAGGTTTCCTTGCGCTTCATCGCGTCCCACAGGGCGGCGCGGGTGTTCTCCGTCGCCCAGACCGCGGCGTAGCCGGAGGCGGTCTGCTCCCAGCCCATGATCGTGGCGAGCGGGGTGCTTATGAATGGATGCGCGGCGCGCTTCGCTCCCGGCTCGCTCGGCGTGGTCTTGCCCCAGAAGTTGTTGTCGTCGGCGGTGGAGAGCGACGTGTGCGAGTCGGTCGAACCGATCAGGCCGAACTTGTAGGGATTCACGCCCAGCTTCTGCTCGAGCTGCAGGCCGGTCTGCAGGGCCGTGCGGGTGTATTCGCCCTGCAGCATCTCGTTCTTCTTGCGCTCGCTCAGGTTGAGGTTGCCTTTGTCCCAGAGCTCGAAGCCGGCGAATTCGTCATTCTTCGACAGGAAGGGGTGCGCCTCGCCATCACCTTTCATCTGGGTCGCCTCGTAGAGCGGCTCCCAGAGGATGCGCGCTTCCGCGTACTCGCGGGTCAGCGGCCCCTTGCTGGCCGGGTTGATGTCCCACGGGAACATCCAGCCGTTGGACAGGTTGCCGTTGTGGGCGATTGCGAGCACCTGGCCGCCGGTCTTGTCCTGGTAGGCCTTCAGCACCTTCCACAGATCTTCCGGGGTGGTGCTGCCGGCGGGCGGATAGGTCGTGAACGGCTCGGTCTGGCGGGCCCTGTCGCCGTCGTCGCGATAGACGACCACACGATGCAGGTTGTTGCCCGGCGGCACCTGCGAGGTCCACTCGTAGCCGATGAACGCCGTGAACGTGCCGGGCGCGTTGTACTTCTCGGCTGCGTCGATCGTGAGCTTCCACGCAGCGGCGTAGGGAGCCGTGCCGGGGTAATACATCAAGTCGTTGGGAAAGGTGCCACGCGAGAACCTGTCGATGATGTCCAACGCCGCCGCGTTGCCCTGACCGCTCTTGACCATGTCGGACCACTTCTTTCCGGTGGGATCGGCCAGAAGCTCCGGCTTTTCGGCGAACAGGTCAGGGAAGAAACCCATGTTGTCGGAGTGGTCGGCGACCACCAGGAAATCGAGCGGGCGCGACAGCTTCGCCTGCTGTCCGCTGGAAGCCTTCACTTCCTCGCCCCGGGCGAAGCGGTAGGCGTCCTCGACGCCGAGCCGGTTGCCGAATGCGCCGGCGTCCATCGACATGGCGGTGTGCAGATGCGTGTCGCCGAAGAACACACGCGTCGGGCGATCGGCGCTAGTCGGAGCTGCCGGCGCGGCGGCGCCAGCCGCCGGCGGAGCGGCAGCCTGCTCGGGTTCCTTGCTCGTGCATCCGGCGATCAGCGCCGATGCAGCCAATCCCACCGTCACCGCGCTTACGAGTCGCGAATACTGCATCACCATCTCCCATGCCCAGTGATGTGTTCAGTCGGTCCAAACCATACCATCACTGAGCCGTCGATGTTCATGGCGCCGCAACCGGATCGCCCCTACTTGACGTCCACTTGCACCTTCTGAATCCTGCCGGTGAACCGGTTCCCATGTTGCTTGTACGCCGAGCTCACATTGGGCGAGAGCCGCGCAGCCGCGCTCACCAGGGCTCGCCCGTTTTTCGCCGACTCCACGACGTCGATTCCGTCTGCAGCAGCATGCGCAAAAGTTCCGCGGTCTCCGCATGGTCGTCGGCCAAAAGGACTCGTGCACGGGACATGATTCAGGAACTGGCGCCGGTATTGTCGTCGCGGCGCCAGCAGGCGTGGGAGAGGAGGACTACGGGCTGAAGTCCCGAAAACCTTGCGGGCGGAGGTCCGAAAAACTACTGAGCTACTTCGGTGTGTACCAGATTGGTGACGTGTACGCCCGCTCCTGCGTCGTCATCGGGACTTCGGGGCCCATCTTGATCCCGAATCGTTTCGCCTCGTAAGCCGTCCAGCGCGGCGTTGGAATCTCGATGACGCGGGCGTAATAGAGGGCCTTGAGTGACGGATCGAAGTCAGGGTCCCTCCACACCGCGATCAACTCCGGATCGCCGATGGAGTTCGTCCATGTCGCGTTGGCGACATCTACGGTGTTGCCGACCGCCGGGAGCTTCCCTTTCGCGTCCGGCTTTCTGGTCGCGGCATCGGCCCAGACGACATCGTAGACTTTTTCCTGAACGGCGCCGCTCTTGTCGAGCCACCCTTTGATGATCTGGATGCGATCCAGGTTCCCGCTCAGCGGGTCCTTCAGGGCCGCCACGAGGAACGTCGGAACCCTCCCCGTCGAGGCCTGCTGGAGATCGCCGCCCATCGGCACGCCCTTCGAGTAGCCAGATTCCGCCGGCACGCGGGTCTGCGCGTCCTTCGCGTCGAAGTCCCAGCCTCCGAAGAAGCGCACGAACATGCGGGGTCCGGTCGTGGCGTACACTTCTTTGCGCTTCATGGCGTCCCAAAGCGCCTCGCGAGTGTTGTCCGTGGCCCAGATGCCGGCGAACCCCGAAGAGGCCTGCTCCCAGGCCATGAGCTTCCTGCCGCCGAACTCCATCACGACGTCCTTGACGCGTTCGGGATTCGGCTCCACGCCCGAGTGCTTCCCGAAGAAATTCTCCTCCTCCACGGCCGCCAACGAGGTATGGGCGTCGGTGCTGCCGATCATCCCGAACTTGAACGGGTTGACGCCGAGCTGCTGCTCCAGCTTCAGCCCGTTCTTCAATGCTTGCCTTGAGTACTCGTACTGGATCATGTCCGGCTTTTTCGGCACGAGCGTAAGGTTTCCCTTGTCCCATGTCTCGTAGCCCGCCATTTCGTCGTTCGGCGACAGCGACGGGTGCGATTCGCCATCCCCCTTGATCTGCGTGGTCTCGTAGACCGGTTCCCATCTCGCGCGCGTGCCTGCCCACTCGCGTGTGAGCGGGCTGCCCTTGTAGGTTTCCAGGCGAAACATGAGGCCGTTGCTGATGTTGCCATTGTGGGGAACGGCCAGAAGCGAGCCGCCCGTCTTGTCCTCCCAGGCCTGCATCCACGTCCACAGATCTTCGGGGTTCTCGCTATCTTGGGTGGTGAACGGCAGCACCTGGTCGGCCTTCGCCTTGCCGTCGCGATAAATCACGTTCCGGTGCAGGTTGTTGCCCGAGTTGTTGCTCGTCCACTCGTAGCCGATGAAGGCGGTGAATCGACCAGGCTCGTTGTACTTCTCCATGATCGCCGTCTGGCGCTCCCAGAGCGAGCGGGTCAACTTCCGATCCAGCATGACCGGTGGCACTTTGCCCGACGAAAGCGCCGTAACCACTTCGTACGCGGCCTTGACGGCTGTTTCCCCGCCCGTCTTGATCGCCTCGTGCCACGCCTTTACCTGCGGATCGGTGAGGAGCTGTGGATTCCCGAGCGCAACTTCGTTCATGACACCCATCGCATCCGAGTGGTCGGCGACCACGAGCCAGTCCAGCGGGCGCGACAGCTTCGCCGGAACGCCGGTGGCGGACACGACCTCCTCGCCGCGCGCGAAGCGCAGCGCGTCTTCGGGCGTGAGGCTGTTCCCGGCGGTTCGGGCATCCAGCGACATCGACGTGTGCAGGTGGCTGTCGCCCCAATAGACGCGCGTCGGATAATTGCGGCCCGCATAGGGCGAGAACCCGGGCGTCTTGAACCGCTTGGCCGCGGTCGCCGGATCAACCCGGCCGATGTCGCCGACGGGCGGGCTCGGTTGTGGCTGCTGCTGCGCGCGCGCAACGACGATGACCGTCACTAACAGTCCACCCACGAGACAGAGCGACGCACACAGCCGTTTCACATCAACCTCTCGATCGGATGTCGAACCTGCTCGTTCGCCCGAAGGGACGTTGCGAAGTCTAGCAGTTTCCGCTGATTCGAAGAGCCGGGTACTACCAAAGTCCTATGCGCGGGAATCGATCGGCCGGCTCGCGCCATATACTACTCGCGTGATCGGGATCCCGACGGCGCGCTGGATCAGGCGCTGGATGCGCGAACCGCTCGTCCAGTTCCTCGCCCTCGGCGCGTTGCTCTTCGGGGTGTCGCACTGGGGCGCCGGCCCCGCGTCGAACCGGATCGTCATTACGCCTGGTCAGATCGATTCGATGGTGGCCACGTTCGCGCGGACGTGGCAGCGCCCGCCCACCCAGAAGGAGCTCAAGGGAATCGTCGACGACTACGTGCGCGACGAGCTGGCCACTCGCGAAGGCCTGGCGCTCGGCCTGGATCGCGACGACATCGTGATCAGGCGCCGCCTGAGGCAGAAGCTCGAGTTCCTGATCGAGGACAGCTCGGACACCTCGCCGGTGACGGACGCCGAGCTCCAGGCCTGGCTCGAACGTCATCCTGACCAGTACCGAATCGAGCCGCAGGTGGCGTTCCGTCAGGTGTACGTGAGTCCGGATCGGCGGGGCGCCGCAACCGAACGTGACGCGAAAATCCTGCTCGCGACACTGTCGGCGGCAGGCCGGGACGTCCCCACGAGCATCGGCGACTCATTGATGTTGCCGCGTGACGTGGACCTCTCCACGCGCAGCAGCATCGCCCAGCAGTTCGGCGAGGAGTTCGCAGACGCGCTGCTCACGATCGAGCGCGGCCGGTGGGCGGGTCCGTTGCGATCCGGCTACGGATTGCACCTGGTCTGGGTTCACGCGCGCGACGACGGGCGGATGCCGGCCCTCGAGGAGGTCCGATCGCAGGTCGAGCGCGACATGGTCTCGGCTCGACGGCGGGAACGCATCGACCAGATGTACACACAGATGTTGTCCCGCTACAAAGTGATCATGGAGCCGCGACGCCCGACTCCGGACGAAGCGCGATGAGACGGTCGATTGTCTTCGTCGCTCTCCTCACGCTCACCGGCGCGCGGCCAACCCACGCCCACGAGCTTCGGCCCGGGTTCCTCGAGCTGCGCGAGACCGGGCCGGAGACCTACAGCCTCCTCTGGAAGAAACCGTCCGGCGGGGAGATCGAGATCTACATCGCGCCGCTCATTCCGAAGGACTGCGGTTTCAAGTCGTCGGGTCAGCAGCAGCTGACGCCCGGCGCGCTCGTGGTCCGCGGCACGATGACGTGCGCCGGAGGAATCGCGGGGAAAACGCTCGCCATCGACGGTCTGGAGTCGACCGTCACCGACGTCATCGTCCGCGTGCATCATGCGGACGGCCGGCTGGAGAACCACCTGCTCAAGCCGGTCAACCCGACGGTGACCCTCGGCGCGCAGACGTCCGGGTGGCAGCGGTCACTCGACTACGTGCGCCTCGGTGTCGAGCACATCCTGCTCGGCGTGGACCACCTGCTCTTCGTGCTCGGCCTGCTGCTGATCGTCAGCGACCGATGGACGCTGGTGAAGACGATCACATCCTTCACCGTCGCGCACAGCATCACCCTGGCGATTGCCACGCTCGGGTACGCGAGCGCGCCGCTGCCACCGCTGAACGCCGCGATCGCGCTCAGTATCTTGTTCCTCGGGCCGGAGATCGTCCGGAAGTGGCGGGGCGAGACGAGCTTCACCATCGAACATCCATGGATCGTCGCGTTCGCCTTCGGATTGCTGCACGGCTTCGGCTTTGCCAGCGGCCTGACGACGATGGGCTTGCCGCAGGCTGAGATCCCACTGGCTCTGCTCCTGTTCAACATCGGGGTCGAGGTCGGACAGTTGTTTTTCGTCGGTCTCATCCTCGGTCTCGCGCGCGCATTTCGAACGCTGCAGATTCAGTGGCCGCGGTTGGCTGAGGCGCTGCCCGCGTATGCCGTCGGATCGCTCGGCGCCTACTGGACCATCCAGCGCACGCTCATGCTCCTGGGGGGACTGCGATGACGCCGTCGTTGGGCGTCCGGTTTCTCGTCGTGATGATGCTGGTGCTCGCAGGGATCGAACCCGTGCTGGCGCACGAGCAGACCGGTGCAGCACGGGGGTTCCTGACGGGTTTCCTGCATCCACTGTCGGGCCTCGATCACGTCGTGGCCATGATCGCGGTTGGGCTGTGGGGCGCTCAACTCGGACCACCGGCGCTGTGGATGTTGCCGGTCACGTTCCCGATGGTGATGGCCGTCGGCGGCTTTCTCGGCCTGATGGGCGTGACGCTGCCGGGCGTCGAGATCGGGATCGCGCTCTCGGCCCTGCTGCTTGGCGTGTTGGTCGCGAGCGAGGCCCGTCCTTCGCTGCTGATTGCGGCGTCGCTCGTCGGGTTCTTTGCGATTTTTCACGGTCACGCGCACGGCACCGAATTGCCGCCCGGCCAGAGCGGCCTCGCATACAGCATCGGCTTCGTCGTTGCGACGGGGCTGCTCCACGGCGTCGGTATCGCGATTGGCGTCGTGCATCGGTGGCGTGCGGGACGGGTCGCACTTCGTGTGGCCGGAGCGGCCGTGGCCGTGGCCGGCGTCGCATTCCTCTGGGGAGCGGTGGCGTGAGACTGCCCTTCGTGATCGCACACCTGGTGACGACCGGCCTCGGGCCCATCTACGACGGCATTTCGCACATCTTCATGAGTCCTGACGACCTGGTTCCCATCATCGCCATTGCGCTGTTGGCTGGTCTCAACGGACCTGCAGCCGCACGCTCGGCGCTCTTCGCCCTTACCGGCGCGTGGCTGATCGGAGGCATTCTCGGCTTGTTCATGGCGGCGCCCCTCTTCCCTGCCACGAGCCCGCTGATCTCATTTCTTCTGCTGGGCAGCCTCACCGCCCTGGATCGCCGCTTGTCGCCTCGCGCCGTCGCGGCGCTTGCGGTGGCTGTTGGTCTGCTGCACGGTTGGTTGAACGGCGTGAGCCTTGCGGGGGTGCAGCGCGAAGGCATCGGCCTCGCGGGCATCACGAGCGCCGCCTTCGTGATCGTCGCGCTGGTGTCCGCTCTGGTCGTCTCTCTGCGACCCGCATGGGCACGAATGGCCGTGCGCGTCGCCGGCAGCTGGGTCGCGGCGATCGGTCTGCTGATGCTGGGATGGAGCCTGCGTGTCACGCCCGCCTGAGGAGAACGGTCAATCCACGAAATCCGATGGTCGCTCAGATCGCGCGCGCTGCACGCCTCGATGGCAGGGACGTAGGTACGCGTGCAGTGGTCCACGTCGTCCGGGTGGACGGCGTCCAACCAGCCTTCGCTCTCCAATTTCTCGATCGGCGTCCCGGTGAACTCCACATACCTGCTATTGAGTAGTCGAGCGTCGTGTCCGGCCTGGCCGTCCGGATCATCACCGGCACGCGATCCGCCATGACACGAAACCGCTCTTCGCTGGCGCGCAGCGCGCGCTCCGTGGCGGTGCGCCGGGTTCGCTGAATCAGGAGAGCGAGGACGACTGCGCCCTGAATCGCGACGACGATCAGGAGCGGCCGATCATGTACGTCATACAAGCGTTTCCGGAGCGATCGATTTGGATCTGGTTGCTTGATTCTACCGTTGTCCTATCTACAATGCGGTCATGATTCGGATACGTGAATTCACGCTCGGGACGCTTGCCGGCCTGGCCGTGGCCTTTGCCGCCGCCGCACCGCAGCTGACCGCCTCTTCATCCCAGCCCGCAGCGCCCATGGGGTCTTCCGTATTTCCGTGGGAATCGGTGACGGCCACGCCGACCAAGGTCGGCGCGGTGCGCAGGTTCTTTCGAGCGCCGACGGCAACGCTCGACGAGCTCGAATATCACGTGACGACGCTGAATCCCGGGCAGTCGCCGCATCCTCCGCATCAGCACCCGAACGAGGAGCTCATCATCGTCAAAGAGGGCGCGGTCGAAGCGTATCTGAACGGCGGCTGGACGCCTGCCTCCACCGGCTCGGTCATCTTCAACGCGTCGAACCAGCCGCACACGGTCCGGAACGTAGGGAAAGTCCCCGCGACCTATTTCGTGATCAACTGGAGCCCGCCCGGCCTGTTGAAAAAAGCGGAGCCGGCCGATGCCCACCTGCGCGTCGAGCCGATCGACACGCCGGCAGGCCCGAACAGCGCGCAACCGCAGATCACAGACGGCACCGGCGGCGTCACTCTGAGTTGGATCGAAGGCAGCGGAAGCACCGCGTGTCTCAAGTTCGCGGAGCTCGCGGGAGATCGATGGTCGGCGGCGCGCGACGTCGCCTCCGGATCGGACTGGTTCGTGAACTGGGCGGATGTTCCGTCGGTCGTCCGGCTCGCCGATCGAACCCTCGCCGCACATTGGCTTCAGAAGAGCGGCAGCGACACGTATGCGTATGATGTGCGCCTCTCGTTCTCGCGCGACGATGGCAGGACGTGGACGCCGTCGACGACGCCGCACCACGACCGCACGAAGACCGAGCACGGCTTCGCGTCGCTCTTCCCGGCCGAGGCGGGCCTGGGGCTCGTCTGGCTCGACGGCCGCGAGATGAAAGCCAAGCACGGCGCGATGACTCTGCGGTCAGCCACATTCGACGGCAGCGGTAAACAGATGTCTGAAGAGCTGGTCGACGACCGCGTGTGCGAGTGCTGCCCGACCGCGATCGCCGTGACGGCGGACGGGCCAATTGCGGCATTCAGGGATCGCAGCGTTGACGAAGTGCGCGACATCTATGTCTCGAGGCTGGAGAACGGACGCTGGAGCGCGCCGTCGCGCGTCCACGAGGACGGCTGGAAGATCCCGATGTGCCCGGTCAACGGTCCCGCGCTGAGCGCAAGCGGCCGGAACGTGGCGATCGCCTGGTTCACCGTTCAGGGCGAAGAAGGGCGCGCGTTCGCCGCGTTCTCGTACGACGCCGGCCGATCGTTCGGCCAACCGATCCGGCTGGATGACGCGGCCTCACTGGGACGCGTGGACGTCGAGCTCCTCGACGACGGCTCGGCGGTCGCCTCCTGGATCGAGGCCGCGGATGGCCGGACCGAGTTCCGCATCCGCCGGATCGGCCGGGACGGTCAGAGATCCCCGGCACAGACGATCGCCCCAATGGCGTCGGGGCGCGCCGGCGGCTATCCGCGTCTGGCTCGACACCGCGATGCGCTGGTGCTCGCCTGGACGGAGAACGACGGCAATGCCACGCGCGTCCGAACCGCGCGTGTGGAGTTGAACCAAGGCCTCGGCTGGTTCGAGCAGGCCGCCGACGTCGGCGCGCCGAAGATTCAGGGCTCGACGACGTACGACGCCGGGTCGCAGTCGTACACGATCGCCGGCGCAGGAACGAACATGTGGGGCACGCGCGACGAGTTCCACATGGTGTGGCGCCGGTTGACGGGCGACTTCATCCTCCGCACGCACGCGAAGTTCCTGGACGCAGGCACCGACCCGCATCGCAAGCTCGGCTGGATCGTGCGGAAGGATCTCGAGGCGGAATCGGCGTACGTCGATGCGGCCGTCCACGGCGACGGGCTGACGTCGCTGCAGTTCCGTCGCGCGACCGGAGGCGCCACCGAAGAGATTCGCTCACCAGTGACGGCCGCGGACGTCATCCAGCTCGAACGCCGCGGATCGACCTACACGATGTCGGTCGCGCGCTTCGGCGAGCCGTTCACGCAGACGGAAGTGTCCAGCATCGAGCTGGGCGACGAGGTGTACGTGGGGCTCTTCGTCTGCTCTCACAATCCCGGCGTCTCCGAACGCGCCCTGTTTCACAACGTCCGCATCGTCGTGCCCCCGAAGGCCGGATGGGTGCCGTATCGCGACTACATCGGCAGCAACGTGGAAGTGCTGTCGATTGATACGGGCGAGCGGACCGTCGTGCATAGCGAGCCGGTGTCGCTTCAGGCGCCGAACTGGACGACCGACGGCCGGTCGCTGATCTACAACAGCGGCGGGCGATTGTATCGATTCGATCTTTCTACGCGGAAGTCCGCTGTCATCGACACCGGCTTCGCGACTTCGAACAACAACGATCACGTGTTGTCGTTCGACGGCCGCATGCTCGGCATCAGCCATCACAGCAAGGAGGATGGCAACCGCTCGGTCATCTATACGCTGCCCGCAGCGGGCGGCACGCCGAAACGCGTGACGCCGAACTCGCCCTCCTACCTGCACGGCTGGTCGCCGGACGGCCGCGACCTTCTTTATACGGGTCAGCGCGGCGGCGAGCTGGACATCTACAAGATTTCCGTGGACGGCGGTGATGAAATCCGGCTGACGACGGCGCCTGGCGTGGACGATGGATCGGAGTACTCGCCGGACGGACAGTGGATCTACTTCAACTCGTCACGGACCGGGCGGATGCAGATCTGGCGGATGCGGCCCGACGGCAGCGGCCAGGAACAGATCACTTCGGACGAATACAACAACTGGTTTCCTCACGTCTCGCCCGACGGCCGCTGGGTGGCCATCCTCTCCTACGGGCAGGATGTGAAGCCGGACGACCATCCGTTCTATCGGCAGGTTTACATCCGGCTCATCCGGCCCGACGGAACCGCGCCGCGAGTCCTCGCCTATCTGTACGGCGGGCAAGGCACGATCAACGTGCCGTCGTGGTCGCCCGACAGCAAACGGCTGGCGTTCGTAAGTAACACGGCGCTGCCGGCGCCGTTGCAGCCCTGAAGGGCTGCGCTACACATCCGTGTAATCCGTGGCCGGTAACGGGGAGCCGGTTTCGCGCGCCGCCGCACGCCCGTATACTGCCCGCCTTCGGAGGGTCCTGCTGATGCTCTCTCTATAAAGGATGCGGGAGAGGAGCACGACAATGCGCGTCCCGGCAGTAATCGTGACGACGGCGATGATGGCGGCGGGCGTGTGGGGAACGACGGCGGCGGCACACAACAAACGCGACGTCGGCCGTGACGTACTTGCGGCGAACGACGGATGGGCGTCGCTCGGTACGGGCACGACGGGCGGATCCGCGGCCGCCGACGAGCAGGTCTACACGGTCAGAACCCGCGCCGAGCTCATCGCGGCGCTCAACAATGGCGTCTCGTCCCCCACGTCGCCATCCAGCCCGTCGAACGAGCCGAAGATCATCTACGTCGACGGCACGATCGACTTCAACGTCGACGACGACAATCAGCCGCTGACCTGCGAGGACTATTACCGCAACGGCTTCACGATCGAGGCGTTCCTCGAGCAGTTCGACCCCGAGGGCCCGTGGGGTCGCGTGCCGCCGAGCGGACCGCTCGAGGATGCGCGCATCGCGTCGCGCAATGCGCAGCAGGATCGCGTACGCATCCGGCCCGGCTCGAATACGACGATCGTCGGGCTCGGCAAGGACGCGACGCTGCGCGGGATCTGGCTCGACATCCGCGGCACGGCCAACGTGGCCGGCAGCCGGACGAATATCATCGTCCGCAACCTCACCTTCGAGGATACCTACGACTGCTTCCCGCAGTGGTCGCCCACCGACGGTACCCTCGGCTCCTGGAACGCGCTCTACGACTCCGTCTCACTCCGCGATTCCGATCACGTCTGGGTCGACCACAAGAGGTTCAGGGATCGACGAACGGCCGACGCGACGCTGCCGATCTATTTCGGCGTGCTGTTCCAGGTGCACGACGGCCTGCTCGACATCACCAACGCGTCAGATCTCGTCACCGTGTCGTGGAACCGCTTCGTGAACCACGACAAGCTGATGCTCATCGGCTCGTCCGACTCCGCGACGGCCGACCGCAACAAGCTGCGCGTCACGCTGCATCACAATCTGTTCTCGAACATCGGCCAGCGTTCGCCGCGCGTGCGGTTCGGTCAGGTGCACATTTACAACAACCTGTATCGCATCAGGAACGAAGAGCACTACCAGTACAGCTGGGGCGTCGGCATCGAATCGCAGGCCTACGCCGAGAACAACTTCTTCAGGACCGACGAGGCCGTCACGCCGGACCGCTTCATCACGCGGCTGAACGGCACCGCCATCTTCGAGACCGGCACGCTCGTCAACGGCGAGTCACACCGCCATCTCGTCGACGTCGTCGACGCGTACAACGCGGTGAACGACCCCGATCTGCTCGATACGGTGAGCTGGGCGCCGACCCTGTTTCTGGAGGTCGATCCGACGAAGAACGTGCCCAAAATCGTGCGAAAAGGGGCCGGTCCGTTCTGAAAAAGGTGTGACACCTTTTCGACACCTTTTCGCTGGCACAGACGAGTTGGTTAATGGTAAAAAGACCCTCGCCACCCAGCTCTACCACTTCCGGGGGACACGATGTTTATGCGTAGCACCGGAACATTGCGTCTGATCGCTCTCAGTATCTCCGTTGCCCTCCCGGCCACCACCGCCGCGCAGGGCATCACGAAACCAAAGCAGGGATCGGGTGGAAGCGTCGTGCAGGGCGCCGCGGGCCCGGGAGGCTCACAGGGCGACAAGGGCCTGCAGCACTGCGACAAGCCGATGGGCGCGATGGCCGTCGTCGAGCCGCAGGACTACATCATCCGATCGCTCGCCGGCTACGGACTGCAGTCGCCGGTCGGGCTGATCCGCATGATGATCCAGCAGTCCAACTGCTTCATCGTCGTCGAGCGCGGCGCCGCGATGCAGAACATGATGCAGGAGCGCGCGCTCGCCGATTCCGGTCAGTCGCGCGCGGGCTCGAACATGGGCGGCGGACAGATGGTCACCGCCGACTTCTTTCTCACGCCGGCGGTCGTGTTCTCGGAGAACAACGCCGGAGGGATCGGCGGCGCGGCCGGCGCGTTCGGTGGCATGTTCGGACGGGCCGGTGCCGTCGCCGGCGCTGTCGCGGGCGGACTGAAATTCAAGGAAGCGCAGACGAGCATGCTCCTCGCCGATGCGCGCAGCGGCGTGCAGGTCGCCGCGGCCGAAGGGAGCACGAAAAAAGCG
>DATAFJ010000247.1:0-3429 GCA_036257535.1 Vicinamibacterales bacterium | reverse complement strand
CGCCACCGGATACGCGAGGCGCACGAGCTGATGCGGAAGTACCGCATCTCTGGCGTTCCGATCACCGAGGATGGCAGCAAGGAAGGCCGGCTCGTCGGCATCCTGACGAACCGGGATCTCCGCTTCGAAACGAATCTCGATCGTCCGATCGCCGACGTGATGACGCGCGAGCCGCTTTACACCGTTCCAGTCGGCACGACGCTGGCCGACGCGCGCGAGATCCTCCACCGGCACAAGGTCGAGAAGCTCCTGGTCGTGGACCGCGACTTCATGCTGAAGGGGCTGATCACGGTCAAGGACATTCAGAAGATGATCACGTACCCCAGGGCGTCGAAGGACGCGCTGGGACGGCTGCGCGTGGGCGCGGCCATCGGCGTCGGCAAGGACGCGCTCGCGCGCGCCGAGGCGCTGGTCGCCGCGCACGCCGACGTACTCGTCGTCGACACCGCCCACGGCCACTCGCAGGGCGTGCTCGACATGGTACGCCGCCTCCGCCGCGACTATCCGAAAGTCGACATCATCGCCGGCAACGTCGCGACCGCCGAGGCAACGCAGGCGCTCATCGATCTCGGGGCCGACGGCGTCAAGGTCGGGATCGGCGCGGGCTCGATCTGCACGACGCGAGTGGTGGCCGGAATCGGCGTGCCCATGATTACGGCCGTCGCGGAGTGCGCGCGTGCGGCGCTCCCGCACGGCGTGCCGATCATCGCCGACGGCGGCATCCGGTACTCGGGCGACATCAGCAAGGCGATCGCGGTCGGCGCGAGCACCACGATGATCGGCAGCCTCTTCGCCGGCACCGACGAGAGCCCGGGTGAGCTGATCCTCTTCCAGGGGCGCAGCTTCAAGGAGTATCGCGGCATGGGGTCGCTCGGCGCGATGCGCCGCGGCAGCCGCGACCGGTATTTCCAGGAGAAAGACGAATTCGACCTGGAGAGCGGTAATGAGGCACCAGGCGCGATCGAAAAACTCGTCCCAGAAGGTATCGAGGGACGCGTGGCGCACAAAGGCAGCGTCGCCGCGATGATTCACCAGCTCGTTGGCGGCCTGCGTGCCGGGATGGGCTATTGCGGAGCGCCGGACATCGAGACGCTGCAGCGCGAGGCCCGTCTCATCCGTGTCACGCAAGCCGGCGTCCGTGAGGGCCACGTCCACGACGTCATCATCACGAAGGAAGCGCCCAACTACAGAGTTGAGTAGCGCAGCCCGTCAGGGCTGCGTTACGTCCACTCTCCTCTCCGTTTCGCCGGCTATCGCCAGCTCCACGCGCACCGCGCCCTGAATCGGCCGCGGCAGCCTCTCCGGCCACTCCACCGCGACGATCGCGGCGCCGCTCATCAGCTCGTCGAGGCCGAGATCGTCCGCCTCGTGCGGCTCCAGGCGATAGAGGTCGACGTGATACAGCGTCGACCCTGCGCCGCGGTACTCCTGAATCAGCGTGAACGTGGGGCTCGTCACGTCGGCAGGGTTTGCGCCGAGGCCCAGCGCCAGACCCCGGACGAACGCCGTCTTGCCCGCTCCGAGCGGACCGGACAGCAGGACGACGTCTCCAGGCCGTAATTTCGCGGCGAGCTGACGGCCGGCCTCGACCGTGTCTTCTTCTGAGCGAGAGATCAAGACTCTGGCTTCGAGCGCCGGCGCGCGGTCAGCTCGAGAACGGCGTCGCCCAGGCGCAGTAGCACGTCTCCGGAGGTTACCGCCACTTCCCCTTCATCCGCCTCGGCCAGGTCGCCCGCCAGGCCGTGCAGGTAGACGCCCAGCTTGCACGCCGCCTCCGCGTCGAGCAGCTGGCCGAACCACGCGGCAATCATGCCGGTGAGGACGTCACCGGTTCCGCCCGTCGCCATCCCGGGGTTGCCGGTGATGTTGATGAAGGCGTCACCGTCAGGGTTCGCGACGACCGTGCGATGGCCTTTCAGGACGACGTGGACGCGGTGCGTCATCGCGAAGTGGCGTGCGATCTTGAGCCGGTCGCGCTGGACGTCTTCGATCGCGACGCCCGCGAGCCGCGCCATCTCTCCCGGGTGAGGCGTGATGATGACGTCGACGCCATCCCTGCCGGTCAGCCGCTCCGGGTCCTCTGCGAAGGCATTCAACGCGTCGGCGTCCAGGACGAGCGGGACTCCCGATCGTTCCACGAGGCCGTGGATGAACGCCGATGTCGCCGGAGACGTGCCGATTCCTGGGCCCGCCGCGATCACGTCGGCCGTCAGATCGAGCACGCGCTCGAGGGCGGAGAAATCGATACCGCCGGCGGACGACTCCTCGAGCGCCTCGGTCATGTACTCCGGCGCCATGGCAGCCACGACCGGCTGGCAGGATTTGGGGGTCGCGATCGTCACGAGGCCGGCGCCCGATCGAAGCGCCGCCATCGCAGCCAGGTGTGCCGCGCCCGTTTTTCCCGGCGACCCGGCGACCACGAGCACGCGTCCGAAATCTCCCTTGTGCGCGTCGTATGGCCGCGGCTCTACTAAGGGGCGCATCGTCTCGCGCGTCAGGAGCTCGATGCGTGCTCCTTCGAGCTCGTCGATGACGCCCTGCGGAATGCCGATGTCCGCGATCACGAGGTCGCCGGTGCGCCGCTCCGCCGGCGGGAGTACGAGCGGCACTTTCGGCGCGGCGAGCGTGACCGTCAGCGACGCTTCGATGCTGTCACCAGGCGGTTCGTGCGAGTCGGCCGACAGGCCGCTCGGTACGTCAACGGCCACGACCGGGATCCCCGAACCGTTGACGTCGGCGACGACCGTCTCGAGCATGCCCTGAATCGGTCCGCGAAAGCCGGTGCCGAAGATCGCGTCGACGATCAGATCACAGCGCGAGACCTCCGAGAAGTGCAGCTCCCACGCCTGTGCGTCAGTGACTTCGACGACAGTCAGGCCGATGCGGCCGAGGACGTCGAGGTTGACGCGCGCGTCGCCGCGGACCTCGGCGACCGAGCCGAGGAGCAGGACGAGCACGTCGACGCCGCGCTGCATCAGCGTTCGCGCGACGACAAAGCCGTCGCCGCCGTTGCTGCCGCGGCCGCACAGCACCGCGACGCGTCCCTGGAGCGCTTCAGCGAACGACGCCTCGATCGCGGCGACCACCTGGCGACCGGCGTTTTCCATCAGCACGAGCGACGGAATGCCGACGTCTTCGATCGTCCGGCGATCCGCCTCGCGCATCTGCTCGGCGTTGAGCACTCGCATCAGGGCGAGCGAGCGTACTCCGTGTGATAGACTCGCTGCAAGCCACGGATTGCACGGATTCCGCGGCTTCACTCAGCCAAATGAACGCTGTCGTCAACGTCAACGGACGCATCGGGGACGCACGCGAACCGCTCGTGCCCGTCTTCGATCACGGTTTTCTCTACGGGGAAGGCGTCTACGAAACGCTGCGGACGGTGGGCCGCGTTCCTTTCCTTTTTGACAGGCACATGCGCCGGCTGCG
>DATAFJ010000236.1:0-4877 GCA_036257535.1 Vicinamibacterales bacterium | reverse complement strand
GACGCGGCTGAAAAGGCAGGACGCGAGATGGCGCTCGCCCCGCAGGCGGGAGAAGGCATCAGCCGCGCGCGGCTGTGGACAGGAATCGCGCTGCTGGCAGGAGGCGGCGCACTCAGCGCGCTCGGAGCGTTCGAGATCGGGGATGACGAGACCGGTCCGGATGATGGAGAGGACCTCGACAACTCGGACGACGGGGAGGACAGCGACGGGATGAACAAGGCGCTCATTGGCGGCGGAATCGCGGCCGCGGCGCTCGGCGGCATCGTCCTGCTGACCGGCCGGAAAACCGGCCCGAGCGTCTCGCTCGGACCGAACGGCGTCGTGGTCAAGCATTCCGTGCGGTTCTGACGGTCCGGCCCGCGGTATCGTGCTGACGTGAGCGACGCCTCGCTCGTACGCCGACTGTGGGCCGGAGAAGAAGCGGCATTCGACGAGTTCTTTGCGCTGTACTTTCCGCGCCTGTATCGCTTCGCGATCGCCCGTCTGAACGGGAACGAGGATGCTTCGGAGGAGGTCGTCCAGCGATCCCTCATCCGTGGTCTCGATCGCCTGCATACGTTCAAGGGTGATGCGTCGCTGCTCACCTGGCTGTGCACGATCTGCAGGCACGAGATTTCGGACTGGATCGCTCGTGAAGGGCGTGGCCGTGCGATCTCCCTTTCGGAGGAGAAGGAGGTGGCGCGGCTGGCGATCGACAGTCTGGCCGCCGGCGATATCGACCAACCGGATAATGCCCTGCGTCGCAGCGAAGTGAGTCGGCTCGTGCACTCCGCACTGGACCACCTGCCGGATCGGTATGGCGACGCGCTCAAGTGGAAGTATCTCGAAGAGCTTCCGGTCGAGCAGATTGCCGGGCGGCTGGGTGTGGGACACAAGGCAGCCGAGTCGCTGCTGACGAGGGCCCGGGCGGCGTTTCGCGAGAGCTTCTCGCGGGTTGCCGGCGGCTGGGCGACCGCGAGCGGCACGGCCCGGTCGAGAGAGGAACCGTGATCGACAACGATCCGACACCGACCGGTGATGACGAGCGGAACGAAGTGGAGATGACCATGCGACTGCTCAGACTCGCGGGTCAGCCCACCGTGCCGGCCGATGAGCGGCTGGTACGTGTCCGGACCCGCGTGCACGCGCACTGGGATGCGGGCGTACGGCGCAGGCTCGCCCGACGCCGTGCGGCGCTCTGGACCGGGATGCTGGCCGCCGCGGCGGTGCTGGTGATGATCGTCAGCCGGATCGACGACGGTTCCGCTCCGACACCGGCGCCTGCAGCCGCGGCGTGGGTGGCGATGATCAGCGGACCGCCCGGTGACACGCGTCGTGTCGAGTCGTCGGGACGCGTGCTCCCGCTTGCCGTCGACGGCGCGCTTCACGACGGCGACACGATTGAGACCGGCGCCGCCGGTCGTGTGGCCATGCGTTTTGCCGACGGCACATCCATGCGGCTCGACTCGTCGTCGCGCGGGAGGCTCGCCGGCATGCGCGCGGTGGATTTGTCGAGCGGAGCGGTCTACGTGGATACAGGCGGCGCAGCAGGTCTGGAGATCCGCACGCCTTTCGGCATTGCCCGCGACATCGGGACGCAGTTCGAAGTGCGACTGGTCGCCGCGCGGGTTCGACTCCGCGTCCGGACGGGCGCCGTTGAGCTCAGCGACCGCAGGCGAACGGTGACAGGTCATGCCGGAACCGAGATCCTGTTCTCTGCCACGGAGGCGGAATCGCGACCCTTCGCGCCGTTTGGACCGGAGTGGCAGTGGACGGCCGAGGTGGCGGCGCCGATCGACATCGAAGGCCTTCCGCTCTCGACCTACCTCGAGCGGCTCGCGCGGGAACAGGGCTGGAGCGTGCAGTACGCGGATTCCTCGCTGGCTCGCGACGCCCGCGGTATCATCCTGCACGGGTCCGTCGCGGGCCTGGCGCCGGCCGACGCGCTGGACGTCGCGATCGGCACGAGCGGCCTTCGGTATTTGCTCGAGAACGGCCGATTGGTCGTGACGCGTGAGACTTCCCGTTGACGCGTGCGCGGTCGCAGCCCTGCTGCTGGCGATGGCCTTGCCCGCCCGCGCCCAGCACGTTCGTGCCACCGAACATCCGAGGGGCGACGACGCCCCCCGGCTCACCGAGGTCCTGCAGTCATTTCAAGCGCGCGGGCTTCGGATCGTCTTCAGCTCCAATATCGTCACCTCCGACATGCGCGTCCGGCTCGAGCCGCGTGCCCGGACGCCGCGGGCTCAACTCGACGAAATCCTGGCACCGCATGGGCTCGTCGCGCGTGAAGGCCCCGGCGGCATTCTTCAGATCGTCCGCGCGCCGAGCCCGCCGGAGCTGCCCTCGTCGCCGATCTCGCCGCCCGATGGTCGGACGATCAGCACGATGCTCGTGCCACTTCCGACCTACAAGGAGCGGATCACCGTCACGTCGCCGTTGCCCTGGTGGGAACCGATCGCGGGGGTTGCGGAAGAGACGGTGAATCGCCGCGAACTCACCACGATGCCGGCCGGCCTGGTGGACGATCCGGTTCGGGCGATCCATTCGATGCCGCGCGTCGCGCCAGTGGGCGATTACCGCAGCGAGTTCGTGGTGAGGGCCAGCCCCTTTCGTCACGCAGAGGTCGTTGTCGACGGGGTGTCGACGTCGTGGCTGCGGCACGCGCCGACGGACTCGGCGTCTGTCAGCATGTTCACGACCCAGCTGCTCGAGTCGGCGACGCTCCGCGCGGGCGCCTATGCGCGCGTGTACGGCGACCGTCTCGGTCCTCAGCTCGAGCTGACGCTCCGCGAAGGGGCGCGCGATCGCGTCCACGTCAACGGGACGGTGTCCAACACCGCGGCCACGATCGTTGCCGAGGGTCCGATCGGCCAGGCGCGCGGCTCGTGGATCGCGGCGGCTCGTCAGAGCCTGCTCGAATGGCCCGGGGAGGATATCGGCTCGGCGCTCCCGGTTTTCGGATTTTCCGACGCGGTGGGCAAGATCGTGTTCGACGCGAGCGCCCGCCACCAGCTCGGATTCTCTCTGCTGGCAGGTCGATCGCTCGTCGACGTGGACGAGGATGTCCAGGGCGGACCTCGGTTTCAGCCGGCCGCGCGGACGTCCGTGGCGAACATCTCGTGGCGCACGATGGTTGGTTCGACGACGGTGCTCACGCAGCGGGCCTATCTGATTAGACAGGAGAGCGTGAGGCCGGCCGACGAAATGGTCTACCGGGCGGCGCTCGCGACCAGGATGCCCATCGGTGTCTTGCAGAGCGGTGCCCAGCTCGGTCGAACCACGTGGCACGACGGCGACCGATCGGCGCCGGTCTGGACACGATCGGGGTACGTGAACCTTCAGGCACGAGCCTGGAACAGGCTGGCAATTTCTCCGGGCGTTCGGGTGAGCGACGCATCACACGTCGACGGTGCCTCGGTGTCGCCATGGCTGCTCGGCGAACTGGGACTGGGCCGTTGGACGGTCGCGGCATCGGCGGGTATCTCCCACCAGTTTCCCGAAGGTGGACGCCCGTACGGCGCCGTCGCCGCGGACCGCCCGCAACCTGAGCGCGCGACCCACTCGGATGTCAGCATCCGGCGGCAGCTGACCGTCGACGTTCATGTCGAGGCGACTTTTTACAATCGGCGCGAGCACGGAGTTCGCGATCGCAACGACGGACTGCTCGCCGGATCGGCACGCGGTGTCGAGCTCGTCATCGAGCGGCGGAGCCCCGGCGGCCTGTCAGGGTGGGGCGCGTACACATACGGAAGCGCGCGGTACACCGACGCCGCGCGCGGAGAGACATACTCGGCCGATTTCGATCAGCGCCACGCGCTAACGGCATTCGGGTCGTATCGCTGGCGCGATTCGACGAGCATCGGCGCGACGGTGCGCATCGGCACGGGCGTCCCGATACCCGGTTATCTGTCATCTCGCGGTGGAGGCCTCTTTCTGGGTGAACGACGCAACGACGTACGGCTCTCGGCGTACTCCCGTTTCGACCTGCGGGCCGATCGAGCCGTTCGATTCGGTGAGCGCCGCCTAAACGCGTTCGTCGAAGTGGTAAACCTTTTCGACAACTCGAACACGGCCGCGACGCGCGGGACGTTCGGGCCCGGCGGCGAAGCGATTGGGTTCGTCGAGCGACTGACGCCACGCCGGGTAGCAGCCGGCGTGACGGTTGGATTCTGAAGATACCTCTATCGTCCCCGTACGCGCAGCACGAGCTTGCCGAGCACGTGACCCTTGGCGAGTCGCTGGTGCGCCTTCGCGGCCTGTGCGAGAGAGTACGAGGCGGCGACCGGCACCGTGAGTCGCGCCGCGTCGATGGTTCGGCCCAGCCGCGCGAGCTCGCGGACGCCAGGCGTTGCATCGTAGGACTCGAGCGACAGACCGCGCCGCTTGCGTGGAACGGGCTCCACGCCGTTCGGAAACGCGAGGCGGCCACCACGCCGGACCGCATCGAGCAGGCGCGTAAGCGGTTTCCCTCCGCTCAGCGCGAGGACGGCGTCCACACCACCGGGCGCGAATTCCAACGCTGCCGCCCGGAGGTCATCGCGCCGTCCGTCGGCCGCGGCATCCGCGCCGAGCCGGCGAACGAATGCGATGCCGTCCCGCCCTGAGGCCGTGGCCAGCACGCGCGCGCCCCGCATCTTCGCGAACTGGAGCGCGAGGCTCCCTACGCCGCCCGACGCGCCGTGAATCACGACGGCTTCGCCGCGCTTCACGTGAAGCACGTCGTCTATGCCCTGGAGCGCGGTGAGGCCCGTAGCGGCAATCGCGCCGGCCTCTTTGAGACGGAGACTTTCAGGAAGCCTGCTCACGTTCTCCGCGGCCACGACGACGTACTCCGCGTAAAAGCCCCCTTTCGGATTCGCGAAGCTGTACGCGTAAACAACGTCTCCCCGAGCAAA
>DATAFJ010000057.1:0-10042 GCA_036257535.1 Vicinamibacterales bacterium | reverse complement strand
ATCGGCGGCGCCACGACGAGCCGCCAGCACACGGCCGTCAAGATTGCGCCCGAGTACAGCGAATCGACGGTACACGTGCTCGACGCCTCTCGCGCGGTGGACGTTGTCTCGAGCCTGCTCAGCCCCTCCGCACGCGACGGCTTCATCCGGAAGACCCGGGAGGAGCAGGAGACACTCCGCGTGCAGTACGGCGCCCGACGCGACAGGCCGCTCCTGTCGTATGCCGCGGCGCTCGACAACCGGCTGCGCTCGGACTGGAAAACGTTGGACGTCCCGGCACCGACGTTCCTCGGCCGGCGGGCCGTGGATGACGTGTCGATCGAGACGTTGTCGCGGTACATCGACTGGACGTTCTTCTTCTCGGCATGGGAGCTCAGAGGCCGCTTCCCGGGGATCCTCGACCACCCGCAGTACGGCGCCGCCGCACGTGAGCTCTACGAGCACGCGCGCGCGCTGCTTGATCAGATCGCGTCTGAGAAACTGCTCGTGCCGCGCGGCGTGTACGGTTTCTGGCCGGCGGCGAGCGAAGATGACGACATCATCCTCTATAGAGACGACTCGCGGCGCGACGAGCTGGCGCGTTTCCAGATGCTGCGGCAGCAGGAGGAGATCGCCGATCGCCGCCCGAATCGATCCCTGGCGGACTTCGTCGCCCCGCGGGCGACGGGCGTCCGCGACTCCATCGGCGCGTTTGCGGTCAGCATCCAGGGAGCCGAGGCGCTCGCGGCCGCGTACGAGCGCGACCACGACGACTACCACGCCATCATGGTCAAGGCGATCGCCGACCGGCTCGCCGAGGCGTTTGCCGAATACCTGCACGCGACCGCGCGCAGGGAATGGGGCTACGGCGACCGCGAAAATCTGTCGGCCGAGGATCTCATTGCCGAGCGGTATCGCGGCATCCGCCCGGCGTTCGGATATCCCGCGTGCCCGGACCACAGCGAGAAGTTCGTGCTGTTCGATCTGCTGAACGCTCGTGCGCTCGGGATGTCGCTGACCGAGTCGGGCGCGATGTGGCCGGCCGCGAGCGTCAGCGGGCTGTACTTCAGCCACCCCGAGGCGAAGTACTTCAACGTCGGCCGCATCGGGCTCGATCAGGTCGAGTCGTACGCGAGCCGCAGAGGGCTGAGCCTCGAGGAAGTCGAGCGCTGGCTCGGGCCGAACCTCGCCTACGATCCCCAGACCGCCAGGGCGGCGACCCCTACCAACCAAGTTGGTGTCTGAGCTCCCGTCAGGGCGGTGCACGACGAATAGCGCGTATGTTCGGCGACTCGATCATACGAATCCCTTGCGCGGGATGCTCGACACTCCACACGAGTGAATCGATCATCTGCGGCCGCGTGACGAGACAGAGGCGGCGCGCGGCGTCGCGCGTGGCCGGCAGGCGCTCCAGCAGCCAGTACACCGGAACCAGCGCGAGCGGCCAGCGATGTCCCGGACCGAGCACGTACCAGGGGCGCAGGATGGTGGCGTTCAGTCCGGCCGCGCGAACCGCCTCTTCGGCGTTGGCGCGTGCGGCCTGATACGCCTTCATGATCGGCGCCGGCTGCGCCACGCTGACGTAGACGAAATGGCCGACGTCAGCCGCGACCGCCGCGGCGATCGATTCGCGCGCGGAGACGAGATCGACGCTGCGGAAGAGAGCGGCTTTCCGCGGGCTCGGATGCGCCGTGCCGACCAGGTGAACGAACGTTTCACAGCCGTCGATCGCGGCGCTGAACGTCCGCCCGTCGAGGGCGTCGCCGATGACGACGCGGCAGCGTGCGTCGATTCGTGCGGCGCTGCTCGTTCGCGCCAGCGCCGTGACGCCGTGGCCCCGCGCCAGAAGCGCTGGCGCCAGGGCAGTGCCGAGATAACCGGTCGCGCCTGCGATGAACACGTTCACCGGCGGCGAGTCTACCAAGCGCGCGCGCTGCCGGGTAGAATCCGCCGATGCCGACACGACGTCGATTCCTCGAGGCCACGGCGGCCACGGCCGGCGCGGCCTGCGTCTCGGATGCGTTCCTGGATCTTCTCGCTCAGCCGCGCGCGCCGCGTGATGCGAAGCTTCGAGAACTCGCCGACATCGCGCTCGGCGAGGCGAAAAAGCTCGGGGCCTCGTATGCAGACCTTCGAATCACCCGGAATCGCGAATTGAGCGTCGCGGCGCGCGATCGCGTGCTTGCCGGGGGAGGTGGACCGGGCGGCGGCGGCGGCGGGGGCGGCGGGTTCGGCGGCGGCGGCGGCCCCGCCGACAATTCACGCGGCGATACGTTCGGCTTCGGCGTCCGCGTGATCGTGAACGGCACGTGGGGATTCTCGTCCAGCCCCATCGTCACGCCCGAGGAAGTCCGCCGGGTGACGCGCATCGCGGCGGACGTCGCGCGCGCCAGCAGCATCGCGAAGAAGTTCGACGTGCGCCTGGCGCCGGTAGAGCCGTACGTCGACTACTTCCGGACGCCGATCACGCGCGACGTGTTCGAGGTGCCGCTCGACGAGCTCGCGGCACACGTCCTTGCCGTCAACGAGGCGATCCTGAAGAACAAGGACGTCTCGCGCGCGATTACGCGCATCTACGCACAACACGAATGGAAATACGTCGCCACGAGTGAGGGCTCGCACATCGAGCAGGATCTCTACCGGACGTCCCCGGCATCACTGGCGTCGGCGCGATATCAGCGCGTCGTGCGCTCGCGCATGTACTTTCCGTCGCCGAAAACGGGAGGCTACGAGATCGTCACCGACGCCAGGATGCTCGATCACGCGGAACGGGTCGCGGCGGAGGCCGTCGAGTTCGCGCGCGCGAAGCCGGTCTCGGTCGGTGTCAAGGATCTCGTGCTCACACCCTCACACGCGTCGCTGACGATTCATGAGATCGTCGCTCATGCCACGGAGCTGGATCGCGTCGTCGGATACGAAGCGAACTACGCAGGCACGTCGTTCGTGAAGCTGTCCGACGTCGGCAGACTGAAGTACGGCTCGAAGCACTTCAACGTGACGGCGGACCGCACGATTCCCGGCGGGATGGCGACCGTCGCGTACGACGACGACGGGGTGAAGACGCAGCAGTGGCCGCTCGTGCGAGAGGGAATCCTGGTTGCGCTGCAGACCAACCGCGAGACCGCGCACTTCGTCGGCGAGAAAGAGAGCCGAGGCTGCACGTTTGCGAATCACTGGCGGAACTATCCGTTCCTGCGGATGCCTAACGTTCACGTGGACGCGGGCCCGGCCGGCTCACCGACGCCGGAGCAGATCATCGCCAGCGTCAAGGACGGCGTGCTGATCGACGGCCGCGGCAGCTTCAGCATCGACCAGCAGCGGTACAACGGCCAGTTCGGCGGCGACTGCTTCTGGGCGATTCGCAACGGGAAGAAGGCCGAGATCCTCGCGGATGTCACTTACAACGCGATCACGACGGACTTCTGGGCGAACCTGGATGCGGTCAGCGGTCCCGAGAGCTGGGAGCTGAACGGACTCGTGGGCGACGCGAAGGGGCAGCCGGTCCAGACGAACTATCCGTCGCACGGCAGCCCCTGGCTGCTCATCAGGAAGATGATGGTAGGGGCGGCGCAGCAGTGACCCGGCACGGCGCGCCCCCGGATCGCGGGTTGTTACCAGCCCTCGTGGGCGACGGGCGTCCGCTCCTCTCATTGACGGGCGTCGCCCTCTTCGTCTCTGGCCTGTTCGCGATCTTTCTGGCGACGCGGCGCGAGTTCCTGCCACACGACATCGCCTTCCTGGGAATCAGCGCCGATGAGCTGTGCCATCACGCCAACTGCCGGATCGTTGCCTTCATGTTCCACGACCGCGTCGCATTCGGAGGGACGCTGATCTCAGTGGCGATCCTCTATTTATGGCTCGCGGCGTTTCCTTTGCGGGACGGTGAGCGCTGGGCCTGGCGGGCCTTCGCCGTCAGCGGGGCGGCCGGTTTCGTCAGCTTTCTCGCGTATCTCGGTTACGGCTACCTCGATACGTGGCACGGCGCCGCCACGCTGGCGCTGTTGCCCACGTTTCTCGTAGGCCTCATCGCGTCGTCGCGGCTCGCCGTAAGGCCGCCGGCCTCATGGTTGACGCGGGCGCCTGGGGCGCCCACGACGCTTCGGGCGGCGAGGTGGATGCTTCTCGGAACGGCAGGCGGACTGGTTGCCGCCGGTCTCACGATTCTCTTCGTCGGCATGACCCAGGTGTTCGTGCCGCAGGATCTGCAGTTCATGGGGCTCGATCGGGCGGCGCTCGATCGGATCACCCCGCGGCTCATTCCGCTCATCGCGCACGATCGCGCCGGCTTCGGCGGCGGGCTGATGTCGACCGGTCTGCTGATTGCGTTCTGCGCCTGGTATGCGCCGCCCAGCCGATCGTTTCTGGAGGCCATTGTCGCCGCCGGGGCGGCGGGATTCGGGTGCGCAATCGGCGTGCACTTCGCCGAGGGCTACACCGACTTCGTTCACCTGGCGCCAGCCCTGGTCGGCGCGATCCTCTTTGTCACCGCCGTCGTCCTCGAAATCAGAGGGTCGCGGGAGGCGGCCTCCATGCTCGGTGCACGAAGAACCAAGCACGAAGAACGGCGGAGGTCTTCTACGCAGCCTCTCTCAATGCAATGATCGCGAACGCCGCGCCCTGCGGATCGCGGACGACGGCGAAGCGTCCGACCTGCGGGATGTCCGTCGGCGGTACGTGTAGGGCGGCGCCGTTCTCACTGGCGCGATCGGCGCTCGCGTCGCAGTCGACGACGGCGAAGTAGGGCAGCCAGTGCGGGGGCACGCTGCCCCATTCTGGCTGGATGCGGAGCATGCCGCCGACCGCCTCGCCCTTGTTGTGGAACTCGATGTACTCTCCCGGCGGCGCGGTCCCCTTCTTCGCGGTCCAGCCGAAGAGCGCCTTATAGAACTTTTCGGAGCCGGCGACGTCGGTCGTGGCGAGCTCGTTCCAGCAGAGCGTGCCCGGTTCGTTCTTGCGCATCGCCCCGACGTTCTTCTTGGCCTGCCAGAGACTGAAGAATGCACCCGCGGGATCGCGGAGCACGGCCATGCGGCCCATGTCGAACACGTCGAAAGGCGGCGCGATGACCGTGCCGCCGAGTTCGGCAGCGCGCGAAGCCGACTCATCGGCGTTTGCGACGGCGACGTACGAGTTCCAGTGGGGATGGCCCTCTTCGGCGCGTTCGTCGTACGCGGCTCCGACGTCGTCGCCGTCGAGCTTGAACACATAGTAGGGGCCCATGTCGGTCGGGTTCTCGGATACGGCCCAGCCGAAGAGCGCCGTGTAGAATTCCGCGGCGGCCTTCGCATCCTTCGTGGCGAGCTCGGACCAGCAGAAGACGCCCGGCGGGTGCGGACGCGGCGCGCTCGTTGCCATAGGAATCCCTCGCTGCGGCGAGGCAGGATGATACACTGAGTGTTTCGGAAAGAGATGGAAGACCCTTTGTGAACCTAGAATCACGTTTGAAAATCGCAGTATTCGTCGACTTCGACAACATCGAGATTGGCGTCCGCACCACCCTTGGCGCGCAGTTCGATATCGGCCCCGTCCTCGAGGCGCTGAAAGAGCGCGGCGAGGTCGTTTCCAAGACGGCCTATTCCGACTGGAAGCGCGCCGGCGACCACAGCCGGACGCTGACGCAGCACGCGATGAAGATGGTCCAGCGCAACCTGACGCCGGGGGGCGACAAGAACGGCGCGGATATCAACCTCGCGCTCGACGCGCTCGAGATGGCCTTCACGCACCCGCACATCAACGCCTACGTCATCGTCGGGGGCGACAGCGACTTCATCAGCCTCGTCGAAAAGCTGAAGCAGTACGACAAGAAGGTGTTCGTCGTTGGCGGCCGCTCGTTCACGAGCAACATCCTGCAGACGAACTGCCACGAGTTCATCGCCTACGAGAACCTGATCGGCGTCAACGGCCGGCGCAGTCCCGATCGCGGGCGCGGCTCGGCACGCGGCGAGGCGCAGCCGATCGAGCTGGCGATCCCGCTCGTGCGGCGGGCGCTGAAGGTCCTCGCCGACCGCGAAGTGTCGCCGCAGCTCGGGCTCCTCAAGAGCACGCTCTTGCAGCTCGACTCCACGTTCTCGGAGCGCAACTACGGTGCGAGCACGTTCCGCGATTTTGCCGAGCGGCTGGAGAAATCTGGCGTCGTTTCGCTCAAGGTCGCGGGCCGCAACATCCTCGTCGAGCTGAAAGACGACGAGCGCGGCTCAGTCGAGGAGGGCGACCCTGGCACGCTGGGAATTGCCGAGCCCGCGCAGGTCGTTCCATTCGCGCCTCCGGTCGCGCCTCCGGTTCCCGCCGATCCGGCGCTTCAGACGGAAGGTGTCGCTGAAGTCCGGCGCCTGCTTGGCCGATCGACGGCGCTTCGCTTCCCGATGTACGTGAGGAACGTGCGGCAGGCGCTGCGCGCCGCCGATGCGTCGTTCGACGAGCGCCGGTTTGGTTTCGGCGGTCTCATGGACCTCCTTCGTGCCTGTCAGCGCGACGGGCTGCTGCGCCTCGAGCGGGATCGCCGCGGTGCGCTCAGGGTGTTCCCGGGATCTCAGCTCGGCTCGACCGTCCGCGATTTCGCTCCGGTGGATCGCGCGGCGGTTCAGGAGGCGGGGGTTGCGGCCGACGCGCCGCTCTACGAGGCGGAGCCGGTTGCCGCGAGTGATATCGACGAACCCGTCAACGCGGAGGGCGTCGCGAGCTTCGAGAGCGACATTGAGGACGAGTCGTCGGCGCATGTGACCGATACGACCGCCGAAATGCTGGCCCGTGCCGCCGCCGGCGAGCAGAACGCCCGCCGCCGTCGGAAGGCTGGCGGCGAGAGCTCCAAGCCCCGCCGGACGAGCACCAGGCAGCCGCGCGGCTCCGGCGGCCGCGCCCGATCGAGAAAATCACCCTCCGGCCAAGCCTAGCTAAACAGGACAGTTAGACGGCTATGAGTCAGGGCGGGAACCGTCCGCCTTGACGAAACGTCTAACAGCGTTGGATCATTGAACACTGTTCAATTAGACAATGGGAACCAAAGAAAGACAGGAGCGGGAGCGCGAGGCGGTCCGCCGCAAGATTCTGGACGCCGCAACTGAACTGTTCGTCGCCGAGGGCTATCACAACGTCTCGATCCGCAAGATCGCAGATCGGATCGAGTACAGCCCTGCGGCGCTCTACAGCTATTTCCCCGGGAAGGACGACATCTTTTTCGCGCTCGCCGAAGAGGGGTTCCGCGCGCTGGCCGCGGCCGTGGGATCGCCGCGCGACTCGGGCGATCCGCTCGACTCGCTTCGCGACGGCTTCTGGCAGTACTACCTCTTCAGCCGCCGGCACCCCGAGTACTTCCATTTGATGTTCGTGGACCGGACGGTGCCGCGCATCAGCGAGCACTGGGAGCGGTTCGGATTCGTGCAGGAGATGCTGCGCCGCGCCGCCGACGGCTTCCGTCAGTGCATCGAGGCGAAGCTCTTCCCGTCCAGCCTGGACCCGGACGCGGCGTTTCACGTTCTGTGGGCCGCAGTACACGGACCGGCGGTGATACAGCTCTGCAACCGCCTCAGCCCCGACGAGGATCCGGACGCGCTCGCACGCGACACCCTCGAGGCGGCGATTGCCGGCCTGCGCGCCGGCAGCGCGGTCACGTTTCGACCATCAGATGTCACATGCATGGTGCCCTCTGAAGGCACCGAGCGACGCAGTTAGGAGTTTCGTGATGAACCGCCTGGCACCTTTGGTCCTTTCGGCCGCGGCGCTCTCGGCGTGCGGCGGAGCCTCGGCCGCGCCGGAACATGCCGCGCAGCAGGCGGAGGCGCCCGCGACGGCCGTCCAGGTCGTTCCGGCTTCGACGACGACGCTCGAATCCGCAATCGAGATCTCCGGCAACCTCGCGCCGCAGGCTCGCGTCGGGATCGCGCCGAAGCTCAGTGGCACACTCGATCGCGTCATGGTGAATCTCGGCGATCGGGTCGCCGTCGGGACGGTGGTGGCCACGCTGGATCGCGGGGAGATCGACGCGCAGGTGGATGCCGCGGCCGCGGCGGTGAACGTGGCGAAGGCCTCGCTCGAGGCTGCGGAGGCCGCGCTCGTCAACGCCGGCAGGGAGGTCGAGCGCGCGCGAAACCTGTTCGAAGGGGGCGCGCTCTCACGCTCGCAGCTCGACTCGGCGGAAACCCAGAACCGCGCCGCTACGGCACAGCGCGATCTCAGCCGCGCCACCGTCGTTCAGGCGGAGGCTGCACTGCGACGCGCGCGCGAGCTTCAGCGCGATGCGACTCTGCGCTCCCCAATCCCGGGTGTCGTAGTCGAGCGCAACTTCGACGCCGGATCGCTCGTCGGGCCCGGCGAGAAGCCGGTCGTCGCGGTTGCGGACAACCGGACGCTCAAGCTCGAGGCGGGCGTGTCGGAGCTCGAAGCCGGGCGGTTGAAGCCCGGAATGGCGGCTTCGTTAACGGTGGCGGCGCTGCCCGGCCGTTCCTTCGAAGGACGCATCACCGCGCTCGCACCGGAGATCGATCTCCGCAATCGTCACTTCAGGATCGAAGTCCGCGTCGCGAACGATGACGCATCCCTGCTCGGTGGGATGTATTCGGTCGCGCGCGTGGTGACGAACCGCGCCGAACAGGTCGTCGCGGTTCCGCGAGAAGCGGTGTTCACGCGCCAGGGGCGCCGCATGGTTTACGTCGTGGCGGGCGACAAAGTCTCGGCAGTTCCTGTCACCGAGGGAATCGCGGACGCGGTGCGTGTGCAGATCGTGTCGGGCGTTTCGGCCGGCCAGCAGGTCGTGGCCGACGCACGGCGGCAGGTTGCCGAGGGCGTGAAGATCCGCCCGGTGGTGGTGAACTGACAGATTGTTATGTGGATTTCTGACATCTCAATAAAGCGGCCGGTCTTCGCGACGATGGTCATTCTCAGCTTCATGGTGCTGGGACTCGTGTCGCTGGGACGCCTCGGCATCGACCTCTTCCCGGAGGTCAACTTCCCGTTCGTGAACATCACGACGGTCTATCCCGGCGCAGCGCCGGAAGAAGTCGAGACGCTCGTCACGCGCCCGATCGAGGATGCCGTGGCCGGAATCAACGGCGTCAAGCGGGTCCAGTCTTCGTCCACCGAGGGCGTCTCCACCGTCGGCCTCGAGCTGAAGCTCGAGATCGACCCGCAGGAGGCGGCGGCCGAGGTCCGCGAGAAGGTGGCCGCGATTCGCCGGGAGCTTCCCAAAGACATCGAGGATCCGACGATCGTCCGCTTCGACGTCGCCGCGCTGCCGATCATGAGCTTCGCGGTTTCGTCAGCGCTGCCGTCGGATCGCACACGCCGGATGGTGGAGGACGATCTCAAGCCGCTCATCGAGCAGGTGGACGGCGTCGCGTCGGTCGACGTCAACGGCGGCCAGGTCCGGGAGATCCAGGTCAATCTCGATCCGGGCCGGCTCGACGCGCTCGGGCTGCCGCTGACGTCGGTAGCCGATGCCCTCGCCGCCGCCAACCTCGACCTGCCCGGCGGCAAGATCACCGCAGGGAGCAGGGACGTCGTTCTTCGCACCAAAGGCGAGTTCCGCACGGTCGACGAGATTGGCGACGTCATCCTGCGCTCCGCGGGCGGCTCGACCGTGCGCCTCAAGGACGTTGCGGACGTTGTCGACGGCTACGAGGATCGGACGTCCACGACCCGCCTGAACGGCCAGGATGCCGTGTCGTTCTCCGTCCGCAAGCAGTCCGGCGCGAACACGGCGGAGGTCTCTCGCCGCGTGCACGAGACGCTCGCGCGAGTGGGCCCGAGCTTCGCGGAGCTGACGATCCAGCCCGTTCATGACGACGCCAGGTTCATCGCGTCGAACGTGGAGGACGTGCGGCTGAACATCATCTTCGGCGGCCTGATGGCCGTCCTCATCATCTTCGTCTTCATGCGCGACTGGCGCTCGACGCTGATCTCCGCACTGGCGCTGCCGACCTCGGTCATTGCGACGTTCTTCTTCATGTGGATGGCGGGCTTCACCATCAACATGATGACGCTCATGGCCGTCTCGCTCGTCATCGGCATCCTGATCGACGACGCGGTCGTGGTGCGCGAGAACATCTACCGCCACATGGAAATGGGCAAG
>DATAFJ010000203.1:0-1857 GCA_036257535.1 Vicinamibacterales bacterium | reverse complement strand
GCGGACGTTGCCGGGCCAGTCGTACCGGAGCAGCGCCTCCCGGGCGCCTCGCGTGAGGCCCGCCGGCGGTCGCGCCAACGACTTGCTGATGTCCTGCAGCAACGCCTCGATGAGCGGGGGGATGTCGGCGCGGCGCTCGCGAAGCGGGGGGACCCGGATGTCGAACACCTGCAGGCGATAGAACAGATCCTGGCGGAAGTCTCCGCGCTCCACGGCCTTGAGCAAGTCGCGGTTGGTGGCTGCGATGACCCGGATGTTGGTCTTCAGAATCCGGATACCGCCGAGCCGCTGAAACTCGCGTTCCTGGAGCACGCGCAGGAATTTGGCCTGCGCCGAGAGGCTCATCTCGGTGACCTCGTCGAGGAACAGCACGCCTCCGGCCGCCAGCTCGATCTGGCCGGGCTTGGCCTGCTGGGCGCTGGTGAACGCGCCGCGCTCGTAGCCGAAGAGCTCCGACTCGAGCAACTGCTCGGGAAGCGCCGCACAATTCAACGCGACAAACGGGCCCCCGCTCCTCGCGGATGCACGATGGATGAACCGGGCGACGATTTCCTTGCCGGTGCCAGACTCGCCGGTGAGGAGCACGGTCGTGTCTGTCTCCGCGACCTGGGTTGCTTTCGTCAACACGCCGCGCCATTCCATAGATTCGCCCACCACGCGGATCTGAATCTTCGATTCGAGCTCCTGAGAGAGCATCTGCACGCGCGCTTCGAGCTGCTCCGCGCGGGCCCGCGCCTCGCCGGCCTGTCGTGCCACCTCGGCGAGCTGCTCGTGCGAGACGGCGAGCGCGACGTAGGCCGCGATCCCGTGTGCCACCGGCACATCGCGCTGTTCGAACGCTCGCGGCCGCTTCGACCAGAAGGCGAGCGTCAGCTGCCGATCACGAACCGGGATCCTCACGCTCAACAACGAGCGATATCCGGCCGCGACAACCGGCGCGAACGCGTCCGCGGGTTCAACGACCGGCAGTGGCCCGGTCGTCATGTCATCGACGATGAAGTCGTCGGGGATCGGTGTCTTGACCGTGAGGACCGGCGGGTCGGGGAAGTCACCGGGCGACACGGCCTGGCCCACGAAGTAACGGCCCCCGTCCGCGAATACCATCGCCAACGCGTCGTGCGGCAGCAGCTTCTTGCCAATTTCCGACACGCGGGGAAACACCGTGCGGACGTCGAGGACGTCCGAGATCGTCCGGAGCAAGTCGACTGACGCCTCGATCTCGAGGGAGCGCCGTCGCTCGATCGCTGCATCCCGGGCCTGCTCGGCGAACATCTGATAGGCCAGCCCGACCGCGAGATACGCGGCGAGCCGCTCCGCGTTGACCACGTCGTCGGGCGAATACGCCTGTGGGCGCCGGGAGAGAAACGCGAAGACGCCGACCACCCGATCGTCGATCCGGACCGGGACCGTGAGTCCGGACTTGAGGCCACGGTCCGCGCCCGGTACGACATCGAGGACCCGCGCCTCGTGTCTGTCGCGAATCGTTCGCGCCGTTGTGTCTGTGATACGTCCCGGCACGCCATCGTGCGTGCTGGCGTACAGCCAGTCGGTCCCGTCCTCCCTCCACGCGACGAGATGGGCCTCATCATGCGGGACGACGCGGGCGGCGATCGCGCTCAGGTCGCGAAAGAGATCGCGGATATCGAGCCGGCGCGCAAGAGCGGCTAGCAGTTCATCAGTACCGAGCTCCATACGTAGCTCCGCTGTCCGCACGGGTGGCCCGCCCGGCAGGAAATTTCCACCATAGCACCATTTCGGCGCCTGGTTCGAGTTCGGCCTCTCGCAGAACATCTACACGATAACGCGCTGGATCGCGGGGCGGGACGACGTCGCTATCTCCTTCATCACCCACAGTCG
>DATAFJ010000187.1:0-42245 GCA_036257535.1 Vicinamibacterales bacterium | reverse complement strand
CTCGCGGTTTCGCTGGCCGTCCACGCGCAGTCCGTCGAGTTTTTGACGTTGATCCTCACCCGGCCGCCCTCGCGCCGCACGGAAAGGCCCGACGGGTCCACCGTGAACGTGCATGACGTTCCGGGCTGGCTGACCGTCACCTGTTCGCCCGCGATCGTCATACTGGCGTTTCGTTGCGGTGTGCCCCCATTCGACGTGGCGGTGAAGGTAACGGTGCCGTTTCCGTTGCCGTTCGCTCCACCGGTGATCGTGATCCAAGAGGTCTGCTCGGTCGCCGTCCACGAGCAGCCTGACGGCGCCTCCACCGAGAAGGTTGAGCTTCCTCCGGCCGCTGGTACCGACCGGCTCGTGGGCGTTACGGAGTAGTTGCAGGTCGTCCCGGAGCCGGCTTGCGTGACGGTCACTTGTTCGCCCGCGATCGTCAGCGTTCCGCTGCGCTGGGACGTGCCTGTGTGTGCGATGACGCTGAAGTTGACCGTGCCGGTGCCGTTTCCGTTCGTGCCGGACGTGATCGTCAGCCAGGAGATCTGTTCCGTCGCCGTCCATGTACAGCCCGCGGGCGCGGATACGGAGAAGTTCGACGTCCCCGTGCCTGCCGTCAGCGTTCGGCTGGTAGGCGTGACGTCGAACGCGCACGCCAGCCCTTGCTGAACGACATCCACGGTCTGCCCGGCGACTGTCATCGTCGCCGTTCGTTCCGCCGTCCCGGTGTAATTTGCGACAGTGAAGCTGACGGTCCCGCTGCCGCTGTCGCTGGCGCCGCTGTCAATCGTGATCCAGCTCGATTGCTCTGTCGCCGTCCACGAGCAGCCGGCAGGCGCGGTTACGGTGAACGTGGACGAGCCGCCACCCGCCTGGAACGTCCGCTGGCCCGGTGTGACGTCGTAGGTGCAGCCCTGTCCGGCCTGCGTCACGGTGACCGACTCTCCAGCGATCGTGAGGCTGCCGCTTCGCTGCGACGTGCTGGTGTTTCCCCCGACGCTCAAACTCACGGTGCCGTTGCCATCCCCGGAAGCTCCGCCGGTGATCGTGATCCACGACGTCGGCGTGGACGCCGTCCAGTCGCAGCCGTCCGCCGCGGTTACGCCGAACGTGGAACTGCCGCCGGCAGACGGGATAGACCGGCTCTGCGGCGAAACCGTGAACGAGCAGGCCGGCGTTCCGAATGTGAACGTGTTCGACTGAGCGCTTCGGCCGGAGCCGCCTGGACCGACCGCCGACACGCGCGCTACGTAGACGACGCCTGGCGTCGGCGTCGGGCTCAGCAGCGTTGTGAAATCCACGCGGACCCAGCCGTCGGTATCAATTGGAGGCTTTCCCATCGGCATAGTCATGAACGGCTGCGACGCGCCGACGAGGTAGAACTCGAGGTCGTATCTCGACACGACGGGCTGGCCGTCGGAACTGGCGGAGTGGTCAGGTGAAGGTTGGAACTCAGCTATTCGCGGGTCGACGGTTTGCGCGGACGCCGCGGTTGCACACACCCAGATAAGGCTCGCGAGGAGCCAATTCCTCAATCGCTGCTGCAAGAGCAAATCTCCGAGCCCGGACGGGCCCTGTTAGGGGAGCGTCGTGCGAAGGTGCACGAAGTCCGCCAACCGGCGGACTTCTCTAAGTGCTTGAGCTGTCATGATCAGCGATTCACCCGCGGACTCGAGCGCTGCAGTATTTCTGGTCGAGCTCGGTGTTTTTTACACGCGGCGGAAGCGCGATGTAGGATCGGCGTCGCTCGATGCAGCCTCCGCCGATCGTCACCTTCGACGTCGTGCAGACGGTGGCGCTCGGTGGGGTCGCCCTGTTCCTGGGCTACTACCTCAAACGCCTGCTTCCCGCGCTTGCACGCTATAACATCCCGGCCGCCGTGGTCGGCGGCCTCGTCGTGTCGCTCGTGTTGCTCGCCGCCTGGTCGCGCGGCGTGACGCTCATCGGCTTCGACACGTCAATCCGGCAGCCGCTGCAGATTGCTTTCTTCACGACCATCGGCTTCGGGGCCAGTCTGTCGCTGCTGCGCATCGGCGGGCCGCTGGTGGCCTTCTTTTTCCTGTTGTCGACTATCGCGGCCATCCTTCAGAACGTCGTGGGTGTGACCCTGGCGAACCTGATGGGCGAGGCGCCACTGCTTGGCGTCCTGGCGGGCTCCGTCACGCTGACTGGCGGCCCGGCGACCGGCCTCGCTTTCGCGCCGCTCTTCGAACGGGCCGGCGTCAGGGGTGCCGAGTCCATAGCCGTGGCGGCGGCGATGATGGGGATCGTCGCGGGCGGCCTGATCGGCGGACCACTCGCAACCGGTCTGATTCGGAGGCACCGGCTGCCGACGCGCCGCGGCCCGGCGTCGGCGGTTCCGGACCGTGCTGAAGCAGTGGTCGAAGCCGTCGCCGGCGAGCCGGTCGTTCCGACGCCGAAGGGAGAGGACGTCGAGGCCTACGCGCTGCTCAAGAATCTCGTCGCGATCCTCGTCGCGATGGCGCTGGGCGCCTGGGTCAGCGCCTGGTTGAACGGCGCCTCGTTCACGCTGCCCGGGATCGGCACCCGCCAGCTCACGCTGCCGGCCTATATCGGTGCGATGCTCGTCGCGGCGGCGATCCGCAATTTCGACGACGTGACGAAGGTCATCGGCCTCTCGCAGCGGACGCTCGACGATCTCGGCACCGTCTCGCTGGCGCTCTTCATCGCGATCTCGCTCATGACCCTGCAGCTCTGGCAGCTCGCGGGCCTCGCCCTCCCGCTGACGGTGATCCTACTCGGCCAGATTGCGCTCGTCGCGGTGCTGTGCCTCTGGCCGATCTACTGGCTGATGGGCCGCGACTACGACGCCGCGGTCATCTCCGGGGGCTTCTGCGGCTTCATGCTGGGGACGACGGCGAATGCGATGGCGAACATGGAGACGCTGGCCGAACGCTACGGTCCGTCGCCGAAGGCGTTCCTCGTCGTGCCCATGGTGGGCGCGTTCTTCATTGATTTCACGAACGCTATTATCATTACCTTCTTTCTCACCTTCTGGGGCGCATGAGTACGCTCTCGCGCGACGCCGCCTGGAGCCTGATGACCGAGTTCACGCAGAGCGAGAACCTGCGGAAGCACATGCTCGCCGTGGAGGCAGCGGTCCGCGGCTATGCGCGCAAGTTCGGGGAAGACGAAGAGGACTGGGGCGTCGTGGCGCTTCTGCACGACTTCGACTACGAGCGCTGGCCGTCGCTCGAGGATCATCCGTTCCGCGGCACCGAGATTCTTCGCGAGCGCGGCTATCCGGAGTGGGTCATCCGCGCGATCCTCTCCCACGCGGAGTACTCCGGCGTGCCGCGCGAGTCGATGCTCGAAAAGACGCTTTTCGCCTGCGATGAAATGGCGGGATTCGTCACGGCGGCGTCGCTCGTACGCCCGTCGAAGAGCGTGCTCGATCTCGAGGCACCCTCCGTCGTCAAGCGGATGAAGGACAAGGCCTTCGCGCGCAACATCAGCCGTGATGATCTCCGGCGAGGCGCCGAGGAGCTCGGCCTCCCGCTCGATGAACACATCGTCAACGTCATTACGTTCATGCGCGAGCGCGCCGACGTGCTCGGGCTTCGGGGAACTCTGTGACCGTGTCATCGTCGTATCTGGTAGCGCAGCCACGTCCACCCAAGTGCAGATGTCTGATTCGGTAGTCACCCTCGACAACGTGAGCGTCACGTACGGGAAGAACCGTGCGCTGCGCGACGTGAGCGCCGAGTTCGGCGCCGGAGCCGTGGGTCTGCTCGGTCCGAACGGCGCTGGCAAGAGCACGATGCTGAAGGCGCTCCTCGGTTTTCTGACGCCCGACCGCGGCCGTATGAGCGTGCTCGGGCTCGACGTCGCGAAAAAGCCCCTGGAGATCCGGGCGCGGCTCGGATACATGCCGGAAACTGACGCGCACATCCCGGGCATGAACGCAGTCACGTTCGTCGCTTACTGCGGCCAGCTCGCGGGGCTGCCGTTTGCCGACGCGATGCAGCGATCGCACGAGGTGCTTTACTACGTCGGGCTCGGTGAGGCGCGGTACCGCAATCTCGAGACGTACTCGACCGGGATGAAGCAGCGGATCAAGCTCGCCCAGGCGCTCGTCCACGATCCAGACCTGCTGTTTCTCGACGAACCCACCAACGGCATGGATCCGAAAGGGCGCGATGAGATGCTGGAGCTGATTCGCGACCTCGGTCACAACAAGCGCGTCAACCTGATTCTCTCGTCACACCTTCTTCCCGACGTCGAATACACGTGCGATCGGGTCGTCGTCATGGACAAGGGGGCGGTGGTCGCGCAGGGCCCAATCGGGGAGCTGAAAGGGCCCGGGGGCCGTGTGTTCGAAGTGCGCGTGAAGGGCGACCTCGAGCGGTTCATCGCGGCGCTCAAGGACGTGGGCATGGAAAGTCACAGCACCGACGAAGACGTCATGCGCGTGTTCGTCCCGGCGGAGCGCTCGCGTACCGCTCACTCCGATCAACGCGCGATCTTTCAGGTCGCCGCTGCCGCCGGCGTGCAGGTTCGACACCTGCGGGCGAGCGTCCCGACGCTCGAAGACGTGTTCGCCAAAGCCGTCGGTGAAGACTGACCGTGCCCATCCACGATCAAAGTTACCGCCGCTACGTCGGGTCGAAGGACGCGCCAGGCCGCGCCTGGTCCGTGATCGCGGCCGCCGGTATCAGGACCATGCTCCGCCGGAGGATGTTCCTGGGGCTGCTGCTCTTCGCCTGGATCCCCTTCATCGTGCGTGCGGTGCAGATCTACGTCGCGGCCAACTTCCCGCAGGCCTCGATGCTTGCGCCTACCGCGGACACGTTCCGCGAGTTCATCGATCAGCAGGGCGTCTTCGTGTTCTTCGTGACGATCTACGTCGGCGCCGGCCTGATTGCAAACGACCGCCGCGCGAATGCCCTGCAGATTTATCTATCGAAGCCGCTCATGCGCGCGGAGTACATCGCGGGCAAGTTCGCGACCCTCGCGACGTTTCTCCTGCTTGTGACCTGGCTGCCGGGGATGCTGCTCCTCGTCCTGCAGATTCTGTTCGCCGGGAGCTTCACATTTGCGCGGCAGAACGCATTCCTGTTCCCCGCGATCACCGTCGCGTCGTTTCTCCAGGTGATCGTCGCGTCGTTCGCCATGCTCGCGCTCTCGTCGCTGTCGAAGAGCTCCCGCTATGTCGGCATTCTCTACGCGGGAGCGATGTTCTTCAGCGAGGCGGTTTTTGCCGTCCTGCGGCTGATCCTCGGCGGGACCGGCTCGTCGTGGATCTCGTTTCCGGCGAACCTCGCGCAGGTGATCGACGTCATCTTCCGGCTCAAGCCGCGCTACGAGACGCCCTGGTTCGTGTCGATGCTCGCGCTCGCCGGCCTGATCGCGGTCTCCATCTCCGTCCTCGAAAGGCGTGTACGCGGCGTGGAGGTGGTGACGTGAACGACGCGCCGATCGTCACCTCCGACAAGCTGTCGAAGTGGTACGGCCAGGTCATCGGCTTGAACGACGTCACCGTGTCGGTGCCGGCGGGCATTACGGGTCTTCTCGGGCCGAACGGCGCAGGCAAGTCCACGTTCATGAAGCTCGTGACCGGGCAGCTGAAACCGAGCAAAGGGACGGTCAAGGTCCTGGGTCAGGAGATCTGGGGCAACCCGGGCCTCTTCACCGACATCGGTTTCTGTCCCGAGCAGGACGCGTTCTATGACCGCATGACGGGGCTGGAGTGGGTGACCGCGCTCGTGCGCCTGAACGGTTTCGGCGAGCGCGAGGCAGATGACGCGGCGAAGAGGGCGCTCGGCGCCGTGGAGCTCCTGGACGCCGCCGATAAGAAGATCGGCGCCTACAGCAAGGGCATGCGCCAGCGCGTCAAGCTCGCGCAGGCGATCGTACACGACCCGCAGCTGCTGATTCTCGACGAGCCGCTCTCAGGCATGGACCCGCTGATGCGGCGCAAGACGATCCGTCTGATTCGCGGCTGGGCGCGCGCGGGCAAGAGCGTCCTCGTCTCGAGTCACATCCTGCACGAGATCGAGTCGATGACGTCGAACATCCTCCTCATCAACAACGGCCGCATTCTCGCCGAGGGGGACGTGCATCACATCCGCGACCTCATCGACGAGCACCCGCACACGGTCTACGTCCGCGGCGCCGAGCCGCGTGCGCTCGCCCGGCAGTTCCTGACGCGCGAAGACGTGCTCAGTCTCCGGTTCGAAGAGGGCGCGGTGGTCGTCGAGACGGCGAAACCGGACGACTTCTACGCGCGCCTGACCGAGCTGGCCGCGTCAGGCGAGCACGGCGGGATCGACGAAGTCACGTCGCCTGACGACAACCTGCAGGCGGTGTTCAAGTACTTGGTGAAACAGTAGGCCCGGCCTTCAGGCCGGGCGTGCAACGAGACCGATGAGCGAACCCATTCCGCGAGCCAAATCACCCGGCCTGATGTTTTCGGCCGCCCGGATCTTCGATCTGTCAGTCGGGGAGATGCTCTGGTCGCGCCGGACGATCTTCATGGCGCTCGTCGTCGGCGCGCCGGTGTTCATCGCGCTGGTCGTGCGATTCCTGGTCAGCCTGGGTGCGCCCGTCGGCCAGATCGACGGCGTGCGCATGACCGGGCCCGGGATGTTCGGCTTGATGATCTGGGTCTTCTACCTTCGCTTCACGGTGCCCGTGCTCGGCGTGTTTTACGGCACGGCGCTGATCGCAGACGAAGTCGAGGACAAGACGCTGACGTACCTCTTCACGCGTCCCGTTCGTCGGGGCGCGGTGCTGCTCGGAAAGTATCTCGCCTATCTGGCCGTGACCGCGTGTGTGGTCCTCCCGTCTGTGGTGCTCGTCTATCTGCTGATTGCGCCGATCGGCGCGAGCCTGGGACAGTCGTTCATCCCCGTCGTGAAGGACCTCGTCCTCCTCGGGCTCGGGCTGGCGGTCTACGGCGCGGTCTTCGCGCTCGTGGGTGCGCAGTTTAAGCGGCCGCTGCTCATCGGGCTCATTTTCATCTTTGGCTGGGAGCAGGCAGCGCTCGCCTTTCCCGGGTATCTCAAACGCTTCACGGTCGCCTACTACCTGCAGTCCCTCGTGCCGCATGCCATGCCGCAAGACGGCGCACTCAGTCTCATCCAGCAGATCTTCCGCGACACTCCCGGCCCGGGAACGAGCATTACCTGGCTCGCGATCATCTGTCTGGGCTCGCTCGCGCTCGCGATGCGCGCCGTAGAGCGCCGCGAATACGTGCTGGAGCAGTGAGCCTGGCGTCCGAATCCGAACACTCGCGTCCGGTTTTGGAACTTTTCACAGCTGTCATCTGTATAATCCTCTAGGGACTCTTTCACCTCGAGGTGACGGAAAATGACCAGGCGGACGCGGTACTTTCTGAGTGGGGCGGCGGCAGTGACGGTGGCGGGCCTCGCCGCGGGCCTGGTGGCCTACAACGGCGGTTTCACAGCCATTTCCGCATCGCCGACGGGCGGGCCCAGCGAGCTCGCCTTCGTGCCCCCCGACGCGTCCGTCGTCGCGTACGCGAACATCCGCGACGTGATGAGCTCCGAGTTCCGCCAGCGTTTGAAGGCCGCGATCCCCGACAGCCACGAGCAGAACGACTTCGAGCAGAGGACGGGCATCAACCTCGAAACCGACGTCGACTACATCGTCGCCTGGATGGGCGCCGATGGGAGCGAGGCTAATGGGCTCGTCCTGGCGCGCGGCCGGTTCAACGACGGTCAGCTCGAGGCGCTCGCCCGCGAGCACGGTGGCGAGCTGACGGAGTACCGCGGCAAGCGCCTTGTAACCGGCCGCTTCGAGAGGGATGACGACGACAACGATGTCGATATCGATCCGGACGAAGGGGAGGCGGAGCCCGGGCCCGACGCGACACCCAAGGCAATCAAGCATCGCGATGGTGCGCTGGCGTTCCTCGACACCGGCCTCGTGGCGGTTGGAGAGCAGAACGCGATCAAGCGCGCGATTGATGCGCAGGCCACCGGGCAGAACATCTCCGGCAACGTGGACATGATGAAGCTCGTGTCCGACATCGAGGCGGGCAGCAACGCCTGGGCCGTCGGGCGGCTCGACGCGCTACGCGAGCGGCAGCGCCTGCCGGAACCCGTGAGGAACCAGCTGTCAGCCGTCAAGTGGTTCGCTGCGACGGGACGAATCAACGGCGGCGTTTCCGGCACGTTCCGCGCCGAAGCGCGCGACGAACAGGCGGCCGAGAACCTTCGTGACGTCGTCCGGGGCTTCCTGGCGCTCGCGCGGCTGCAGGCCGGCAGCAATCCCAAGTACGCCGGAATGCTCCAGTCGCTCCAGCTGTCGGGCTCCGGCAACACCGTCGCGATCTCCTTCGAGATCCCCGTCGAGTTCCTCGACCTCGTCGCTCCGCACCGCCGCGGCGTCGAGTAGCGCAGCCCCTTCAGGGCTGCCGTCCGCTCGTGTCCAAGACGACCGTCTTCGGTCAGCACGAAGAGAGCACGCTCCGGCAGTTCCATGACGTCGCCAGCCGCGCCGAGCGCGCGGCGCTCATGGCCGACGGCCACGTCGGCTATGTCATGCCCATCGGCGGTGTGGCCGCGTACCGCGAGCAGGTATCGGTTGTCGGCGTCGGCTTCGACATCGCCTGCGGCAACGCCGCGATCCGCACGGACCTCACCCTTCACGGAACTCCCGGATTTGCCGATCGGCTTCCGGAGATCGCCGACGAGATTCAGACCGCGGTCTCGTTCGGCATCGGGCGGAAGAATCGATCCGACGATGCACCCGTCGATCATCCATTGTTCGAGAGCCCGTCGTGGCAGGCGCTTCCGGCAAACGTCGTACGCGGCCTGCGGGATAAGGCGCGTTCGCAGCTGGGCACGGTTGGCAGCGGCAACCACTACGTGGACGTCTTCGTCGACGAAGACGACGCGATCTGGGTAGGCGTGCACTTCGGCAGCCGCGGCCTCGGGCACACGGTCGCCTCGGGTTTCATCGCGATCTCTCAGGGGCAGCAGTGGGGCGCGCGCGCGCCGGAGCGCGAGGTCCTCCTCTCGCTCGACAAGCCGTCGGGCCAGGACTACTGGGCGCTCATGACGCTCGCCGGCGAGTACGCGTATGCGGGCCGGGAATGGGTGGCCCGCAAGGTCGTGTCGATTCTGGGCGGGCGCGAGCTGGAGCTCGTCCACAATCATCACAACTTCGCGTGGCGCGAGGAGCACGGCGGCCAGTCGCTCGTCGTGATCCGCAAGGGCGCTACTCCTGCGTTTCCAGGTCAGAAGGGCTTCGTGGGCGGATCGATGGGAGACGATGCGGTCATCGTTCAGGGCACGGTCGACGGCGAGCCGCACACGCAGGCGGCGCAGCGCGCGTCGCTGTATTCGACGATCCACGGCGCGGGACGCGTGATGTCGCGGACCCGGGCCGCCGGCAAAGTCAACCGCCGCACCGGGAAGATCATTCAGCCTGGAGTCGTCTCGAGGGAGATGATGAGCGAATGGGTCCGTCGAAAGGGCGTCGTCCTGCGCGGTGGCGGCCTCGACGAGAGCCCACACGTGTACCGCCGGCTGCCGCAGGTGCTCGCCGATCAGAGGGGAACCGTCGGCGTTCTTCACACGCTCCGGCCGCTGATTGTCGTCATGGCCGGGGCCGATCAGTTCGATCCGTATAGGGACTAACGCTTCCAGCTATGAGCTATGAGTTATGAGCACTGAGCTCAAAACTCAAAGCTCAAAGCTCAAAGCTCAAAGCTCAGATAAAATCCGCCCCATGAAGCGGATGGCGTGCATGATCTGCGTCGCCGCCCTGGCGATCGCAGTGCTGCAATCGGCCGTAGTCCAGCCTGCCTCTGGCCTCGATTCACGCATCCAGAAGCTGCTCGAGAGCATTTCCGCGGAGCGGCTCGCCGGGATCGTCAAGAAGCTGCAGAGCTTTGAGACGCGGCATACGCTGTCGGCAGCTACCTCGGACACGCGCGGTATTGGCGCGGCGCGCCAGTGGATTTTCGACGAGATGACGCGCTCGAGCCCCGCGCTCGAAGTGAGCTTCGACACGTACATACTTCCCAAGCAAGGTGAGCGGATCACGCGCGACGTCGAGCTGCGGAACGTGATGGCAATCCTGCCCGGCAAGTCGGCGCGCCGGATCTACGTGAGCGGTCACTACGATTCGCTCGCGCGCCGCCCGAAGCCCACGCAGACCTCGGGATCGGACGGCGAGGCGGGACAGTCGTCCGGCCAGAGTCCGTTCGACTGGGCCGACGCCGACAACTTCGCCCCGGGTGCCAATGACGATGGCAGCGGCACGGCGCTGACGATGGAACTGGCGCGCGTGTTCGGGCAGAGCGGCATCAGGTTCGACGCGACGCTCGTCTTCATCGCGTTTGCCGGCGAAGAGGAAGGACTCGTCGGCGCGAAGGCGCACGCCCAGCAGGCGGCGGCCTCGAAGCTCGCGATCGACGCGGTCTTTAACAACGACATCGTCGGCAACCCTGCGGGCGGCAACGGTATCGTCGATGCCGAGAGCGTGCGGGTCTTTTCGGAGGGGCCAGAGGATTCACGATCGCGCCAGCTCGCGCGGTTCATCCAGCGGCAGGCGGCGCGCTACGTGCCGTCGCATCGCGTGCGGCTCGTCGCGCGGCACGATCGGTTCGGGCGCGGCGGCGATCACACTGCGTTCAACCAGCACGGCTACGCGGGCGTCCGGTTCACCGAGTCGAACGAGAACTACTCCAGGCAGCACACAGTTGCGGACACGGCCGACGGCGTATCGCCGGAGTATCTCGCTCGCAACGCGCGCGTGAACGCCGCGTCCGTCGCCGTCATGGCGTTTGCGCCACCGGCGCCGATCGTGGCCGACGACCGCGGGCGGCCGACGCTCGACCGGCGTCCGTCCGGTTACGACGCCCGCCTGCGCTGGCAGCCGACTCCAGGCGCTGCGGGCTATCATGTCTTCTGGCGCGATGCGTGGGCGCCCGACTGGCAGCACGAGATTGACGTCGGCAACGTGACCGAGTTCGTGATGAAGGACGTCTCGATTGACGACTATGTTTTCGGAGTGGCCGCGATCGGGCCGTCGGGCCACGAGAGCGTGGTCGCCGCGTACGTCAACCCGCCGCGCGCGGAGCAGACGGTGATCGTGAAATGAATTCCGGGACGGGGAACTAGCGGCGCCGCTGCGCCTTGAGCGACTCGACGAACTCTCGGATCGCCTGCTGTGCGTGCTCCGGCGGGTCCACGAACTCAATGCCGGTTCTGTAGCCCACGCGCTCTTCTTCGAGGTCTCCTACGTGGCAATGGGCGATCCGGCCTTTCACGACGACCGACAGGTCGCCGAGCGTGAGGCGGAATTCGTGTAGAGAATCGAGCAGCAGCGGGAAGGCGGTCTCGATCTGGGCACCACCGTTGCTGATGTCCAGTATCGTCATGGGTTGAAACACCATGACTTCGCCGCGCAGGTGGCCGAGGATCGGGACGCGCTCCCGGTCGCGGTTTTCTGAATCGTCCATTGCAGGAGATTGAGCCCGATTTTAGCACGTTTGCGTGCTCCGCCGAAGTACGGCACCCTAGGGAACTTACGCGTATCCAAGGACTAAGGACGACATGCCCACTACCCTGAAGGCGGCTACCTACTACAACTACGTGGACGGCGACTGGTCGCCCAGCGCGTCGGGCGACGTGTTCGAGAACCGCAACCCGGCGAACGCCGACGACATCGTCGGCGTGTTTCAGCAGTCCAGCCGTCAGGATGTCGAGCGCGCGATCGACGCGGCGCGGCGGGCGTATGCGCGCTGGCGTCTCGTTCCCGCGCCGCGCAGAGCCGAGATCGTGTTTCGCGCTGCGCAGATTCTGGTCGCGCGCAAGGAGGACTTCGCGCGCGAGATGACGCGCGAGATGGGCAAGATTCTCAAGGAGACGCGCGGCGACGTCCAGGAAGCGATCGACATGTCCTTCTTCTACGCGGGAGAAGGCCGCCGGATGTACGGCCAGACGACGCCGTCGGAGCTGCAGAGCAAGTTCGCGATGTCCATTCGTCAGCCGATCGGCGTCTGCGGCGTCATCACGCCGTGGAATTTCCCGATGGCGATCCCGTCCTGGAAGATCATCCCGGCGATCATCTGCGGCAACACCGTCGTCTTCAAGCCGGCGTCGCTGACGCCGCTGTCGGCCGTCAACTTCGTCAAGGTTCTCGAAGAGGCCGGCCTGCCGAAGGGCGTCGTCAACATCGTCACCGGTGGCGGCTCGGCGGTCGGCAATCCGATCCTCGAGAGCTCTGACGTGCGGGTCGTCTCGTTCACCGGATCGACCGACGTCGGCCGGACCGTGAACGAGAAGTGTGCCCCGGGGTTCAAGAAAGTCCACCTCGAGATGGGCGGCAAGAACGTGATCATGATCATGGACGACGCCAACCTCGAGCTCGCCGTGGATGGATGCCTCTGGGGCGGATTCGGGACAACCGGCCAGCGCTGCACCGCCGCGAGCCGCGTCGTCGTCCATGAGAACGTCTATCGGGAGTTTCTCGATGCCTTCGCGGCGCGCGCGAAGGGGCTCGTCGTCGGCGACGGCCTCAGCGAAGACACCGATATGGGGCCGAGCGTCAGCGATTCGCAGCTGGAGACGGTGGCCAGGTACGTGACGATTGGCAAGGACGAAGGTGCGACGCTCGTGTCCGGCGGCCGCGTCCTCGATTCCGGCGGCTACGCGAAGGGGTTCTTTCACGAGCCGACCGTGTTCGGCGACGTCAATCCGAAGATGCGCATCGCGCGGGAAGAGATCTTCGGACCGGTCGTCTCCGTCATCCCGTGCCGGTCGCTGGAACAGGCGATCGAGATCGGCAACGACGTCGAATACGGTCTGTCGGCGTCGATTTACACGCAGGATGTCAATCGTGCCTTCACGGCGATGCGGGATCTCTATACGGGTATCTTTTACGTGAACGCGCCGACCATCGGCGCCGAGGTGCACCTGCCGTTCGGCGGCACGAAGAACACGGGCAACGGACACCGCGAATCCGGAATTGCGGCGCTCGATCTGTTCTCGGAATGGAAGTCGGTCTACATCGACTTCAGCGGCAAGCTCCAGCGCGCGCAAATTGACGTTGAGGACGTGTAGCGCAGGCCCTCAGGCCTGCCGCAAAGGAACGCGAGTGTTCTGGCTGTCCATCGGTCTCGGGTACGCGGTCGTTTACGCGATAGCCGGCCTGCTGCTGTCCGGCACGCCGGCCGCGATCTGGCTGTACGGGATCGGCGTCCTGATCCCCGCTGTGCTCGCGATCGTGTCGATCGTCCGCCGCAGCCGCGACTGGGCCGGTTGCCAGTGGCTGTTCTGGGCGACGATCGCGGCCGGGTTCTCGCTCTGGGTCATCGGCCACGTCGGGTGGGCGCTCGAGCGGGTCACCGAGGGACCGCCGCTCGAGTGGCTCTCGTGGCACACGGCCTTCAGCCTCAGCGGGGGCGTTGCGCCGCTGCTCGCCCTTCTCGCGCGGCCGCAACGCGGTCCGCGGCACGGCGCGCTCGCGACGACGGCGGTCGATATCGCGGGTTTCGCGATCATCACGGCGTTCGCGTACGCGTACTTCATCAATTTGCCGAGTCTCGAGCCGAGCCACGCCGGTTCGGCACAGATGTCGCTGCTCATCGTCATTCAGGTGCAGCGGTTCGCGTTGCTCGCAGCGATGCTTCTGGTCGGACTGCGGACGACGAGCCCCGCCTGGCGGCGCACGTACTGGCGTCTCGCCGCCGGCTACAGCGTCGGATTTCTGATCCGGGGCGTGTTGAGTCTCGCGATCGTCCGCGGCACCTACGAGCCCGGCTCGTTCTACGACCTTGCCTGGATCGCGCCGTTCTTCTTCACGCTGTGGGCGATTGCGGAAGCGCCGGCGTCGGAGGCGGAGAAAGCAGCGCCCGCATCACGGCCGTCGGATCTCTGGCTGCTGACGATCGGCCTCGCGATGGTCCCCGTCGTTGGCTATGGGGGCTACTATCTTTTCCCCCTCGGATCCCCGACCGACAACTTCCGCGTGCTGCTTACGACGGTGACGACGATCGCCGGGCTCGCGCTGCTTACGGCGCGGACGATCGTCCAGGGGGCAGAACTGCGCCGGGCGGACGACCGTCTGCGGCTGCTGGCGTCGGTGGCCCAGCAGACGGGGGACCAGGTCCTCGTCTTCGATCGGACGTGGCGCGTGCAGGAAGCCAATGACGCCGCCGTCGCTGCGCTCGGGTACACGCGCGAGGAGCTCGCGCGGCTGACCTGTCCGATGCTCACCGCCGACGACAGCCATGAGGCGGGCCGGGCGGCGGATCGCGCCCTGCAGGCGAATGAAACCTGGCGGGGGACGCTCAAGCGCCGGCGCAAGGACGGCTCGGCGTTTCCCGCATCGTGCACGATCGGCGCGCTTCGCAACGAGGCGGGCGTTCCGACCCACTTCGTCGCCGTCGAGCGCGACGCCACCGACGAGCTCCGCCTGCGCGACCAGATCATCTCCTCCGAGCGGCTCGCCGCCGTGGCCGAAGTCGTATCCGGCGTCGCGCATGAGATCAACAACCCGCTGCAGGCGATCATGGGGTGTACGGAGCTGCTGCTCGACAGCTCGACCAGCGCTCAATCGCGCCGTGATCTCGAGACAGTGCGCAACGAGGCGGCTCGCGCCGGCCAGATCGTCCGCAACCTGCTCGGCTTCGTCCATCGCGGTCCGGGCGAGAGGGAAGTCCACGACGTCAACGCAATCGTGCAGAAGATCGCGGCCCTCCGCGTGTATCACCTGCGGCAGATCGGGATCGAGCTCGACGTTCGCAGTCACCCGGAGCAGCTGCCCGCGCGCGTGAACCGCGACGAGATCCAGCAGGTGCTGCTCAACCTGCTGCTCAACGCCGAGCACGCCATCTCCGGATCGGGCCGTGGCAGCCGGATCACCCTGTACACGTGGCGCGACGCGCACGGCATCGCGGTGCAGGTGGCCGATGACGGCCCGGGCGTGCCGTCGGAGCTGCGGGGCCGCATATTCGAGCCGTTCTTCACGACGCGGCAGGTCGGAGAGGGAAGCGGCCTGGGGCTGTCGATATCGCTCGGCATCGCGCTCGCGCATGGAGGCCGGCTCGAGTTCGCGCCGTCCCCCGATGGGGGCGCGAGCTTCCGCCTGACGCTGCCGCCGTTTACGCGGCGCGACCGACCCGCGACTGCGCTCAACGTCACGCCGGTGCCTCCCGGCAGCGGGCCCCGTGCGCTGGTGATCGACGACGAGGAGGCGGTCCGGCTGATGCTGGTCCGAATGCTCGAGCGGCGCGGGTACGCCGTTGCGCAAGCGGGGGATGCGGATGCCGCGCTGGCGCTGCTCGGCGACGCGCCGGTTGACGTCGTTCTCTGCGATGCCCAGCTTCCGCGGCTGCCGGGAACGTCGCTCTTTGCGCGCGCCAGCGCGCGGCGGCCGCAGCTCCACGGACGGTTCGTGCTGATTTCGGAGGACGGCGCGCCGATCGCAGACGCCGCGGAACGCGCCGGCCTGCCGCTCCTCTCGAAGCCGTTCACATCATCGGAGCTCGACGCGGTCCTCGACGAGATCGGTCGCTAGGAAGAAACGCATTCCGCGTCGTCTCAGCGCAGTCCGCGGCGTCTGATATCATTTCAAGTTCATGCCCGCGCGCGATGTCGTCATCGTCAGCGCCGCCCGTACGCCTATCGGCCGTTACGGCGGCTCGTTCCGGAACGTACACCCGGCGGAGCTCGGTGCGGTTGCCGCGCGTCGAGCGATCGAAGAGGCCGGCATCGCGCCATCAGACATCGACGAGGTTCTGATCGGACACGCCCGCCAGGCGGGCTCGGGACCGAACCCGGGCCGGCAGGTCGGACATCGAGCCGGCGTTCCCGCCGATGCGCCCGCTCAGACGATCAACAAGGCCTGCGCGTCGGGAATGCAGGCGATTGTGTCAGGCGCTCAGTCAATCCTCCTCGGCGAATCGGACGTCGTCCTCGCCGGCGGCATCGAGTCGATGAGTCGCATGCCGTATCTCATCGAGTCGGAGGACGCGAGATGGGGCCACAAGATGGGCAACTTCTCGCTGGTCGATGCGATGCACCGCGACGGATTCTTCTGCCCGCTCTCGAACATGCTGATGGGAGAGACGGCGGAAGAGCTGGCGGACAAGTACGGGATCACGCGCGAAGAGTCCGACTGCTACGCGCTCGAGAGCCAGCACCGGGCGGAGGCGGCCATAGGCGCCAGACGCTTTGTCGATGAAATCGCGCCCGTCACCGTTACCGACTCGAAGGGACGGCAAACCACCGTCGACCGCGACGAACATCCCCGGGCGGGGATGACGATCGAGGCGTTGAGGAATCTGCCGCCGGTATTTGGCGCCACGAGCGGCGGCTCTGGCCGGCCGGGAATCATCACAGCCGGCTCGTCGTCCGGGATAACGGACGGCGGCGCTGCACTCGTCCTGATGAGCACGGATCGGGCGCGGTCGGTCAAGGCCACGCCGCTCGCGCGGATCGTCGCCTGGGCGAGCGCCGGCGTGGATCCGCGAATCATGGGGATCGGCCCCGTTCCTGCGATGCGCAAGCTCTACTCGAGTACCGGCCTCTCGCTCGAGGATTTCGATCTCGTCGAGATGAACGAAGCGTTCGCGGCGCAGGTCCTCGCCGTCCTTCGCGACGAGCCCATTCCACGCGACCGCCTCAACGTCAATGGCGGGGCCATCGCGCTCGGACACCCGATCGGCTGCACCGGCGCGCGCATCGTCGTCACGCTGGTCCACGAGATGAAGAAGCGTCGCGCCACGCGCGGCCTCGCCACCTTGTGCGTGAGCGGCGGCATGGGCATGGCGCTCGCCCTCGAAACCTGATCACCCTCTCATGCGGATAGCGGTCATTCCCGGCGACGGGATTGGGAAAGACGTCACGGCCGAAGCGGTCAAGGTGGTGCGCGCGGCCGCCGGCGCCTTCGGCCGGCAGATCGATCTGGAGATGCTGCCGTACGGCGCAGATTACTTCCTCGAGACCGGGATCAGCCTGCCGCCCGGCGGCCATGCGATGCTCCGCGACCAGTTCGACGCGATCTTCATCGGGGCGCTCGGCGATCCGCGTGTGCCGGACATGCGTCACGCGCGGGACATCCTGCTCGGCACGCGCTTCGAGCTGGATCTCTACGTCAATCACCGGCCGGTGCGGCTGCTCGACGAGCGTTTGTGTCCACTCAAGGGGCGGGGGCCGTCGGACGTCGACTTCGTGGTGTTCCGCGAGAACACCGAAGGCCTCTACGTGAACATCGGCGGTCGTTTCAAAGCCGGCACAGAGGACGAGATCGCGGTGCAGGAAGAGGTGAACACCTACAAGGGTGTCCATCGAATCATTCACCACGCGTTCGAGCACGCGAAGACGCACGGGCTCACGAAGGTGTGCATGGCCGACAAGAGCAATGCGCTGACCCACGGTCATGCCCTCTGGCAGCGCGTGTTCCAGCAAGTCGCGAAGGAAAATCCCGGCATCGAGGCCACGCACCTCTACATCGACGCGCTCGCGATGCAGCTCGTCAAGAACCCGGCGCAGTTCCAGGTCATCGTCACCAACAACATGTTTGGCGACATCATCACCGACCTCGGCGCGCAGCTGCAGGGCGGGCTCGGCATGGCGGCGTCGGGCAACCTGCATCCCGGGCGGACGTCGATGTTCGAGCCGGTCCACGGCTCCGCGCCCAAGTACGCCGGGAAGAACGTCGCCAATCCGATCGGCGCGATCCTCTCCGCCGCGCTGATGCTCGAATACCTCGGGCTGGAAGAGGATGCCGCGGCGATCGAGCACGCAGTCTCTCAGGCGGTCCAGACTGGAAACGGCCCGGCGGAGATCGGTGGCACGCTCGGCACGCGCGAGACGGGGGATTACATAGCGAACCTACTGAGATCGGGAAATGACAGAAGAAATCTTCATCGTTAACGGCGCGCGGACGCCGATGACCGACTACGTCGGGGCCCTGAAGGATGTCTCCGCGCTCGAGCTGGGGGCGACCGCGGCGCGCGGGGCCATGGAGCGGAGCGGCGTCCGCCCGGACTGGATCGACCACGCGATTTTCGGCAACGTCCTGCAGACGAGCGCCGATGCGATCTACGGCGCGCGCCACGTGGCGCTCAAGGCCGGCGTGCCGGTCGACGTGCCGGCGCTCACGGTAAACAGGCTGTGCGGATCGGGGCTGCAGGCCGCCGTGTCGGGAGCGCAGCACATTCTGCTGGGCGAGGCCGACATGGTCCTGGCGGGCGGCACGGAGAGCATGAGCCAGGCGCCGCACGTCATCCGGGGGCTTCGCGGCGGACTGAAGCTGGGGCAGGGCACGCTCGAGGACTCGCTGTGGGCCGCCCTGCTCGACACGCACTGCGGCTGCACGATGGCCGCCACCGCGGAGAACTGCGCGGCCGAGTACGGCATCACCCGCGAGGAGCAGGACTGCTACGCGCTCCGGAGCCAGCAGCTCGCGGATCGCGCCTGGCGCGAAGGACGGCTGGCAGAAGAGATCGTTCCGGTCGAGATCAAGACGCGCAAAGGAACGGACGTCGTGTCACGAGACGATCATATGCGGCCGGACACCACCATCGAGGTGCTCGCCAAGCTTCCGCCGGCGTTCTCCAAGAACGGCTGCGTCACCGCCGGCAACGCCAGCGGCATCGTCGACGGCGCCGCGGCGCTCGTGCTCGCCTCGAAACGGTCCGTCGACGCCCGCGGACTGAAGCCGCTCGGCAAGCTCGTCGGGTGGGCAACCGTGGGTGTCGAACCGACGCTGATGGGCATGGGACCGGCGCCGGCGACGCGAAAGGTGCTCGAGAAGACGGGCCTGACGCTTGACGACATCGACCTCATCGAGGTGAACGAGGCGTTCGCGGCGCAGTACCTCGCCGTCGAGAAGGACCTCGGCCTCGATCGCAACAAGGTGAACGTGAACGGTGGCGCGATCGCGCTGGGCCACCCCCTCGGCATGACCGGCGCCCGGCTGGTTCTGACGCTCCTGCTCGAACTCCGGCGGCGCGGCGCGCGTCGGGGGCTGGCCACCGCATGCATCGGGGGCGGGCAGGGCATCGCCGCAATAGTGGAGACGATGCACGAATGCAAATCACAACAGTAGGCGTTCTCGGCTGCGGGCTGATGGGTGCAGGGATCGCGCAGGTCTGCGCGCAGTCCGGTTACAAGACGATCGTCCGCGAGGTGAATCAACCTGTCCTCGACAAAGGGCTCGGCCGGATCCGGAAGTTTCTCGCCGACGGCGTCGAGAAGGGCAAGGTCACGCGCGAGGCGCACGATCAGACGCTCGGAAACCTGTCTGGCACGACAAGCTTCGACGAACTCGCGTCCTGCGATCTCGTGATCGAAGCGATCATCGAGAACGTCGACGAGAAAGCACGCTCGTACGAGGCGCTCGATGGCCTCCTTGGGTCCGAAGCCATCGTTGTCTCGAACACGTCATCTCTGTGCATCATGGAGCTCGCTGCGAGGACGCGGAGGCCGGACCGCTTCGGCGGCCTGCACTTCTTCAACCCCGTGCCGATCATGAAGCTCGTCGAAGTCATCCGGGCTCTGACGACGAGCGATTCGACGTACATGACGCTGTTCGAGTTCGCCAAGACGCTCGGCAAGGAGCCGATCACCGCGCCGGACAAGCCGGGCTTCATCGTCAACCGCCTGCTGGTGCCGTACCTGCTGGACGCGATCCGGGCGCACGAACATGGCCTGGGAACCGTCGAGGACATCGACAAGGGCATGAAGCTCGGGTGCAACTATCCGATGGGGCCGTTCACCCTGCTCGACTACGTCGGCCTCGACACGACGTACTACATCGCCAACATCATGTTCGAGGAGTATCGCGAGCCGGCGTACGCGCCGCCGCCGCTCTTGAAGCGGATGGTGCTGGCAGGACGTCTCGGAAGGAAATCAGGGCAGGGGTTTTACAAATATTGATCTGTAGCGCAGCCCTTCAGGGCTGCTTCTGCATCGCTGCCAACATCGCCTTCGCCTTCGCCTTGAACTCGTTGTCCTCCGGAGCCCAGTCGGGATCGATCGGCGCGTCGAGCACTTTGTGAAGCGTCTCTCGCGCTTCGTCCTCGCGATCCATGACGGCGAGCGTCTCCGCGAGGAAGAACAACGACGCCGTGCTGTTCGGGTTGTAGGTGAGCGACTTCCGAAGGTGTTCTTCCGACTTCTTGTTGCTGCCCCCGAAGAGGCCCGGCACCTTGAAGTACCAGCGGCCGAGCGCGCGATCGGCTGACCCCTGCTGGAATCCGGGATCGATCTTCAGCACGGTCTCGAGCGCTTCCCTGATCGGCTTACGGTACTTGATGCCGGCGCGCATTCCGAACGACTCGGCGAGCGCTCCCATGTTCGCCGCGAGCCAGAAGTGCCCTTCGGGACGGTTCGACTGAGCGGCGATCGCCGCGCGCGCTGCGGCGATGCCGTCCTCGAGATACTTCCTACGGCTCTCTTGCGGCGCGTGCCCGCCGAGCCAGTATCTCGCGCGCGCCAGCTTCCACGCTGCCTCGAAGTCGGCAGGTGTGTCTTGCAGCCGGGCCGCCCAGATCTCGGCGGATCGTTCGGCGCTGCCGGCGTCCTGGCGCCCGGCATAGAGCGCATCGGGATCCAAGGCGGCCGCCTGTGCGCCTATGTACAATACGACGATGAAAGAGATCATCCGGCAACTGCTGGCGGAGCTCGGTGAGGACCCGTCCCGCGAGGGGCTCCGCGATACCCCCAAGCGTGTCGAGAAGTCCCTGCGGTTCCTGACGAGCGGCTATGCGGCCGACGTGGATGAAGTTCTCAACAACGCCCTCTTCACCGTCGATTATAACGAGATGGTGATCGTCAAGGACATCGACTTCTACAGCCTCTGCGAGCACCATCTTCTTCCGTTTTTCGGCAGATGCCACGTCGCGTACCTTCCGCAGGGACGCGTGCTCGGTCTCAGCAAGATTCCACGGCTCGTCGACATCTTCGCGAGGCGGCTCCAGATCCAGGAGCGCCTCACGTCGCAGATCGCACAGACGATCGAAGAAAAGCTCAACCCGCTCGGCGTAGCGGTCGTCGTCGAAGCCACACATCTCTGCATGTCGATGCGAGGCGTCGAGAAGCAGAACTCGTTCGCCCTCACGAGCGCGATGCTCGGCGTCTTTCACAGCGACGCCCGGACGCGGTCGGAGTTCCTGGAGCTGATCAAGCACCGCTCGACGGTACCGGCGACGAGCGTGTCGATCCCCGAGCCGGACGAGGACGCCATCCCGGTCATCGGCCGGTCGGTCAGGTGACCGCGCGGCCGACCGCCGCCCACGACACTACTATCTGATGCAGCCGATCGACCCCCTCTGTCAGGGAGGCGGGTCCCGGCTGCAGGATGTACGTCGACTTGATCTCGTAGATGTGCCCGTCGCGCACCGCCGTGACGTCCGACCAGCCGGGCCTGCCTTCGATCGTCTTCCGGCGCATCGCCTTGCCGCACCACGACGCGACGATGACGTCCGGGTTGCGCCGCGCCACTTCTTCGACGCCGACTATCCGGCCTTTCGCCAGCGGTTGATCGCGGAGCTCGGGGAAGAGCGGATCGCCGCCGGCGATCTCGACCAGCTCGTCGACCCACCGGATGCCCGAGATGAGCGGATCGTCCCATTCCTCGAAGAACACGCGCGGACGCCGGGGAAGCGCGCGAGCCGCCGCGCGGATGCCGTCGAGCCGCCGCTCCATGTCGGCCGCCAGCCGTTCTCCCGCCTCCGCCTTGCCGACGAGGCCGCCGACGATTCGAATCATCTGCAGGATGCCCTCGACGCTCCGCTGATTGAACGTGTAGACCGGGTATCCGCGGCGCACGAGCTCCGAGGTGATGTCCGCCTGGAGATCCGAAAAGGCGAGGACGAGTTCCGGCTTCAACGCCTCGATTTTGTCGAACCGTGCGTTGATGAATGCCGACACCTTCGGTTTGCTGCGCGCTTCCGGCGGCCGGACGGTGTAGCCGGAGATGCCGACGACCCTGTCTCCTTCACCGAGAAGGTACAGCGTCTCGGTCGTTTCCTCGGTCAGGCAGACGATGCGGGAGGGGTAGAGCGATCGGGTCATCGATCAACCGATAACCCGATCACTTTAGCCGATTCCGGGAGTGCGGTTAGAAGCGGTAGGACACTCCAAACCGTATGATCCGCGGCGCGAGTATGCCGGTCGGGAGCCGCCAGACCGCCGTGTTGACCGGCGTCGCGTTCGGGTCGCCGTTCGGGCGGACGTTGGTCCGGCCCGTGCTCTGGTTCACCTCCCAGACCGTGTTGGCGTTGGTGAGGTTGTAGATGTCCAGGTCGACTTCGATCCGGTCGTCTCCGCGCATCGCGAACGACTTCGACGCGCGCAGATCGAGCGTGCGCAGCGCGTCCAGGCGGTCGCCGCCGAACGGCTCGACGTTGACGGTGGTCGTCCCGCCGACTTGAAGCGCCGTGCTGACGGTCCGCCGGATCGGCGGCCCGCTCTGCGCGCGGTAGTTGCCGCTGACCGAGATGTCATACCACGGAAGGATGTAGGTCCCCGTCAGCTTGAACTGCTGCGGGCGATCGTTGATGTCGATCGGACCGGTCGTCAGGATCATGCTGTTGGGGTTGCCGTTAATCGCCTGGCCGGTCAGCGGCACGCTGACGTCCTTGAGCTTGGCTCTCGAGTATGTGTAGCCCGCCAGCAGCTGCCATCGATCCGCGAACCGTTTCGTCGCGGTGATCTCGATCCCGTTGTAGGTCTGCTTGGAGTTCGGATCATGCGTGAACACGATCCGGTTGGCCGTCGAGAGTCGGTCGAAAAACACGAACGTTGAATCGTCCGCGGTGTTGGCGAGTCCGTCGCGCCCGATGTCGAGCCGCGAGGTCGTCGCGCCCGCGAACGGCAAGTCGGGGTTGAACGTCGCCTGCGGATTGCGCTCGACGCGATACGTGTAGACGGTCGCGAGCTTCAGGCCGGGGACGAGCTCGCGATCGATGCCGGCCGTAAACTCGTTGGTGTATGACGGCTCGATGTCGGGGTCGAAGGTTGTCGTGACGGCCGACGAGATCACCGGCGCGCCGGTCTGTTCGCCCGGCTCCCACAGCAAGTTTCTGTTCGCGTCGCTCCACGTGTACAGCTGGCTGTAGTTCGCGTTCAGGTTGACGTTGTTGGCGGTGCCGGCCGCAATCTGGTAGTAGTAGCGACCCGCAGAGAACTTGAGCGCCGTTCGACCGTCGCCCATCAGGTCGTAGGCCGCGTTGAACCTCGGCCCCCAGGTATGCCAGAGCACAACCTCGTCCACTTTGTCGAAGCTCCGCGGCAGGGCCGGAAAGAGCGGACTTGGCGGGCTGCTCTGTTCCGGCAGGTAGGCCTCGGTTCGTGCGAAGCGGATCCCGCCGGTCAGCGTCAGCCGTCCGACGCTGTAGCTGTCCTGGAGGAAGAGAGACGTCACGTCCACCGCCGCCTTGGTCTCGACCGGCGTATTGAACAGCGTCACGGTTGACGCCGAGTTCGTCGCGCTCGTCCAGGTCAGGCCCACGTCGTCCCAGCGCTTCGTGATGACGCGCTGCTGAACGTGCGACTGGTCGAAGCCGAACCGGAACTCGTGCCGGCCGCCGAGCGCCTGGTCCAGGTAATACTGAAACGTCGCGCTTCCCTGGAATCGATCGCGCCACTGCTCGACCTGGTTGTTCTCGTTGTTCGTGCGAATTCCGGTCGTGTTGTCCAGCAGCGTCTGCTCGGTCCCGTTGAAGAGCAGCGGGAAGAAGATCGTGTTCACGCTGAGGCGCGCATCCAGGAACAGCTGGCTGCTGAGTACTGAATTCCACAGCGCCTGGTACACGTTGAACACGTCGTCTTCGTTCGAGTTCGACTCGCTGGTGAAGAGGCCGGTCGCCCCCAGGAAGCGGTTCGGCTTCTTGTAGTACTGGCGCGAGTAGAACCCAGTGAGGCGGTTGTTGTTGTTGACCGCCCAGGTCACGTTGGCCAGGCCGGACGTGATGTTCGTCTCGTCCAGCACGGTTTCCGAGAACGCCGCCGGCACGTTGACGTGCACGCGCCAGTCGCGGAACGAGCCGAAGAACCGCACCTTGTCCTTGATGAGCGGGCCGCCGGCGTTGAAGGTCACGTCGGACACGAAATCAACGGTGTTCGTCTGTGGCCTGAATCCGAGGTTCGCCAGCTCGCTGTCGATGTTCCGGCTCTGCGTGGCATCGCCCTCCCAGAAGAAGGCGCCTTTCCCTTGCCATCGATCGCCGCCCGTCTTCGTCGTCATGTTGAGGAAGACGCCCGACGTCGGCATCGAGATGTCGTGCGCGCCGGTCGAGATCTGCAGCTCTTCGAACGCGTCATAGTCGTAGTAATAGCCGGCGAACCCGATGGCCGACGGGTCGCCGACGTTGATGCCGTTCAGGTACTGCGCGTTCTGTCCGTTGGTCGTACCGCGTGCGACCATCGCGCCCTGCAGGCCGCCCGCGGTACCGCCGACGTCGGGCCTCGACGACACGAGCCCCGGCACCTTGTATTCCATCAGCGACCAGATGTCGCGCCCATTCGGCGTCTTCTGGAGCAAATCCTGACTGAGCGTGACGTTGACGTTCGCGTTCGTTGTGTCGATCACCGGAGACGCGCCCGTAACCGTGACGCTCTCCTGCAGCGTCGCCATCGACATCGCCAGATCGACCGGTGTCGTCTGGCCGACGGCCACGACGATGTTCTCGCGGATGACGGTCTGGAATCCCTGCAGCTCGACCTTGACCGCGTAGGTTCCCGGCGGCAGCGAGGGAAAGCGCGTGGTCCCGCTCGCGTCCGTGGTGCTCGTCATCTGCCCCGATACGAGCATCGGGCTGCTTATCGTCACCTGGACTCCGGGGACGATCGCCCCCTGAGCGTCGTTCGCCTTGACGAGGATGCTGCCGGTCTGGACCTGCGCGAACCCCGGCATCGTGAGCGCGGCAATCAGTGCGATCGAAATCCCGAGCACGTGGAACTTCACCGTCATGGATGAAAGCCTCCTGTGTGAATGAAAACAGGACGCCGAAGTGAACGATTACTGCCCGACGATCAAGACGCCACGACGCCAGGCCGGGCGCGTGTCAGACGCCTTCGAGCTGACCCTGGAGGACCGCCTCCTGGATGAGGCGGCTGCTGCGATCGAGATGTGCCTCCATCGCACTGCGTGCCGTCGCCGAATCGCGCCGGCGGATCGCAGCAACGATGGATTGATGTTCGCGGCTGGATTCCTCCTGGAACGGATCGATGTCGAACACGAGCGACATGAAACGATCCATCTGCCGGAGGCAGTCGCGAATGAGGTCCGTGGCCAGCCGGTTGTGGCTCGCGGCTGCGACGGAAAGGTGGAACTCCGCGTTGGCTGCTTCGGCCTTGCGGTAGCTGGTGGGGTCCACGGCCGCGTAACGAAACTCCGCCAGCTCGGCCAGTCGCGCCACCTCTTCGTCGGTGGCGACTTCCGCGGCACGCCCGGCGGCGGCGCCTTCGAGCAGGCGACGGACGTCGAACGTGTCCCGAATGAGTTGAACGGTGATGCGCGCGACGAAGTACCCGCGCCCCGGTACGCGTTCGACGAAGCCTTCCTGGACCAGCCGCGCGAGCGCTTCCCGTACGGGGGTGCGGCTCGTCCCGTGGAGACGGGCGAGCATGTTCTCCGACAGCGGCGAACCATGACGATAACTGCCGTCCGCGATTCGGGCCTTGATGCCTTCGTACGCCCGTTCGAACTGCGAGGGCTCCGGAGCCTGCGAGCGCTGGTGTCGCACCATATCGGTATACAACGTGAATGCTACGCAGGATACTGCGACTCGGGCGCCTGGCGCAACGACGCGAGCGCTAATGGGCAGTGTGGGTGCGGCTTATACTGACGGCATGCCGCGCTCCGTCCGTGCGCTCGCGCCGCTGGCCGCCTGCATCCTCTGCCTTGCGGCTGCGCCGGAGGCGCAATCGCGCCGGACGTCGAGACGGGCAACGCCCGCGACACCCCCAACAGTGGCGCCTGCCGAGATCTCCTGCCCGAACGTGCTCGGCCGCGGCGTGCGCACGCGCGTGATTTACTGCGACGTCATGACCGAGCGGGATCCGGCGAAGGGGATACTAATCAAGATTCCCTCTCACACAGGTCCTGCACGCGTGACGTTCAGCCTGCACAACCGACACCTGTACTCCGACGAGCAGATCCGCTCCGGTCAGGCGTTCCGGCGCTACACGGCGACGATCGGCGCGCTCGCGGCGGACGGAGCGCTCATCCAGCGTGCAGTCGTGCAAAGCGAGTTCCGCACGGAAAAGGATCTGCTGGATCGAATCGAGGGGGGCGCCGGAGCGCCCGTGAAGGCCGTTGCGCCGCTCGGCAGCGAATTCATCATCCTCGAAGTGCCGGCGGCGCTCGAAGAGATCAGCCTGCTCGGTGAGAAGCTCGAGGCCGTGAGCCTCGATGGCAAGGAGCTGTACGGCTCTCCAGGACGGCTCATCGCGACCGTCAGCGACATCAAGGTGGAGTATCGGCCGAGGCCCGTGCCGAAGACGCCGGCAAAACCTCGCAAGTAGCGCGCCGAGCGTAAGCGAGGCGTGGCAGGCCGTGGGGTGGGACCCACGGCAAAGGAGAAAAATGACTCGCATAGTTCTTGCCGCGGCGCTCGCCGTTCCGGTGTTCCTCGCAGCGCAGGAACCGGCGACGAACTCATTCGCCATCGTCCACGCCAACGCGGTCGACGTTCGCACCGGGACGATTACTCCGGACGTGACGATCGTCGTCCGAGACGGAAAGATCGTGTCGGTCGGCCCGGGTGCGGCGCCGTCGGGGCTGCGGGTCGTGGACGTTCGCGGCCTTCACGTGCTGCCCGGCCTGATCGACGCGCACACGCACATCTCGAACCTGCGCGCCGCGCGCGCGGCGCTCGAGTCGGGCGTGACGACCGTGCGCAGCTCAGGCGTCTCGGCCTGGGTCGACGTCGGTCTTCGCGAGCTCGCGCGTCAGGGCGCCATCCCCGGCCCGGACGTCGTCGCGGCCGGTTACCACGTGCGGCCCCACATTGCGGAGGAAGCCTTTCTAACCGACCCGACGCTCGCGCCTCTGATGAAGGGCGTGACACTTCCGGCCGACATCCGTCAGGTCGTCCGCGCCAACCTGGCACACGGCGTGGATTTCATCAAGGTTCTCGCGACCGAGCGCGCCGGCACCGCCGATACCGATCCGCGGAAGCAGGTCTACACGGAAACCGAGCTTCGCGCCGCGGTCGAGGAGGCAGGCCTGAAGAACGTGCCGGTGCAGGCGCACGCGCATGGTGACGAGGGAGCCATGGCGGCCGTCCGCGCGGGCGTCCGCAGCATCGAGCACGGGACATATCTCTCCGACGCCACGCTCACGCTGATGAAAGAGAAGGGCACGTATCTCGTCCCCACCTACATCACCGTCGTCGATGTGGCGTCGCCGGGCGGCGACTACGATCAGCCGGCGCTCCTGCGCCGCGGCGAGCACATGCTGCCGAGGCTGCGCAGCACGATCCAGCGTGCACACAAGCTCGGAGTCAAAATCGTCACCGGCGCCGACACGGGATACGGTCCAGACAGCCTCTCTCGCATTTCTGGCGAAGTGGCGGCGTTCGTCGATATGGGATTCACGCCGCTCGACGCGCTGCAAGCGGCAACCGTGAGAGCGGCCGAGCTGCTGCGGCTCGACAAGACGACCGGCGTGCTGGCCGCGGGTCTCGAGGCGGATCTCATTGCCGTCGACGGGAACCCGTTGAAGGATCCTCGCGTGCTCCGGGACGTTCTGCTCGTCGTCAGCAACGGCCGCGTCGCGCTCGATCGCCTGTCGTTCGGGAAGCCGGCGACGAACTGACGCTGCTCAAGTACGAAGTTCGAAGTTCGAGGTTCGAAGTAAAGTACGAAGTGAGAGCTCGAAGCCGCGAAGCACGAAGGACGAAGCAACGAAGCACGAAGGACGAAGGGGCGAAAGAAGGACGTGCAGATTCGAGACGTGATCATCGTAGGTGGGGGGCCCGCCGGCCTTGCCACGGCCATTGCTGCGAAGAAGGAGGGGCTCGACCATCTCGTGCTCGAGAAGGCCGCGCTCGTGAACTCGCTCCTGCACTATCCGACCAACATGGTGTTCTTCACGACGCCGGAGCTACTCGAAATCGGCGGGATGCCGTTCGTCAGCCCGAACGAGAAGCCGACGCGTCAGGAGGCGCTCCGCTACTACCGGCGCGTGACCGACGCGTACGAGCTCGACATCGCGTTCGACGAGCAGGTCGTCGCCGTCGGGCGCGAGCAGATCGGCGGCGAATCTCTGTTCGTGGTCGACACGCGATCGGCAAAAGGCGTGCGCCGCGGCCTTCACGCGCGGGCCGTGGTCATCGCGTCCGGCGCTTACGACGTGGCCAACCGGCTGGGCGTTCGGGGTGAGGACCTGCCGCACGTCTCGCACTACTACACCGAGCCGCACGCGTACTTCCGCAAGCCGGTCGTGGTCGTGGGCGGTAAGAACTCCGCGGCCGAAGCCGCGCTCGACCTCTTCCGGAACGGCAGCCGTGTCACGCTCGTGCACCGGCGCGCCACGCTCGGCGCGTCGATCAAATACTGGGTGAAGCCAGATATCGAGAACCGCATCGCCGAAGGCTCCATTGCCGCGCTTTTCGACACGACCGTCGTCGAGATCCGGCCGACGACCGTTGTCGTCAGCCGTGCGGATGGGACCGAGGAGATTCCCGCCGATGCGGTGTTTCTGCTGACCGGCTACGGGAGCGACACCGCACTGCTCCACGCGTCTGGCGTCGACATCGATCCCGCCACGTGCGGTCCCGTCCACAATCCCGAGACGTTCGAGACCAACGTGCCAGGGCTGTTCGTCGTGGGCGCGGTCGTGGCTGGTGTGCAGAGCGGCCGGATCTTCATCGAGAACGGACGCTTTCATGGACAGGTGGCGGTCAGGAACATCGTCGAGAGACTTGCTCAAGCACGAAGGACGAAGTTCGAAGGCTGAAGTAGTACGAGGTGGAAAAGGGTCGTTCGCTTTTGCGAGAGGCTTCCCATGCGGAGGGGGAGCCGGCGACTGGGAGAGCAGTTGTTCGACTCGGGTACGTCTGTGGGGGCGACCTACCGTGCCGCGCGTCGGGCGCGTTCCCACCGCGAGTTCCTCGCGAAGATCGGCACGGTGCTCGAGGAGGCCGACGAATCCGTCTTCTGGTTGACTCTGTTGAAGCGCAGCGGCTTGTCGAGCGGACGCGAACTCGACTCTTTGTTGGCGGAGGCCGACGAGTTAACCGCGATCTCTACGACGGCGCACAAGACGGCCAAGGGAACTTCCAACCGTAGTACTTCGGAACCTCACTTCGAACTTCGCACTTCGTACTTGGGCAAGCCTCAGTGCACGCCCTCAGACCAGCGCTTGTTGGTCAGGATCTGTTTGATCTCGAGCAGTTCAATCAGCGATCGGCATCGTGAGACGAGGCCGTCGCGTTCGAGCAGCGCCTGTTTCTCGAGCGGCTCGAGCTCGAGGTACTGGGCGAGGCCGTTCACGAGGTCTTCGTCCGGCATGCCCTTCGGGAGCGCCCGGTCGGGGATCGGGGTGTCGTTGCCGGGTGCGACCATGGCTTCGAGCCGGCGCCGTTCGACGCTGACGAGCGGCCGCTCTTCGGCGGCGAGCGTTTCGGCGATCGTCTCGACCCGCGCGAGCCGGTACGCGCGCTCGTGGCTCTCGCTGAGGACGCGGAACTTCTCCAACCCGCGCAGGACGATGTTGAAGCGGCCGTCGGGGAGCCGCTCGCTGTGCGTGATGAGCCCCGCGCAGCCGATCGGGTAGATCGCCGGCCGGTGCTCGTAGAACTCCTCCCAGCCCGGCCGCAGCAGCACCATGCCGATGATGCGATCGCCCGCGAGCGCGTCCTCGACCATCGCCCGGTATCTGGGCTCGAAGATGTGGAGCGGCAGAAACACGTGCGGAAACAGGACCACGTTCGGAAGCGGGAAGATGGGAATGGCGGGAGGCAGCATCAGGTTGACCATCTGGTGATGTGGTGAGCTGGTGATTTGGTGATTTGTGCCCGATCGCTGGTTCGCTCAATCAGATCGCCAAATCACCAAGTCGCCAGATCGCTGAATCAGTGTACCGTCCTGGTTTTCCGACTCATGTAGTCCATGAGGACGTAGCGGCCGAGCGTGTATGGCGTCGTGAAGTACGCCTTGCCGCGGCAAATCTGCGCGACCTTGCGAACGAAACTGACGAGATCGTAGTCGCGCGCGAGCATGAAGGTGTTGATCATGATGCCCGCCTTGCGGCAGGCGGCGACTTCGGCAAACGTCTCGGACACGATGAACGGATCGAGGCCGAACGCGTTTCGATAGATCCGGCCGTCCTCGCGCGTCAGCGCCGACGGTTTGCCATCCGTGATCATGATGATCTGCCGCATGTCCTTACGCTGGCGTTCGAGCAGGCGCCGCGACAGGCGTAGACCCTCGCGAGTGTTGGTGTAGTACGGGCCGACGCGTACGCGCGCGAGCTGACCTATGGGGACCTCTTCGGCGGAGTCATGAAAGAGGACCGCCTGCAGACCGTCGCCGGGATACTGCGTCCGAATCAGGTTGGCGAGGGCAAGCGCCACGCGTTTGGCGGGTGTGAATCGGTCCTCGCCGTACAAGATCATGCTGTGGCTGCAGTCGAGCATTACGACTGTCGCGCAGGAGCTCTGGAACTCGCCCTGGACGACCATCAGATCTTCATAGTCGACGTCGATCGACGATTGCAGTGGTCTGTCTGTCTGCCGTGAGACGGCATTCAGGATCGTTGCGCTCGGATCGAGATTGAGCGTGTCGCCGAACTCGTAGTGTTTCGGGGCGCCGATCACTTCGACGCCGGTGGCCAGATCGCGCGTGTCGTGCCGGCCGATGCTGCTGCGGCCGAGCGATCCAAGCAGATCGCGAAGCGCGCGGTAGCCGAGAAAGTCGAGGCTCTTGTCCGTGACCTCGAAGCGGATCTGCGAGAGGTCCTCCTCTCCGGCCTCCTGCCCGCGGCCGGCCGCGCGCCGCGCCTGTTCGGCCGACAGATCGGGCTGCGGCGCCACGAACCCCTGCTCGTACATCTGATCGATGATGCGCTGAATCAGCTCCTCGAGCTCGTTCCGTCCTTCCTTCGCATCTGCGTCGGCCGGGTCGCCGAGCAGGCGCTCGAGCGTGTCTTCCGGCAGGAGGCCGCCGTTCAGCAGCGCCTCGAGGATCGCGTCGTGGAGCGACTGCAGCGTGTGATCGGTCCCGTCGAACGGCCCGTACGGGCTCCGGAAGCCGCTCGACAGCAGCAGGTCGGAGAGCTTCGACACCAGATCCTCGAGGTTCAAGCCCTCGAGATCGTCGCCGGTATACTTGCCATACCTGTACTTCACGTCGTCCTTCGTGCTTCGTGCTTTCTACTTCGAACTTGCTTCAGCCTTCGAACTTCGTACTTGAGCGCGCGCTAATTGTAGTACCGCTTCTTCCCGGCCTGCGTGGGCGTCTCCCGCTCCAGCAGCGAGTCCACCGGGCGCGGCTGGCGGCGCGGCGCTTCGCCGGCCTGGTAGTTCCAGTCGTCGGTCCGTCCGATCTTCTTCTGCGCGTAGAGTCCCTCGAGGACGAAGTCGATCGCCGACGCGAGCGCCGGCTCGGATGAGGCGCCGCCGCCTTCCGCGAGCGTCGATGACAGCTCGACGAGCCCCTGCACGGCCTGCGCACGAGTAATCAGCTCGTGCGCCGAGAGTGCGTCGTCTGCCTGGAGCGATCCGCCGATGTCGAACCAGTCGACGATCGACCGCGTGTCTGCGTTTGCTATCCGATCGGTGAAGACGTTGGCGACGGCCGACCGAATCAGCTCGCGGGCGACGGCGTCTGCGCCGCGGAGCTCCCCCTCGTACTCGAGCTCGAACTTGCCGGTGAGCGAGGGCAGCGCCGCATACACGTCGGTGACGCGAGGTACCGCCGCCGGCTCTCCGGCGAGGATCGCCCGTCGCTCGGCGTTCGAGACCGCGTTCTCGAGACACGTAATGGGAAGGCGCTGGCTGACGCCGGACCGCTTGTCGATTTTCTGGTCCGCGCGCGCCTGGAAGGCTATCTCCTCGACGATCTCCCGGACGTAGCCTGGAATCTCGAGCGACGGCGGCCGGCCGTCCGTTCCGCGGCGATGGTCGTCGTCGCGGCGGGCGAGCCAGGCCTCCTGCGACGTGATGGCGAGGGCGTGCTGTCGAGTGGCTGGATAGTGCGTGCGAATCTCCGAACCGATGCGATCCTTCAACGGCGTGATGATCTTCCCGCGCGCCGTGTAGTCCTCGGGGTTGGCCGTAAAGACCATCAGGAGATCGAGCGGCAGCCGCACCGGATACCCTTTGATCTGAACGTCTCCCTCCTGGAGGATGTTGAACAGCCCGACCTGAATCTTCCCCGCCAGATCCGGCAGCTCGTTGATCGCGAAGATCCCGCGATTCGCCCGCGGCAGCAGGCCGTAGTGCATCGTCAGCTCGTCGCCGAGACGCAGCCCGGCGCGCGCCGCCTTGATCGGATCGATATCGCCGAGCATGTCCGCGATCGTGACATCCGGCGTGGCGAGCTTCTCGACATAGCGCGCATCGCGCGGCAGCCACTCGACGGGCAGCGCGTCGCCTTCGGCGCGGAGGCGCGCGCGGCACGCGCCGCAGATCGGCGCGATCGGATCGTCATGAATCTCGCAGCCCGGCACGACCGGGATCGCATCGTCCAGGAGTTCCGCCAGCGAGCGGAGCAGCCGGCTCTTCGCCTGGCCCCGCAGGCCGAGCAGGATGAAGTTGTGCCGCGACAGGATTGCGTTCGAGACCTGAGGGATGACCGATTCGTCGTAGCCGACGATCCCGGGAAACAGCGTTTCACCGGCGCGCAGCTTGCGAATCAGGTTGTCGCGGATTTCGTCGCGAACGGGACGACGGCGCACGCGCCCCGCCTCGATCGTCTTTCGCAGGTCTCCGAGCGTGGACGGGACCGCCATAACGCCATATTAGCATTGGCCCTGTATCATGAAGCGTGCATCGTGCCCTCGGCGGTCCGCGTCCGCTGGTCCTGGCCCATCGCGGGGGCTGCACGCTCGGTCCTGAAAATACGATGCTTGCCTTCGAGCGCGGCCGTGCCGCCGGCGCTGACGGTTTCGAGATCGACGTCCGCCTGGCAGCCGATGGAGAAGTGGTGGTCATTCACGACGCCACGCTCGATCGGACGACGGATGCGCGCGGAAGCGTCTCCTCTCTGACGGCGGCACAGCTCGCCAAAGTGGACGCCGCCTACTGGTTCGATTCGAGCGGCGGGTTTCCGCTGCGCGGCGGGGGCGTCGGCGTGCCGCGGCTGGCCGAGGCGCTCCATGCCTACCCCGACGCGGTCTTTATCGTCGAGTTGAAAGAAGACAACCCGGATGCGGCGCGCCGGACGATCGACGTCGTCCGAACCGCGCGGGCGGTCGACCGGGTCATGATCGGTTCCTTCTCGCGTCGTGCGCTCAAGGAGGTCCGGCGCCTCGAGCCGGACCTGCCGACAGGCGCGGCCACGAGCGAGACCCGCATGGCGCTCTACAAGTCGCGGCTGCACCTGCCGCTCGGACGGCCGAAGTATCGCGCTTTTCAGGTGCCCGAAGCATTCGGCGTTACCCGTGTCGTGACGCCGCAGTTCATCCGCACGGCGCACGCCGCTGGCGTTCCCGTCCAGGTCTGGACCGTGGACGAGGAACAGGACATGCGGCGTCTGCTCGAATGGGGGGTTGATGGCCTCATTACCGATCGTCCAGGGGTCGCCGCACGGGTCGTCCGAAACGGATCGACGTCCCGGCCTCGCTGACGTTTACACGGCGCGGGCGCGCATCGCGCCCGTGATCAAACCGACGGCGCTGCTGCGCCACCCGCTCCTCGCCGATGCGCTGGCCTGCGACGTCCTCGTCAAGCACGAAAACCACAACCCCACGTGCGCGTTCAAGGTCCGCGGCGGCCTGAATCTGATCGCGTCGCTGACGGCCGACGAGCGGCGTCGAGGTGTCATCACCGCGAGCACGGGCAACCACGGACAGTCGATCGCATTCGCCTGTCAGCGCGAGGGTGTCGCGTGCGCGGTGTACGTCCCGCGCGGCAACAACCCTGAAAAGAATGCCGCCATGCGCGCGATGCGAGCCGACGTCGTCGAGCATGGACGCGACTTCGACGAGGCACGCGAGGAGGTCGAGCGCATCGCCCAGCTGGAGGGGCGGAGGTACGTACACTCGGCGAACGAGCCGCTGCTCATCGCCGGCGTCGCGACGTACGCGCTCGAGATCTTCGAAGCGGTACCGCGGGCCGACTTCGTGTTCGTGCCGATCGGAGGCGGGAGCGGCGCCTCCGGCCTCGTGACCGTGCGCGACGCGCTTGGCCTGTCGACGAAGATCATCGGCGTGCAGGCGGCCCGTGCCGACGCCTTCGCCCGATCGTGGCGCGGCCGGACGCGCGTGACAGGTGAGCGCGCCGATACGTTCGCGGAAGGCATGGCGACGCGGGTGACGTTCGATCTGCCGTTCGGGATCCTGGCGCGCTCGCTCGACGACATCGTGACGCTCGATGAGGACGAGTTGGCCGCCGGCGTCAGGCTCGCCCTGTCGACGACGCACAACCTCGCGGAGGGTGCGGGCGCGGCTTCGATTGCGGCGGCACGGAAGATCGCAGACCGGATTCGGGGCAAGTCCGTCGTCTGCGTCATGAGCGGCGGCAACATCGACGCGGCGACGCTCGCGCGCATTTTCAGATCGTGATCTCGTCCCACATTTCGTCCCGGGTTAACGATCGTGCGACGACTGTCGTCTTTACTGTCGGGGAGGGCACATGCAGAACCTCAGCAGACGCCAGTTCGTTGGATCGCTCCCGGCCCTCGCGGTTGCACTGCCGGAGCTCGTCGCGGCGGAGCCGGCGGCGGCCTCGCGCGGCAAAAGCATAACGATTCCGCCGGCGAACGAGCCGGGGCAGCCTCTCATCGTCTCAGGAACCATCGTCGGCGCCGACGGCCGGACGCCGCTCGCCAACATGAAGCTGAGCGTCTATCACACGGATGCGGAGGGGTATTACACGCGTCCGATCAGCAATCCACGCGACGCCAGGCTTCGCGGCTCACTCGTGACGGATGCGAGCGGCCGGTACGAGATCCGCACGATCTGGCCGGGCCACTACCCCGGAACGCGCAATCCCCGTCACATACACGTCCACCTCGCCGGACCGGATGTTCCGGAGCACTGGATCGACAGCTTTCTCTTCGAAGCCGATCCGTATGAGACCGCGGGAGAAGCAGCCAGGAGCCGGGAGCTCGATTCGCGGTTTGCGTTCGTGATGTCGATGACGAAGGATGCCGGCGGCGTCATTTTGTGCAGCCGTGACATCCGGCTCGACCCTGCGACGGCCGAGCGCAACCGGCTCGTCGACGGTTGGTACCGTAACGGGGAAGAGCCCTAGTCGCGATACAATTAGGGGTTGCCATGAAACAAACAGCCCCTAAAGACGCCGCCGAGCTCGAACGTGTCGAGACGCGCGAGTGGCTCGATTCGCTCGACTACGTCCTCCAGCACGGCGACCGCGATCGCGTCGTTCGCCTGCTCGACGCGCTGCGCCACCGCGCGCGGCAGTCGGGTGTGCGGACGCCGTTTTCGGCCGTTACTCCGTACGTCAACACCATCCCGGCCGACGAGCACGAGCCGCTCCCGGGCAGCCAGGAGATCGAGCGCCGGATCAAGAGCCTGATCCGATGGAACGCGCTGGCGATGGTGATCCGCGCCAACCGAATCTCCGAGGGCATTGGCGGCCACATCTCCACGTATGCCTCTGCGGCCACTCTGTACGAGGTCGGCTTCAATCACTTCTTCAGAGGCAAAAGCAAGGACAGCGACGGGGACATCATTTACTTCCAGGGGCACGCGTCCCCCGGTATCTACGCGCGGGCGTTCCTCGAAGGGCGCATCTCGCAGGAGAAGCTCGAGAACTTCCGCCGGGAGCTGAAGCCGGGCGGCGGGCTGTCCTCGTATCCGCACCCCTGGCTGATGCCGGACTTCTGGGAGTTCCCGACGGTGTCGATGGGCCTCGGCCCCATCATGGCGATCTATCAGGCGCGTTTTCAGCGCTACCTCGAGGATCGCGGCCTCAAGAAGCCATCAGACACCAAGATCTGGGCGTTTCTCGGCGACGGCGAAACCGACGAGCCGGAGGCGCTCGGCGCGATCACGCTCGCGCCGCGTGAAAAGCTCGACAACCTGATCTTCGTCATCAACTGCAACCTCCAGCGGCTTGATGGTCCGGTTCGCGGCAACGGTCAGATCGTGCAGGAGCTCGAGGCGGCGTTCCGCGGCGCCGGCTGGAACGTCATCAAGGTCCTCTGGGGCAGCGACTGGGATCCGCTGCTGGCGAAAGACAAGGACGGCCTGCTGGTCCGCCGCATGGCCGAGATCGTCGACGGCCAGTATCAGAAGTACGCCGTCGAGTCGGGCGCGTACGTCCGCCAGCACTTCTGGGGCGGCGATCCGCGGCTGCTCGACATGGTGAAGCACCTCTCCGACGATCAGCTCACCAGGATGCGCCTCGGCGGCCACGATCCGGTCAAGGTCTACAACGCCTACAAAGCTGCCGTCGAGCACAAGGGGGCGCCGACCGTCATCCTCGCGCGGACGATCAAGGGCTACGGGCTCGGCGAAGCGGGCGAAGGCAAGAACATCACCCACCAGCAGAAGAAGCTCAACGAAGACGATCTGCGATCGTTCCGATCACGCTTCGGCATTCCGATCTCCGACGAGAAGATTGCGGAAGCGCCGTTCTACCGCCCGTCTGACGACGCGCCGGAGATGCAGTACCTCCGCGAGCGGCGCAGGGCGCTCGGCGGGTCCGTCCCGTCACGGTCCGTCCGCGTGGAGCCGTTGCGTACGCCGCTGGAGCCGATCTTCGAAGAGTTCTATAAGGGCACGGAAGGCCGGAAGGCCTCGACGACAATGGTGTTCGTGCGGATGTTGTCGAAGCTGCTCCGCGACAAGGAGATCGGCGATCTCATCGTCCCGATCGTGCCGGACGAGGCGCGCACCTTCGGCATGGAGTCGCTCTTCCGCGCCGTCGGCATCTACTCCCACGTCGGACAGATGTACGAGCCGGTCGACATGGATACCCTCCTTTATTACAAGGAGGCCAAGGACGGCCAGATCCTCGAAGAGGGCATCACCGAGGCTGGGTCGATGTCTTCGTTCATCGCGGCGGGAACCGCGTACGCGACGTACGGCATCAACACGATTCCGTTCTTCATCTACTATTCAATGTTCGGCTTTCAGCGCATCGGCGATCTGATCTGGGCGGCTGCCGATCAGCGGACGCGCGGATTCCTGCTCGGCGGTACGGCGGGACGGACGACCCTGGCGGGCGAGGGGCTGCAGCATCAGGACGGCCAGAGCCACGTCCTGGCGTGGCCGGTGCCGAACTGCCTCTCCTACGACCCCGCGTACGCCTATGAGATAGCGGTCATCATTCAGGACGGCATCAAGCGGATGTACCGCGATGGCGAGAGCATCTTCTACTACCTGACCGTCATGAACGAGCAGTACGAGATGCCGCCCATGCCCGAGGGCGCGCGCGACGGCATCCTGAAGGGGATGTACCGGTTCAGCGCCGCGCCAAACGGGAAGAAGGCACAGGCGCAGCTGCTCGGGAGCGGTGCGATCCTCAACGAGGTGATCGCCGCACAGAAGATGCTCGCCGAGAAGTACGGCGTTGCGGCTGATGTGTGGAGCGTGACGAGCTACAGTCAGCTCGCGCGCGACGCGTACGCCGCGGAGCGCTGGAACATGCTGCACCCGCTCGAGACGCCGCGAACACCCTATGTCACGTCCTGTCTCGCCGGCGCTCCGGGCGTCGTCATTGCCGCGTCCGACTATCTCAAGGTGCTGCCGGACTCGCTCTCGCGCTGGATTGGACGGCCGGTCTTCTCGCTGGGCACCGACGGGTTCGGCCGCAGCGAGGATCGGCAGTCGCTGCGGGACTTCTTCGAGGTCGATGCGCGGTTCGTGACGCTCGCCACGCTCGTGTCGCTCGCGCGCGACGGACAGATCGACAAGAATGTCGCGGCGCAAGCCGTCAAGGACCTCGACATCAACCCCGAGAAACTCAATCCGGCAACTTCTTAGGTGCTCACACTGAATGGCAGAGTTCACGCTTCCCGAACTAGGAGAAAACGTCACCGCCGGCGACGTCGTTCGCGTCCTCGTCAAGCAGGGTGACACGATCGACAAGGACCAGCCGGTTCTCGAGCTCGAGACCGACAAAGCCACAATAGAAGTTCCATCCAGCGTCAGCGGGCGGGTCTCGGCGGTCAAGGTCAAGGCGGGCGACAAGGTAAAAGTCGGCCAGGCGATCTTGACGGTCGACGGCGGCGAATCCGCGACCGACGAGAAGAAGGCTGAACCCGCGGCGCAGCCCGCCGAAAAGCGAAAGCCGGAGCCGCAGCCGGCGGTCGAGCAGGCGAACCCGGAGTCGGACGAGGAGGCGGAGCCATCGCGGCCCGCCGCGGCCGAGAGCGCGAAACGGCCGGCCACGGTGCTGGAGATGCGTGCGTCACGCCAGCCTCAGGCACCCGAACCACAAGCGCAGGAATCATCGGAGGCGCCGGTCGCCGCCGCGCCATCGGTCCGTCGTCTCGCGCGCGAGCTCGGCGTGGATATCGGCAGCGTCCAGGGATCCGGCCCGGGCGGGCGCGTCGGACCGGAAGACGTAAAGGCGTTCGTGCGATCGAGCGGCGCTGGTGCGCGCGCGGCCACCCCGCAGGCGCGTGGCGGCGGCGCCCCGCCCGCCGCACCGGGTGTGGCGTCGATGGAAAAATGGGGTGAGGTCGAACGCCGGCCGATGAGCAGCGTTCGCCGCAAGACCGCGCAGCACCTGACGATCGCGTGGGAAGCGCCTCACGTCACACAGCACGATCGCGCGGACATCACGGCGCTCGAGGAGCTCAGGAAACAGTACGGGCCGCGCGTGGAGAAGGCGGGCGGAAAGCTGACCGTCACGGCGATTGCGGCCAGGATCGCCGCCGAAGCCCTGCGCCGGTTCCCGCAGTTCAACACGTCGCTCGATCTGCCGAACGAAGAGATCCTCTTCAAGCGCTACGTGCACGTCGGCATCGCCGTCGATACCGAGCGCGGGCTGCTCGTGCCGGTGATCCGCGACGCCGATCGCAAGACGATCACGGAAATCGCGGCTGAAGTCGCCCAGCTCTCCGAGAAGGCGCGCGCGCGCAAGCTGACGCTTGAGGAGATGGAGGGCGGCTCGTTCACGATCACGAACCTCGGCGGCATCGGTGGAACGGCCTTCACGCCGATCATCAATCCGCCGCAGGTTGCAATCCTCGGTCTGTCACGAGCGTCGATGGAGCCTGTGTACGGGAACGGCCAGTTCGAGCCGCGGCTGCTCCTTCCGCTGTCGCTGTCTTACGATCACCGCGCGATCGACGGCGCGGATGCCGCGCGCTTTCTCCGATGGATCGCGGAGGCGATGGAGAGCCCGCTGACGATCTTCCTGTGACGTCCTCCACGCAAATCGCGGTCATAGGTGCGGGGCCGGGCGGGTACGCCGCCGCTTTCTACGCCGCCGATCTCGGCTTTCAGGTCGCGTTGATCGACGCCGATCCCAATCCCGGCGGCGTTTGTCTGTATCGCGGCTGCATCCCGTCGAAGGCGCTGCTGCACGCTGCAAAGGTCGCGATCGATGCGAAGGAGGCCGCCGCGTGGGGCCTCGAGTTCGGCCGGCCGAAAATCAACCTCGACAAGCTGCGGAGCTGGAAGAACGCGGTCGTCTCGAAGATGACGAGCGGCCTGGGTCAGGTGGCAAAGTACCGGAAGGTCCGCTACATCCAGGGCCGCGCCGGGTTCAAAGATGCACGCACGCTTGAGATCGCGTCCGAGCAGCTCTCGTTCGAGCACGCGATCGTGGCGACCGGGTCGCGGCCAGCGATCCCGGGAGGCTTTCCGACCGACAGTCCTCGCGTGATGGACTCGACGGCGGCGCTCGAGGTTCCCGACGTCCCGAAACGGCTGCTTGTCGTCGGTGGCGGCTACATCGGCCTCGAGCTCGGGAGCGTGTACGCGGCGCTCGGATCCGAAGTGACCGTCGTCGAGATGACTGCCGGGCTTCTGCCCGGCGCCGATCGAGATCTGGCCGCCGTTCTCGCAAAGCGGATGGAATCGATCTGCAAGGCCGTGCTGCTTGAAACGAAAGTGGTGTCGGCCGCCGACACCGGGAAGTCCGTTCGCGTAACGCTCGAAGGAAAAAACGGCAAGGCGGAAGCGGAATACGATCGCGTGCTCATCTCGGTCGGCCGGCGACCGAACTCGCAGGTTCCGGGGCTGGACAAGACCGGCGTCAAGATAACGGATCGAGGGTTCATAGAAGTCGACGCTGCGCGCCGGACGGCGGTGCCCAACCTCTACGCGATCGGGGACGTCATCGGCGAGCCGATGCTCGCGCACAAGGCGTCGCACGAGGCGCGGGTCGCCGTCGACGCGATCGCGGGCAAGAAGGCTGCGTTCGAGCCGTACGCGATTCCGGCCGTGGTCTTCACCGATCCCGAGATCGCATGGTGCGGCCTGACCGAGACGGAAGCGGCAGCGCGCGGGATCACGGTCGAGGTCGCGAAATTCCCGTGGGCGGCGCTCGGACGCGCGATGACGCTCGATCGGCCGGAAGGGCTGACCAAGCTGCTCATCGACCCCAAGACGGAGCGCGTGCTCGGCGTGGGCCTGGTGGGTGTGGGCGCCGGCGAGCTGATCGCGGAGGGAGTCGTGGCCGTCGAAATGGGGGCGACCGCTTCGGATCTCGCGATGAGCATCCACCCGCACCCGACGCTCTCGGAGACGCTCATGGAAGCGGCTGAAGTCTTCTACGGGCACTCGACGCACGTATACAAGCCCAGGCGCAAATAAGGTGCTCAAGGTGCTCATGGTGCCCGTGGGACTGGCGGCGTGCGATTCGGATAGTCCGATGGGGCCGGGCAACGCGACGATGACGACGGTGCGGTTCGTCTACGTGGGAGCGACCGCCGCTCGAACCGACTTGCCGGCGTCTGCACAAGCCTGCGTGAACGGCGTCGGCCTCACGCATATTCATCCGAGCTGGCGGGAGTTCCAGGTGTTCGCGCTGCAGGCCGTGCCGCCGTCCCGGTACGAGATCACGCTGAACGACGTGCCGATCGGGACGCAGCTCTCCTTCCGAATCAACGATCGCAACTGGTGCGACGTGAACCCGACGGGCGCCGTGCTGCGCGACGTGTTCGCCAACGACGTCGCGCTCGCGCACAACACGCTGACGCCCGGGTCCGGCCAGGAACCCGGATACGCGTTCACCGTGTCGCAGGATGGAAGAATCACCCAGTAAGGGGGTCAGACCCCTCAAGCTCGCCTACGACCTCGCCAGTCGATTTCTCGAGACGTTGCCCGAGCGTCCCGTCAACGCGCGGGCGGATCACGCGGCGCTCGCGGCGGCGCTCGGGGGTGCGCTCCCGGACGAACCGCAGGATCCGGCAGCGGTCATTCAAGACCTTGCGTCGAACGTCGAGCCGGGGCTCGTGGCGAGCGCGGGCCCGAGGTACTTCGGCTTCGTCACCGGCGGCAGCATCCCGGTTTCCGTGGCCGTTGACTGGCTCGTGTCGGCGTGGGACCAGAACGTCGCACTGAACGTGATGTCCCCGGCGATGGCTTCCGTCGAGGACACGGCCGCGGCGTGGCTGCTCAACCTGCTCGGACTCCCGAAGAGCTCGAGCGTCGGCTTTGTCACGGGCGCGCACACGGCCAACGTGACAGCGCTTGCATCCGCCCGCCACGAGGTCCTTCGCCGCGCCGGCTGGGACGTCGAGGCCCGTGGACTCCAGGGTGCGCCGGTCGTGCACGTCGTCGCGGGCAGAGAAGCGCACGCGTCGATCGGCGCGGCGAGCCGGATGGTCGGGCTTGGATCGGAAACGATTCGGAGGGTGGAAGCGGACGCGCAGGGCCGAATGCGCGCGGACGACCTCGCGCGAGTCCTGAAAGAGTGCGACGGCCCGACGATCGTATGCGCGCAGGCGGGGAACGTGAACACCGGCGCGTTCGATCCGATGACCGAGATCGCAGGCCTGACGCGGGCGCACGGCGCGTGGCTGCACGTCGACGGGGCGTTCGGGCTCTGGGCCGCGGCCGCGGCGCCGCTCCGTTATCTCGTCGCCGGCGTCGAGCTCGCGGATTCGTGGACGACAGACGGGCACAAGTGGCTGAACGTGCCGTACGACAGCGGGATCGTCTGCGTGGCGCATCCGGCTGCGCATCGCGCCGCCATGAGCCAGACCGCGGCGTAC
>DATAFJ010000183.1:0-8537 GCA_036257535.1 Vicinamibacterales bacterium | reverse complement strand
CCGGCGGCTTGGCGACGTCGGCTGGCGCGGCGGTCGGCGATGGTTCGATATTCATAAGCTCCACATCAAAGACGAGCATGCCCTTGGGCCGTCCTTCGGCCCCCTTGTAGGCGAGCGCCTCCGGAATCCAGAAGCGCCGCTTCTCTCCCACGACCATCAGCTGAACGCCCTCGCTCCAGCCCGGGATCACGCGGTTGAGGCCGAAGCTTGCCGGCGCTTTTCTCGCGACAGAACTGTCGAACATCTTTCCGTCGGTCGTCCAGCCGGTGTAGTGCACCGTGACTCTGTCGGTCTTGCCCGGATGTGTTTCCCCTTTTCCGGGCTGAAGCAGCTTGTGTGCGAGTCCGGATGCGGTCTTCTGCGCGTCGGCGGGTGGTGCGGCGACGTCTGATGGAGGCGGCAGCGTTGTCTGCGCCGATACCGAGAACGCCGATCCCACGAGAACCGAGAGCACCAGTACGGCAGAACCCGTCGAGCGAATCGTCATGCGGCTCATCATGTCACACATTCCCTAGTCGAACTCCTTGCGCGCCGCGGCCTGCTCCGCGCCGACCCGCCCAGCGACGATGTCCGCCTTGAAGTAGTTCTCGCCGCGGACCGGCGCGCCGGCGAGCCGGCGCAGCATGTTGATCTGTCCGACGTGCGTCAGCGCGTCGGCGATCGCTCCCTGGAAGATGGCCTCGGGCGGATAGCCGAGCGGGCGGTTCGAGGCGAGATATGCGTCGAGCGTCTCGAGCGCACGGAAGAAGCGCTGCACGTCCGCGTCCCACGCCTGCGGCGCCGAATCGCTCCAGCGCTGCTTCCCTTCAGCCTGCGACAGCGCCCAGTCGAGAAGATCGCCCACGTGCGCGAGGATCTGCCCCGGCGTCCGCGTGGAGGGTCCGGCGTTGAAAGTACCGAACGTCGAGGGCGCGCCGCGGAGCGCTTTTCCGCCGCGATACGCCAGCGTCGCCACCGTGTGGCGGAGGAACCGGCGGCCGGCTTCCTGGTCCATGGCCGTTCATAATAGTGCAGACATGCGCGAGCGCACTCTCTGGAAGTGCCCGGAGTGCGGGCACCGCTTCGTGACCGCGCACATCTGGCACTCGTGCGGGCGCTACCGGATCGAAGACCACTTCGCCGGTAAGGATCCCGTCGTGCGCGAAGCGTTCGATCGGCTCGACGAAGTCGTGCGCCGGTTCGGACCTGTCACTGTCTACGCGCAGAAGACGAGCATCGCGTTCCAGGTCCGCGTCCGCTTCGCGCGGGCGATGCCGAAGAAGCGCTGGCTCGACGGGCATTTCTGGCTCAAGCGCCGCGCCGGCCATCCGAGGCTGACGAAAGTGGAACACCTGCTGCGCAACGATTGGATCCACTGGTTCCGGATCACGGAACCCGCGCAGATCGACCGCGCCTTTGTGAGGCTGCTGCGCGAGGCGTACGGGATTGGGAAGCAAACCCATCGCCGTAGCGCAGGCCTTTAGGCCTGCTTCACGAACGCAGCCCTGAAGGGCTGCGCTACAACACTGTCTTATCGCGCCGCCTGCTCCGTCGTCGTCTGCTTCTCGGCGGGCTTGCCGACGTCGAGATCGTTCCAGTTCAGGATCGCGTTGAAGCCCAGGAAGAAGCTCCCCTGCGTTTCCCATCGCCAGTACGGGCGGTTCGCGAACATGACGACGTGGCCCTTGCCGACGCTCGCGTCGAGCGCGACGGCGCGTCCTGACAGCGCCTGACCGCCGACGAGTGCGCCCGAGAGAAGCATGTCGTTCGGATCGGTCGGAAAGCGCAGAATCACACGGGGCGCGCGCTCGTCGATGTTGAACCCGAACGCGCGCGCCATCTGTCGAAGCTGCGCCGCCTCGTCAACCATCGGCCGCTGCGCCGGCCGCGGCTTCTCCTGAGGCTCGAGCGTCGTCAGCGTCTCGGGAACGGCGTTCGGCGTCAGGTTCTGACCGACGCCCGGGATCTGCGGCCCTCCGCCGAATCCGAACCCGCCGAGCCCGCCAGCGCCGACTCGAAGCACTGGCGCCTGGTTGAAGTAGACAGCCAGCGCTTTCTGATCGAAGCCATACGCGATCGGGCTCCTCTTGTCGGCGAATTCCGCCTTGAGGACGGACCCGCGCACGAACAGCCCCTGCGGCTCTTCGACGGTGACACCCGGCATCAGCCCGTAGGCCGGAAAAATCGTCGTCGTCGAGCCCTCGACGATGAGCGTGCCTCCCTCCTGGACGAACTTCGCAAGCTCGGTCAGCCCTGGAAGGCCCATGCCGCCGCGGATGTCGTCGCTCTGGTCCAGAACGCCGAGATTTGGCGTGAGCTCACTCTTCTTGTACGGAATCGGATCGCCGATGAGCGGCAGGCCGTTGACCTGCGACTGCGCATCGCCGCCGATGTGCGGCAAGACGATGACGTCGTACTTCGCGCGAAGGTTGCCGTCGCGCAGCTTCTGATCGGCGAAGTAGGTGTACGGCACCTTGAACCTGTCGAAGGCCATGCGCACCCAGCCTTCGTCCTGCGTGCGCGCCCACGAGTGCACGTAGCCAATCCGCGGAACGTCGAGCTCGTGCGTCTTCACCGACGGCACGCCAGCCACCGCGTACGCCGACAGTCCCAGCTTCTTGATCGACGCCTCGAGCGCGGAACGGTCAGCGCCGGGAATGATGAACGCGCCGGCGGCGAACTTTCGCCCCGACGCCTCGAAGTCCTCTTCGGCCGCGAGCATCTTCACGCTCGCGTGCTGGAAGCGGAACGTCGCAAGCGTGTTGTCCGTGTTGTGCTCGACGATCAGCGTGTCGCCGTTCCCGCTGATCGAGCCTGGCACGCTGACGTCCTGGGCAACCAGCGTCATCGGCTGGGTCAGGATGGCCTTGTCGTCCACTTTCGTGGCGGTCACGTTGCGCAACAGCGGAAAGCTCCACCCCGTATCGTCGTACGGCCGCGGATTCGCCGCCGGATAGAACTGCGTGTCGAGCAGGATGTCGACGAGCGTGCTGTACGGCTGATCCATGCGGACGACGTAGTCGCCGGCGGCGACGGTTGTACTGCCCGCGGTCCAGGCGGCGTTGGCCGTGTGAACCTCCGCGCCCTGCAGCCGCAGAAGGTTGACCAGCTCCGCCGCTTCGACGCGGCGCCGCTGCGACGCCGGGATCACCCACGCGTACGGCGCCTGCGCCTTGCCGCGCTCGACGGCACGCTTATTCTTCAGGTAATAGTTCTCAAGGAACGTCTGGCCGTTGCGCGCGACGTAGTTCATCGCGAGCAGCAGCGCCGACTGCTGCATGTTGACGTTGTTGCGGGGACCCCACTTGATCGATGGCAGCGGCGGGTTCGGACGGTACCACTCCCGGCTCGTCGTCGTGATTGGGACGTTGAGCTCGTAGTTCTCGCCACGATACGCCTGCGTCTCGTAGAACCGCCCGATCGAGTTGTGCATGTTCGCAACCCAGAACAGGTAGTTCGGAACCCAGCCGTCGTAGAAGTTGTAGGTCCACACGCCGGGGACGCCGCGCTTCGCCATCTCGCTCGTCTCGACCTTCGCGAGCAGCCACCACTCGTCGACGACAATCGGATCGACGGACGTGTTGTAGGGACCGGTGCCGGTCGACGTGTACAGGTACGTCACGGACTCGTGCAGGTCGTGCCACACCGTCGGATGCCACCGCAGAAACGTGTCGAGCATGTTCCGGGTAAGGTTGAGCGACACGCCCATCGCATCCCGGTTGTTGTCGTGCGCGACGTAGTTGCCCCAGTAGACGAGCGGTGGCGGCGTCTTGCCGGTCTTCTTCTGGTAGTTGAAGCTGTCGACCTGCTTGTCGCGGCCGTCGACTTCCGTCGCCGGGGTGAACATGAAGATGGAGTTGTTGCGGATCGTCTGAATGAACGCGCTCTCGTCCACGATCATGCGGTACGCGAGCTCCATGAGCATTTCCGGGCTGCCCGTCTCCGGCGAGTGGATGCTCCCGAGCGCGTAGTAGATCGGCTTGCCGGTTTGAATGAGCTGTCTGGCCTGCGTCTCCGGGATCTTTCGAGGATCGGTGAGCTGCGCGGTTATCTGCTTGTACTTGTCGAGCGATCTGATCGTCGCTTCATCCGCGATCGCGACCGCCACCATCTCACGTCCCTCGTCGCTCTTCCCGATCGGCCACATGGTCAACCGGTCGGATCCTTTGTCGAGTGCCTCGAGGTAGCGGACGATGTCCTTGTAGTACGTGAGCTGCCCAGGCTCGCCCACGATGCGGCCGAAGAACTTCAACGGCGAAGGCACGCTGTCGGAAGCCGGCAGATGATCGACCAGCTCGGTGCTGATGCGCGGGTCCTGCGTGTGCTCCTTGATCCGGCGCGTGTATTCCTCGTCGATCTTCTGGGTTCTGGCTTGCGGCGTCTGGCGAAGCGCCTGGGCCGACGGCGCGCCGGCCGCGACGCCGAACGCGATGGCGAGCGAAAGGCCGACCGTCGCGAGCTTCCTCATACAGTCCTCCCGGAGCCCCGCATTAGAGCACAGGTGGCAGTTCCCTTGCACCGGCGATGGGCATGGCGCTGGCGCGCTTGCGCGTGCCGCTCGGTTGGAGGCAGATCCTCACGCGGACGGCGAAGGAGAGTTATGTCGACGATCTCCCCAGCCTTGCCGCGCAGCTTGCGTACTACTTTTTCCTGTCGCTCTTTCCGGCTCTGCTGTTCCTGATCTCGCTGGCGAGCTTCTTTCCGGTCACGAACCTGATCGATGAAGTCGTGAAATACCTTGGACGCGTCGCGCCGCCGGACGTCATCGCGTTCCTCCTCGATCAGATCAGAAAGATCTCCCAAAGTGAGGACAGCGGCATCCTGACGTTCGCATTTCTCTTCACGATCTGGAGCAGCTCGAACGCGCTCGTCTCGGTGATCAGCACGTTGAACACCGCCTATGACGTCCAGGAGTCGCGGCCCTGGTGGAAGACGCGGCTCATCGCGCTGGCGCTGACCGTCGGCCTCGCGCTCTTCATCCTCGTGTCGTTCGCATTGATCATCGCGGGCCCGCAGCTTGCGGAGGCCGTTGCGGAGTCGCTCGGCCTCGGGTGGGCGTTCGTGCGAGCGTGGACGATTCTTCAATGGCCGGTCGTCTTTGCACTCGTCGTGACCGGTATCGGCATCGTTTACTACTACGCACCGGACGCCCGGCAGGAGTGGGTCTGGATCACTCCGGGAGCGGTCTTCGCGACCGTGCTCTGGATCCTGATCTCGCTCGGGTTCAAGTTCTATCTCGCGAACTGGGGCAACTACAACGAGACCTACGGTGCGCTCGCGGGCGTGATCATTCTGCTTCTGTGGTTCTATTTCTCCGGTCTCGCGATCCTCGTGGGCGCCGAGCTCAACGCCGAGATCGAGCACGCGTCGCCGTACGGGAAGGCGCCAGGCGAGAAGGAGCCTGGCGGGAAGCAGGCGCTCGGCGAGCAGGGGCTGCGGGAATACGAGAGCAGGATCGAGGCGGGGCAAGCAGCGCCCGCGGCGTTTGCGGCAACCTCAGGCCGCGGGGAACCGAACTGCGAGGTGGACGCCCCGCTGGGCGGCCCGCGAGCGCTCAAGCCCAGCGAACTTCTGATGACGGCCGTCGCGCTCCTGCCTCCGGTCATCGGCCTGACACGCCGGGTGACACGTGTCCTCTCGTCGGGTCGCCCTTCGACTCGGTTCGCTCGCTCTGGGCAGTCAGAATCGGCCAAATCCCGCTAAACTGGCGCAGGCGCGCGGGGTACGGGTCTTGCTGTCTCGGCCGTGTATTTCCGGAGCCAGACCATGCTTTCTAAGCCGGCCGTCGTCGCTGTTGTAGCCGCCATGTGCGCCGTAGGCGCCGGCACTGGTGCCTTTCTGGCGGTTCGTCAGAACGCGTCCATTCCGTCCGCCGCGGCGGCACCGCTTGCCGAGCCGGCAGCGGATGTTCTCGCCGCTCCTCAGACCGCGATGGCGCCGACGTCGGATACGGTGGTCCCGATAGACGATGTCGCGGCCGAAACGCCGGCTGAGGCTGACAAGGACAAGAAAGAGGAAGCTGATCTGCCCGAACCGAAGCCCGTTGCGCGGAAGAGAGCCCGGCCCCGTCCCGCTCTGGAGCCGCCCGCACCGGCACCCGCTCCCGTAACGCAGCCCGAACCGGCACCACCCGCGCCAGCTCCCGACTCGTCGTCCTCGATCGAGCCGGTTCGCGACGTCATGCCGGCGCCCACCGTCGAGTACAGGCCCGAGCGTCTTGAGCCGGTGGTCGAGCAGCTCGTCGTCTCGGCCGATTCCGTCATCGGTCTGCAGATGGAGTCGTCACACACGACCGAGCTCGCGCGGCTCGAAGATCGAGCGGAAGCGCGGGTGACGCGAGACGTCACTGTGGGCGATCGTACTGCCATCCCGGCAGGCGCGCGAATGATTGGATCGGTCACGTTCGTCGAGAAAGGCGGCAAGGTTCGCGAGCGTGCGCGGCTCGGTGTGCGCTTCCATACGCTCGTGCTCGCGGACGGCACGACTGTGCCGCTGCAGACAGAAACGATCTTTCGCGACGGCGATACGCCCAGTAAAGAGAGCGCAGCGAAGATCGGCGGCGCGGCAGTCGGCGGAGCGATCCTGGGCGCGATCTTCGGCGGCGCGAAGGGCGCCGTCATCGGCGGCTCGACAGGCGCCGCCGGCGGTACCGCAGTGGTGATGGCTGGCGATCGCAAGCCCGCAATGCTGAACGCCGGAACTGGCGTCACGGTCCGGCTTTCCGCCCCCGTCACCGTGATGGTCGAACGGAACTAACCGCACAATTCAGCACCCAAAGCTCGTCCGTGCCAGCGCGTGCCGATTTGGAACGGTGGCCCTGTGCTTGCACTGTCATACGGCAGCACGGGACACAGCCAGGGAGGGCTATCTCAATGCACGTTCGGAAGATGATTATCGGCGCCGCGACTGCGGTTGCGCTGATGGCGGCGCCGGCAGTCGCCTCGGCGGACTGGACCTTTTCACCGTTTCTTGGATCGACGTTCAACGGAGACCTCAACGACATCGACCTCGACCAGAGCATCGACAGCAAGCTCAGCTGGGGTGGCACGCTCACGTGGATGGGCGCCGGGATCGCCGGATTCGAAGTGGACTTTGGCTATACCCCGGAGTTCTACTTCAACGAAGACGACACCGGCATCGACTTCATCGGCGATGGGGCCGTGACCACGCTGATGGGCAACGTCGTCATCGGGATCCCCATCGGTGGCCAGACCGGCGCCGGCATCCGGCCTTACGGTACCGCCGGCATCGGGTGGATGCGGTCGAGCGTCGACGACATCATCGACGAGTTCGACATCGACGACAGTTCCTTGGGCTTCAACCTGGGCGGCGGAGTGATGGGGATGTTCACGGATAACGTCGGCATCCGCGGCGACCTGCGCTACTTCCGCAGCTTCCGGACGGACGTTCGCGACGACATCGGAGACCTGGACTTCGATCTGAGCGGCCTGAACTACTGGCGCGGCTCGGTGGGCGTAACGTTCCGCTTCGGCAACTAGGCAGTTCGAACAGGTTCGAGTGGGGTCGAGCGGCGAACGCGCTCGACCCTACTGAATCCTGAAAACTTCCTTCCACGAATCCCCACTCCGTTCCAGCGCGACCAGGCCGTGCTGCGGAAAGCTCACGGCCGGATCCTCGGAATTCTCAGTCAGCAGCGCAAGCACTCTCGGAAGACTCGGAAAGTGTCCGACCAGTAAGACGTCCTGATCTTCCGCCGCGAGAAGATCGCGGATCGTCTGCGGGGGATCGGTCGGCTGGAGACCGCGCTGCGCGGCGAACACCGCAACCGGGTTCAGGCGGCGCCAGAACGCCTCGGCCGTCTGCCGCGCGCGAAGCTTTCCGCTGTGCCAGACGATCTGTGGCTTGAGGCCTCGAGCGCTCGCCTCCGCGGCCAGCCGCTCGGCGTGCGCGAGACCGGCTGACGACAACGGACGCTGCGGATCGATTTCGGAGCCGACCGCGTCCGCGTGGTGCACCAGGAAAACCTGCACTACTCCCCTGTTGCACCGACTGCGCCGCTGACCCAGGCTCGGGTTTCCTCGAGCGCTGCGTGGACCGCCTGAGGCGCCGTGGACTGAGGCGTCCGCTTCGCCGCAACGGATGCCGCGGCGCTCACCCGTTCGCGCACATCGTCACCGAAGAGCTCGCTGAATCGACGCCACTCGGCTGGCGAGAGCGATTCGAATTCGCGTCCTTCGGCGAGCAGCTGACGCACCATGGCACCGGTCAGTTCGTGCGCCGTTCGAAACGGCAGCCCGCGCGAAACCAGATAGTCGGCGACGTCGGTCGCCAGCAACAGGCCCGACGCCGCTCGGGCCATGCGGGCTCGATCGAGCGTCAGGCCGGCGACCACGGTTCGCGTCGCCGCGAGACAGCCGGCGAGCGTGTCTTCTGCGTCGAAAACCGCTTCCTTGTCCTCCTGGAGATCCTTGTTATAGCCGGCGGGAAGCCCTTTCATCGAGGCGAGCCAGCCCGTCAGCGTTCCGATCGCACGGCCGGCCTTCCCGCGAATCAGCTCGAGCGGGTCCGGGTTCTTCTTCTGAGGCATCAGGCTGCTG
>DATAFJ010000167.1:0-61098 GCA_036257535.1 Vicinamibacterales bacterium | reverse complement strand
CGCTCGTCGAGCACCATGAAGATGCCGTCGATGTGAATGTGCCCCTTCGGGAGCGGCACCTCGAGAAAGTATTTGGACCCGGCGGCAAACGACGCGTCGCGAAGCGTCTTCAGCCCCAGCGGCGTCGCGCGATCGCAGAGCGACGCCACGACGGTGTCGTCGCCGATCATCGTGACGCCGCCACCTTCCAGGTAACCGGGCGCGTCGACCGCGGCAAGGATCGGTATGCCGAGCCGGCGGAAGGCGCGCGCCATCATCTCCTGGTCCCCCTGCCGCCCCTTCTGCCACGGTCCCATCAGCACCGCCCCCGTCTGCAGGACGACGGCGAGGTCGCGCGTGTAGGTCATGTTCGGCCGGCGCGACATGTAGCCGAGCGCGTCGGCGTCCGATGACAGGAGGTCGCCGACGAGCAGCACGTCGACCCCGGCCGCGCGGAACCGGTCGAGCATGGCGTCGTAATCGGCCTGAAACCGTGCGCGGTTCACCGGCCGCGCGAAGTGAAACTCCTCGATCGTCCTGTCGCTCACGAAGTCGAGCTCGGCGCCGGGGCGGTGCATGAGCACCCGGCGAAGCGTGCCGTACGCGTTGGATACACCGAAGCCGTTTTTCACCGCGCCCTCCGGAAGATGAGCCAGTACGCCGGCGCCGCGGTCATCGTCAGGCCGACGCCCGCGAGCGTTTCGTAGGGACGGAAGATTATCGCGCTGACGAGGAAGAAGGCGATCACGCCGATGTAGACGAGCGGCAGCACGGGATATCCAGGCGCGCGAAACGCGTCCGGTTCGTTCGAGGCCAGGCGGTGCATGCGAAAGACGGCCGCGACCATCAGGATATTGTTCAATTGCAGCGGGACCACGAAGAAGTTGACGATGCGTGAGAACGTGCCGAAGAAGAGGAGCGCGAGAGTGGCCGCGATTCCCGCGAACAATACGGAGCCGGCGGGAACGGCCGTTCGCGGCGTGACGAACGAGAGCGCGCGGAAGATCGACACCGCGCCGTTCCGTCCGGCCGTCTCGCGCGCGTACTGCGCCGCGGCGGCGTAGTAGAGCCGCGGCAGCGTCATGATCAACCCGCCGAGCGCGCCGAAGATGGACAGCATCACCAACGCGTTCAGAAACGCGCCTCCTGTCGGCCCGAATACGGCCCGCGCCGCGTCAACCGCGATCGTCGTCGGCGCGGCGCGCATCGCATCGAGCGGCACAACGCGGAGGTACGCGTAATTGACGACGAGATACAGCAGCGTGACCGCGGCAACGCCGAAGCCGAGGCCGCGCGACAGGTGGCGCTTCGGATCCTTCACCTCGCCCGAGAGATACGAGACGTCGATCCACCCGTCATAGGTGAAGAGCACGGCGCCTATACCTAGGCCGACGACCCGGATGAAGTCGAGGAGGCCAGAGCCTGCAGTCGGCGCCGAGGGTCCGCCGGCCGCGGGAGAAGCCACCGCACCGGCGACGAAGAGGCTCCCAACCACGAGCGCGAGCAGCCCGCCGATCTTCGACGCGGTCAGCGCGATCTGCGTGCGGCCGCCCCAGCGCACGCCGAGAAGGTTGATCCCGACGAAGAACGCGATGCCGGCAACGCCCCATGCCGGCGCCGGCCAGCGCTCGAGCCCGCCGCCGGCGCGGACCACGAACTCGCCGAACGCGATCGCGACGCCTGCAATCGATCCCGGGCCCGCCACCCAGACCTGCATCCACATCGTCGCGAACGCGAGGAACGGTCCGAAGCTTTCGTGGATGACATGAAAGGGAGCGCCCGCCTGGGGGACCCGGCTTGCGAGCTCGGCAAGCGTGAGCGCGCCGCAGAGCGTAATCCCGCCCGCGAGCGCCCACAGCGCATAGATCTGCCACGAAGCGTCGGCGACGGCGGCCAGCTCGCCCGGCGTGAAGAAGATGCCCGAGCCGAGCATGTCGCCGATGACGACGCCGGCGACGGCCCAGACGCCGAGGTCGCGGCGGAGTGCAACGGCTGGCGCGGGAGGCGGCGCGTTGGCGACGAGAGCCATCGGGCCGGCTCAGGATACTCTGCCGGCGGCAACGAGGCTAAAGCCTCGTACTACAGCTTTACTTTCTCAAGCGCCTCGCGCGCGGCGATTTCCTTGACCTCGGCCTGCTGGAGCGTCTTCATGCTCGACTTGCGGAGGCCTTCCAGGCGGAGGCGGAAGCTGTCCTGGCGGAGCCGCAGATATTCGTCGGCGCTCGCAACGATTGGGCGGTGTTGCGCGGGAACGCCTCGAATGGCCAGCAACCGCTCCTGCGCGGACGCCAGGCTTGGCAGGATCTCGCCGTCGATGATCTTGGCAAGGCCGTCGCGGGTGATCCGATTGTTGCGGAACCGGAGCATGGCCAGGTCATAAGCGCTCGTCGTTTTGACTTCGAGCGCGTTGAGGATCGTGATCTGCGGCCGCACGTCGGCGATTCCGCGAAGCGGCACGGACATGAATCCAATCGCGATCGCGGTGGCGGCGGCGGTCACCGCGACCCGCGCGCCCTGTGCCTTCCGCTCGCTGATTCCCATGGCCATGACGATCCCGCCCGCGAAGCCGAGTCCAAACGCCAGCAAGTGATGCTGTCCTCCGACGCCCAGGTTGTACAGAAAGAAGATACCAGCCGCGGGCACAAGCTTTTTCAGCTCGCCGATCGGAATCGACGCGGCCGTGCGGCCGCGAATGCCGAGGAGACACGTCGCGGCGAACAATCCGTAAACGCCGAATATCGCGGCCGACGACCCGTATGTGACGCCGAGCGGATCCTGAGACATGCTCAGCAGCCGCGCGAGTATCCCGGCGCCAAGATACGTCGTCACCAGCGCGAGCCGTCCCACGAGGCGCTCGAGGATCAGACCGGCCTGCGCGAGCCCTGCCATGTTGACGACGAGCTGGATGAAGCCGGCGTGCAGGAACATCGCGGCGACGAGACGCCACCAACCGCCGTTGGTCGTCACCGGACCGAAGTTCGCGCCCCAGTTGAGCAGAGTCTGCGGATCGCCGACAGGTCCGTCGACCTTGTATGCGATCGTCAGAAACAGCCCAACGTTGATCGCGATGATGAGCGGCGTTACGAACGCCATCGCCGTTCGCTCGCGGAGCGCGTCGCGAAACGGGTTCTCCTGCACCTCGCGAGGCGTGACGCGCCCTTCGGCGATCCCCTCGGCGACGTCGATGAGCTTCCCGGCGACTTTGGCGACATGCGGTTTGAACAGCTGAGGATCGAGGCTCATAGAAATCTCGGTGAAATCCGTGCAATCCGTGGCTGATGAGACCCGTGCAATCCGTGGCCCAGAAAACAGGCGAAATCCGGCGAGTTTCGGCCTCACCGCGGCCGCCGGACCTCTTGCGGATTTCAGGATTGGACTGGCGACGACGAGCCTGTAAGGGAAGTCGCCGGAAGCCAGATGTCGAAGACGGTTTCGACATTCGGGGTGCTTCGCGCCCCCACCCGCCCGCCATGGCGCTCGGCGATCGCCTTGACGATCGAGAGACCCAGCCCGCTGCCCGCGGCGCCTCCCGTCCGCGACCCCTCGGTCTTGTAGAAGCGATCGAAGACGTGCGCGAGATGCTCGGGCGCGATTCCGGTCCCGGTATCGCGAACCGACAGGACGATTCCGTCCGCGTCGCGCCGTGACGTCAAGTCGATGCGCCCTCCGGCGGACGTGTGGCGGAGCGCGTTCGCGACGACGTTCGACAAGGCCTGTTCGAGGCGCCGTGCGTCGCCGACGACGGTTCGAGCGTCATCGCCGGACGCCGCCTGGAGCGTGACCTTCCGCGAGTTGGCGTTGACCTGGTATCGCTCGACAACGCGGGCGAACAGTTCGCTGACGTTGACGGGCGATCCGCCAAGCGGTTGTGACTCGCTGGAACGATCCGCCTCGAGGCGCGCGAGGTCCAGCAAATCGCCCACGAGCGCCTCGAGGCGATCCACTTCCTCGCGGATGATGCCGACGTAGCGCGCGCGAGGCCCCGCATCGTCCGGCAGCTGCGGGTGTGCGAGGGTTTCCGCGTAGCCGCGGATCGCGGTCAGCGGCGTTGCCAGCTCGTGCGACACGTCGGCGAGAAGCTGACGGCGCGCGCGCTCGGCATCTGCGAGCTCACTCGCCATCCGGTTGAACGCGGCGGCAACCGACGCGATCTCGTCGCCACCTTCCTCGGGAGCCCGCGCCGAGCGATCGCCGGACCCGAGCCGATCGGCCGCCTGTTCCAGCCGGCGCAGCCGCCGGTTCGCCGGCCCGAAGATGATCCAGGCCGCGGCCGCCGTGCCGACGAGCGCAAGGAGGAGACCGGCGCCGAGCACCAGCGGCGCGATCTCGCGGACGACGAGAAAGCGCGGACGCGGCAAGAGCGCGATCACGTCGCCCGCCACGAGCTCGCGCCCACGATCCTCGAGCACGAGCGGCGCCGAGGCGATCATTCCGCCGCCGGGCCCCCGGCCGAACGGACGAACGCGTCCGCGCCAGCGCCCGCTCGAGGGCAGTCGTGAAGGCAGACGCTCGCCAGCCTGGTTCGACGCCGGCGCCCGCCCCCGGATCCTCACGAACACTCGTGCCGGATTCTTGCCGTAGTTCTCGCGAAGCCACGCCTCGACATCGAGCCTCGGATTTGCTTCGAGCCGTTCGCTCAGCGCGGAGGCAACCGTCTCCGCCGTCTCGGCCAGCGCCGCAACAGGCAACCGCTCAGCCTGCCGCGCGGCGACCCAGAGAAACACGACGGCCTGCACCGCGAGCGTGGCGAGAAGCAGCGCGAGCAGTCCCAGCGCGACGCGCCAGTAAAGGCTCCGGTGCCAGACTCGGCTAGACATCGGACATCTTGTAGCCGGCGCCCCACACGGTCAGCACGTAGCGCGGCTCCGCGGGCGTGCGCTCGATGCGCTGGCGCAGCCGCTTCACCAGCGTGTCCACGCTTCGATCGGTAACGTGCGTGTCTTCCTTCCAGATCCGTGCGAGAAGCGCGTCGCGGCTGAACACGATTCCCGGATGCGACGCCAGCAGGTGCAGCAGGTTGAACTCCTGCGTCGTCAGCTCCACTTCGCGGCCGGAGACGACCACGCGGCGGCGGGCGGGGTCGATTTCGATGTCGTGGATGCGGAGCGGAGCCTGGCCCGGGCTTGCCGCGGTCGCGACGCCCCGAGGCCGGCGGAGGAGCGCGCGCGCACGCGCGACGAGTTCGCGCGTTCCGAACGGCTTCGTCAAGTAGTCGTCCGCGCCGCTCTCGAGACCAATCACCCGGTCGTTCTCTTCGCGCTTCGCCGTCAGCATCAGGACCGGCACGTCGCGGTTCTCGGGCAGGACGCGCGGCACGCCTCCGCGATCGGGTGCCTTGCGAATCGCGCGGCACACGGCAACGCCGTCGAGCCCCGGAATCATCAGGTCGAGGACGACGAGGTCGAACCGCTCGCGAGCGAGACGCTCGAGCGCGTCGAGGCCGTTCTCGAGTGCGACGCACTCGTATCCCTCGAGACCGAGGTGGAGAGACACCAGCTCGCGGATGTTGCGTTCATCCTCCACAATAAGTACTCGACTCGCCGCCGGTTGGGACGCTGTCACTGTCTTTTCACACGTGCGCCATCGGCGTGCCACACGGCCCCCGTCCAATCAGCAGAGACAAAACCTTTCGGAGGAGACATGAACCTGAAGAATAACAAGATCGTGAAGGGTATCGCGGCGGGGGTCCTGGCGCTTGGCGTGTCGGCCCTGATCGTGACGGCCACGCTCGCAGCCCATCAGGATGAAACCGGCGAACGCTGGCAGCCGCGCTCCGGGCGGATGCACCGCGGATTCGGCGGCTTCGACGGCCTGGCGCTCCGTCAGCTCGATCTGACCGACGCTCAGCGGGAGCAGGTCCGATCGATCTTCGAGCAGAATCGCGACGAGATGCGCGCGGCGGGAGAAAAGCTCCGGACGGCGCGGCGCGGGCTCTACGACGCGACGAGCGCGGGGACTGTTGACGAGGCGGCGATCCGGACCGCTGCCGAAGCGCTCGCGAACGCGGAAGCAGAAGCGGCAATCAACCGCGCGCGCGTGCACGCTCAGGTGTGGCAGATTCTGACGCCGGAACAGCAGGCGAAGGCGAAGGAACTACGGCAGCAGCGCGAGGCGCGCCGCAAGGAGCGTCGTCAGGGGCAGAAGGGAGAGGCCGATCTTTAAGACCGGCCCCTCTTCGCACTTACTTACAGGTCGCGCCGATGAACGTCATCGATCGGGCGTGAAGCGTCTTGCCCTCCACGGTGCCGGTCATCTTCACGGTGTGGCCCGCGTGCGACTGCAGCTCGAGGTTGTGGTGCATAGGCTGCACGTCGAGCACGCGCTCCTTGGACATGTAAAGCGACTGCCAGCTTCGCGTTTCCGGTACGTTCGGGCCGCCCACCTCGGTCAGGACGAACGCCCCATCATTACCGCGCAAGCATCCGATGTATGTGGACGGCCTGTTCTGCGCCGCGACACCAATCGTAGAAACTGCAACTAAACTCGCCGCGATTAATACGCGCCTCATCAGTACCTCCTCAAAGGTACCCGCAACCTTGATGCCGTCCCCAAGCTCGTCCTTACTGGAACCTCATCAGGCCCGAGCGGATGGCGCCCTTCTTCCCCACAACCGGGCCATCAAAGACGATGGCGACTGGGAGGCGATCGGTCCATAGGACACCAGGCGGATAGACGGCCGCGATGTCCCAGAGCGTGCCGCTGCGAACGCAGCATTCCTGAACCGGCTGTGGCGAGCGCGCGTCGCGCGCGAGCCGCGCAGCGACGAGCTTGTCGGGATCCCAGTAGTGGCTGGCGCGATCGTCTGACAGACGCCCGAGCGCGCTGCGGCCCGGCGGGCCCTGATCGCTTCTGAGGATCGGCAGCCACACGCTGAAGACTTTCACCTTCTGCTCCGGGTATTCGTCGAGTACATCCTGCGTGGCGGAGGCCCCCCGCAAGCAGGTCCCTCACGTGGGCGAGAGCAGCACAATGACCCGCACCGCGTCGGCCGACGCGTTGAAGTCGTCGCGCAGCGTCGCCAAGCCCGCAGCGTCGAGCCGGGGCACCGCAACCGACGCGCGATTGTCGTAGACGACAATCCCGAACGTCGCAGCCGCGATAACTGCAGCGAAGAGCAGGAGCTTCAGACGCGATGGGTCAACCATAGAGCCGCCCCGCGCGTGCGAGTTCCTGCGCCAGCTCCGAGGCCAGGCGCGTTGGGGACAGCACCCGCGCGGCCGATCCGAACCCGAGGATCCAGCGGCGCAGCGCCCAGTCGTCGCAAACGTCGAGCGTCACGCGAATCGATCCGTCCGGCTGTTCCTCGAGCGTTTGCGACGGGTGCCACAGCCGTTCGGCGGCATACCGTGACGCCGGGGGGCTGATTTCGATCTCGATCCGCTGCGGCTGTCCCTGGTTGATCCCCAGCGAGTGCTGGAACACTTCGTCCGCGACGGCCTCGTTCGGCTCGAACGTCTCCTCGAGAAGCGAGAGCGTCTCGATCCGATCGACGGCGAACGTGCGCAGTCCGCCGTATTCGGGGACGTTCGCAACGAGGTACATCCCGCCGTCCGCATAGACGAGGCGATACGGCTCCAGCAGATACTCCTTCGTGCGATCGCTCGACAACGAGTGATACCGCATCGTCGCACGCCGGCGCGCGAGCGTGGCTTCTATGAGCCGCGCGGTGATACCGCCGCCCGACACGGGGCGCCGCCGTGGTTCTCCTTTTGCCACCAGCACGTTCGGCAGACGATCGAGGAAGCGCTTCATCGCCGGCGACAGCGCGCGCTCGAACTTCGCGAACGCCGCTTCGAGATCGGTCCGGAACGGGGTGCCGGCGAGCACGTCCACGAGCGTGCGGCTGAAATAGAGCGCGCACAGCTCCGACAGCGTGAAGCCCGTGTCGGCGAGCGCCTTGAACGGCCGCGTGTCGATCCGCCAGTGCCGCTTCCCATCCACCAGTTCGTCGAAAAGCGGGAAGCCTGCAGCCTGCAGCGCCTCGAGGTCGCGGCGAATCGTGCGCGTCGTCACGCTTTCTGCCTCGGCCAGGGCGTCGATCGTGGCCCGCCGCGAGGACCCGATGGCGCGCAGGATGTTCCACTGTCGGATGACTTCGGCATTACGGGGCATGCAACCAACCCATTTCTCGGGCGTCCCGTCTAAGTCGTGGTCAGATGATATCCGTAGCACCCGTCGCGCTGGTCGTTACCTGCCTGGCGCTCGGCCCCATGCACGCGGGGGCCGGCCGGAGCGGCGATCGCGGCCGATCCGATTCGAGTGTCAAAACCGTGGCGGTCGCGGAAGCCATTCCGCTCAACGCTGCGACCGCGCTGAAGCTGGACGGTGAACTGACCGACGAAATCTGGGACCGGGCGCCGCGAATCGACGGCTTCATTCAGCGCGAACCGAAGGAGGGCGCCGCCCCGAGCCACGCCACCGTGGCGCGCATCGCGTACGACTCTGCGAACATTTTCATCGCCGTCGTCGCGTACGACTCGCAGCCGGACAGGATCGTCGGGCATCTCACACGCCGCGATACGCAGAGCCCATCGGACTGGATCCGGGTCGCGATCGACTCGTACTACGACAAGCGAACGGCCTACGAGTTCGCGGTGAACCCCGCTGGCGTGAAGCAGGACAAATACTTCTTCAACGACGGCAGCGAGGATCAAGGCTGGGACGCCGTGTGGGACGTCGGCGTGTCTAAGAGCGCGGAAGGCTGGCGCGCCGAGTTTCGGATTCCGCTCTCCCAGCTTCGCTTTCCGCGCGCGGATCACCCGACGTTCGGCCTCGCGATCACCCGGCAGATCGGCAGGCTGAACGAGACATCGACATGGCCTTTGATCGCGAAGAGTGTCAACGGCTTCGTCTCGCAGTTCGGCGAGCTGCGCGGCCTGCAGCTCACCCAGTCGCCCAAGCGCCTGGAGGTTGTGCCGTACACGGTGACAGAGCTCAAGACCGAACCCGAAGGTGATAACCCGCTCGTTGATCCCGTGAACCCCGGGGCATCCGCTGGCCTCGACATGAAGTACGCGATCACGCCCGCGCTGACGCTGACGGCGACCGTCAACCCGGACTTCGGCCAGGTCGAGGCGGATCCGGCCGTGGTGAACCTCACGGCGTTCGAGACGTTCTTTCCGGAGCGCCGGCCGTTCTTTGTCGAGGGCTCCGGCATCTTCCGGTTCGACATGGACTGCAACGACGGCGAGTGCACCGGTCTGTTCTACACGCGCCGCATCGGCCGTCCGCCGCAGCTCGAGCCGGAAGAGCCCGAGAACGGCGACGTCTCCTCTCCGGTCAATACGACGATCATCGGCGCGACGAAGGTCGCGGGCCGCGTCGGCGGCTTCTCGGTCGGCATACTCAACGCGGTGACTGCCGACGAAAAGGCACAGATCGCAATCGGACCGCTGCGGTCGACCACCCCGATCGAGCCGACGACGAGCTACACGGTCGGCCGTGCGCGCAGGGAGTTCAGGAATCAGTCGTCCATCGGGCTGATGCTCACCGCGACCAACCGTGCGCTCGGCGACGACCTGAACCCGACGCGCGTTCTCGGAGAGGCGGCCTACACGGGCGGCGTCGACTGGGATCTTCGATTCCGGAAGAGCTTCTACAGCGTGGCTGGCTATCTGGCGGGGAGCTACATCAGCGGCACCGAGGCGGCAATCGCGCGGCTGCAGGAAAACAACGTTCACAGCTTCCAGCGCCCCGACGCCAGTCACGTCGAGTTCGATGCGACGCGGACCACACTCGCCGGCGGCGCGGGCCTGCTCGCGTTCCGGAAGATCTCTGGCGAGCGCGTGCGGTTCGAGAGCAACGTCGGCTTCAAGTCCCCCGGCTTCGACAGCAACGACCTGGGGTTCGTCCGGCGCGCCGACACGATCAACCAGAGCAACTGGATTCAGTGGCGCCACGATCGACCCGGCAAGTACATCCGCAGCTACCGCATCAACTTCAATCAGTGGAGCGCCCACAACTTCGACGGCGATCGGCTGTTCTTCGGCGGGAACGTCAACATGCACTGGACCTGGCAGAACAACTGGGCGAACGGCTTCGGCATCAACCACGAGATCGATGCGTTCGACGACCGGGCAACGCGAGGCGGCCCTGGCGCCAGGTTCGAAGGCAACTGGAACGCGTGGAGCTATTTCGACACCGACAACCGGAGGCCGTTCTCGCTCGGCATGTTCCTCGGCGGCGGCCGGTCGGATTTCGGCCCGCACTGGCTGGACGTCGAGCCGTATGGCACGTACCGCCCGATGTCTTCGCTGTCGCTGACCGGCGGCGTCCGCTTCAGCAACTTCGACCGCGATGCCCAGTGGGTCGAGAACATCGAGGCGGCCGACAGCACCGACGGCCTGCCGCACTACATCTTCGCGCGTCTCGATCAGCAGACGGTCGCGTTTACCACGCGCGTCAACTACACGATGACGCCGAACCTGTCGCTTCAGGTCTATGCCGAGCCGTTTGTCTCCGCCGGAGCCTACACGGGGTACATGGAGCTCGTCGACGGCCGCGCGGACGACTGGCGCAACCGGTACGCTCCGTATCTCTACACGGAGAACGCCGACTTCAACTATCGATCCTTCCGCATGACGAACGTTCTTCGGTGGGAGTACAAGCCCGGCTCGACGCTGTTCGTCGTCTGGCAGCAGGGCAGGGAGGAGACCGAGACGTTCGGCGACTACCGCTTCGGCCGCGACTTCCGCGGCGTGTTCGGCATCCCCGCCAGTAACGTCTTTCTCGTGAAGTTGTCTTACTGGCTCAATTACTAGCGGTTCTGGGTGCAGGGTGCAGGGTTCAAGGGAGGGGCAGGGTTAAAGGTTCACGGTTCTAGGTGCTGGGTTTCTCAGTCGAGCGGTATGAACCCTGAACCCTGAACCATGAACCCTGAACCCAGTCCACCCTTGAACCCCGCACCCCGAACCCCGAACCGTAAGAGTTATGAGTGCGCAGCTTGCCTCGACTTCGGATCGATGGCCATCAGGTCCGGATGCGCCGCGACATGCGCGGCGACGATCGCCTCCGCCTGCGCCATCGCGTCCGCGTCGCCGTTGCGGTACACGTCGTTGGCTGGAATCAGGTCTTTCTGGCTGGAGGGCGTGGAATCGTGGCTGTCGTAGATCGCGGTCACCGGGCACGCCGGCACGCACGCGCCGCAATCGATGCACTCCTCCGGATGGATATACAGCATCGTCATCGACTCGAACTCGGGCTCGTCTTTCCGTGGGTGAATGCAGTCCACCGGACAGACGTCGACGCAGGCAGTGTCTTTGGTCCCGATACAGGGGTCGGTGATGACGAACGGCATTTAGCTCTCCTTGTAAAGACCACCATCCTATCTTGAGGCTGCCTCAATCAACAAGACGCTCGGGCTGATACACGACCCGCTCCAGGAACAGTCCCGCGGCGGGGGCCGTCAGCTGCGACGGGGTCCCGGAGGGTTCGGTGAGAAAGCGTACCGCCTCGTCGACCGACAGGCCGCCTCGCCCGACTTCGACCAGCACGCCGACGATGCGTCGGACCATCTTCCAGAGGAAGTGCGAGCCGTCGATACGGACGAGGATGAGGTCTCCATCTTCAGTGATATCGATCCGCTCGACCTTGACCGTCGTCGACTTCTCGTCGGGGTCGGCATCGGTGAACGATCGGAAATCTTGGAGCCCGGTAAAGTACGTTGCCGCCTCTCGCATCCGATCGACGTCGAGATCATCGCGCACCCACCAGACGAACGGCTTCTGGAACGCGGTGCGGCGCCTCGAGATCTGATAGAGGTAGCGCCGGGCGATGGCGTCATGCCTCGCATGGAAGCGATGGCCCACCGTCTCGATTTTCAGGATGTGAATGTCTGACGGCAGCTCGTCGTTGACGCGTCTTGCCACCGTCTCCGACGGCAGCGTCGTCGCGATGTCGAGATGCGCGACCTGCGCGAGGGCGTGCACGCCGGCATCGGTCCGCCCCGAGCCGTACAGCTCGAGCTTCTTCGCTCCCGTGACCTCGCGGATCGCGCGTTCGAGCTCGCCGGCCACCGTCCGCGCGTTCTTCTGAATCTGCCAGCCGCTGTAGCGGGTGCCGTTGTACTCGATCGTGAGCTTAAAGCGAGGCATTCAGGTGCCTAGTGCCTTGTGCCAGGGTGCTAGGTGCGAACGGGTGCCGGGTGCCTGGTGCGCTGGTGCCATGTGTCTTGGTGCTTGGTGCGTTGGTGCTTGGTGCGCCGCACCCGGCACGTGGCACCCGTTCGCACCCGGCACCAGGCACGAGGCACCCGGCACCGTGCGTATCAATATCCCATTTCGCGTTCGATTCCCCTCACGATGCGATCGAGTTCGTCGACCAGCGGCCCGCCGCCGGAGGTGCGGAACGACTGCACGAGCGATCGGTAGTACCAGATGACGTCGTCTGGTGGCACCTTGAAGCGCTTCCACACCTCCTCGCCGTGCGTGCGAAGGTCGCGCAGGATGGCGTACGCGTTGTGCACCTTGTCGGCGGCCGAGACGCGCAGTTCGTCGGGGGCAAGGTGCGTCGCGTGCTCGACGTAGGCTTTCTTCCGTTCGCTCCACGGAGCCTTCGGCGTATCCCATGAATCGGTGCAGGCCTCGACGATCCGCGCGACAGTCGCGCCGAACCTGCGGCGGATGTCGTCGATCCGCTCGCGGCCGCCCTGGTCTTCTGCGGCGTCATGCAAAAGGGCGGCGATGGCTTCGTCTTCGTTCCCGCCGGCGTCGAGGACGATGGAGGTGACGCCGAGGAGGTGGGACAGGTAAGGGACGCCGGTGCCTTTGCGCTTCTGACTCTGATGGGCGTCTGCGGCGTAGCGCAGCGCTTCCTGGAACCGTTCGGTCAGCATGTTGATGGCCCAGCCGTGACCTAGTCTGTCACGCCCTCCTTTTATAGTGCCAGCCATGCCATTACTGTTTGCCCGCACCGCTGGTGATCGCCGCCGATTCGAGGCGCCTCAGCGCAGTCTGTTCGAACCAACCGTCGCCGGCCGCAGGTTTGCGCGCGAGGCGCACCGGTTCGCTATGACTGACGAGCGCTTGAAGGAACGATTGGCCGAGCTGGATCTCAAGCGCCGGCGCGCGCAGATTCGCGCCCGGAAGGCGCTCGACGCGCCCGAGCCTGCCCCGCTGGCGCTGCCGTTCGCGGTCTGAGACCCGGAGGGAACGTTCCCTCCGCCCACAGCGTCGCCTCCGGTCGGTGTACGCTTCGGCCGATGAGACCGGATCCGCCGGGGCGCATGATCGACGTCGGCGGGTTCCGCCTGCACCTCAACTGTGCGGGCGAGGGACGGCCGACCGTGATTCTCGACGCCGCGCTCGGCGGCTCGTCGGTGAGTTGGGCGCTCGTGCAACCGGCGATCGCCAGCCTCACGCGTGTGTGCAGCTACGATCGCGCCGGGTTCGGTTGGAGCGAGGGAGCTCCGGGCCCGCGGACAGTCGGCCGGATCGTCGACGAACTTCGGACGCTTCTCGAGCGGGCCGGCGAACCGCCTCCGTTCGTGCTCGTCGGGCATTCGTTTGGGGGGCTCGTCATGCGCGTGTTCGCGACGCGCTATCGCGCCGACACGCTCGGCGTTGTCCTGGTCGATCCGGCGCATCCTCAAGACTGGGTCACGCCGGCGCCCAAGGAGCAAGTGAAGATCGATCGCGGTGTCCGGCTCTGCCGCCAGGGCGCCGTGGCTGCGCGCCTCGGAGTTGCACGCGGCGTCGCGGCGCTCGTTGGCCTTGGCGCGTTCGCTCCGGCGCGGGCGATCGCATGGGCGGTCGCAGGCGGCGGCCTGTCGCGCGAAGACGAGGGCATTCTTGCGCCGATCTGGCTGCTGCCCCGCGAAGCGCGGCGTCCGCTAAAGCGTTTCTGGACGCAGCCGAAGTTCTTCGACGCGCTGGGCAGCCAGATTGAATCGATCTGCACCAGCGCAGCCGAAACGGTCGAGGCCGGAAAGAACGGTTACGGCGATCTGCCGCTCGTCACCATCTCTGCGACAGATCCCGGTGATTACCGGCTGCGGCAGCAGGAAGCGCTCGCGCGCCTCTCGACGCGCGGCCGCCACATCATCGCGTCGCGCAGTGGCCACTGGATCCCGCTCGAGCAGCCGGAAGTCGTGATATCGGCGATCCGCGAAGTGGCGGGGCTGTGAGCGTGCCCTGCTTGAGCTCAGCTCCTGGGCCGCGGCGAGCGTACAATTGATCTCTTGAACCCGCATCCCCGCTTGCACGCCACCCGCTGCCGCCTGGCCGTTGCTGCGCTGATTATCGCGGTCGTGTCGCTCACCGGCTCGGCGGACGCGCGCGTCGAGGAGGCCCCCCGCTCTGATGCGCCGCTGTCCTGCCGTCAGGTGGTGAGCACCTCGGGGGCGTCGATCGCGTGGAGCGACGGCTGGATGGTTCCGAGCGCCGCCGGATCGCGCCACACGCTCGACGCGTGGTGCCGGGGTGTCGGACCGTCGGTCTACGAAGTGACGGGGCGATCTGCGCGACGGTCCGCGACGGAGCCGCTTGCGATCGTGAGCTGGAACGTCAACGTCGGTGCGGGCAATCTCGCGGAGTTCGTGTCGGACCTGCGCGCTGGGCGGTTTTCGAACGGGCGCCCGGTGGAGCACTTCGTGCTGCTTATCCAGGAAGCGTTGCGAATGGGACCGATGGTTCCGGCGCCGGGTCCGGGTCAGGCGGGCGCGAGGCGCCTCCTGCGCGGCCCGACGAGAACCGACATCGTGGCGTTCGCGCGCGCCGCCGGTCTGTCGCTGTTCTACGTGCCGTCGATGCGGAACGGCCGTGCGAAAGATGCGCCGCCCGAGGATCGCGGGAACGCGGTCCTGTCCACGTTGCCGCTGGCCGATGCGCGCGCGGTGGAGTTGCCGTTCGAGCGCCAGCGCCGCGTCGCCGCCGTGGCAAGTGCGGGCGACGCGCGTGCGGGCGACGCGATCGCCGTCGCGTCGGTCCATTTCGATCCGTTCGTCGGACGCAGGAAGCTCTGGATCTTCGGCGCAGCGGGCGCTCGTGCGCGGCAGGCACGCGCGCTCATCAGCGCACTGCCGACGTCGCCGCTCGTCGTTGGCGGCGATCTGAACACGTGGCTTGGAAAGGGCGAGCCGGCGCTCGGCGAGCTGACGCGTATGAGCGGCCGGCGTCCGCGGGCTGAAAAAGGAACGTTCTGGACCGGGGCGGTGCTCGACTACCTGTTCTTCAGAGTCCCGGACCGCTGGCAGCCCGGTTACGATCGGGCGCGCAGCACGTACGGCTCGGATCACTATCCTCTCGTGGGTTGGATCGCTCCGACACCCGCACGGATGGCCGGAGAATCACGTCAACGAGATCTGCACGCCGGCCTCCGGTAAGGCGAACGCCGCCGGGCGCGACGGCGGCCGTCAGGAAGCCGTCACCCTCCTCGTACCTGCACCGCAACGAAACGATGCCGTGCTCGGCGAGCGGTCGAACTTCGCCGGCGCCGCTGACGCCGTCGCCGTTCGCGTCGCGCCACAGCGCCAGGCCTACCAGCTCGCGGTCCCGAATCTCGCCGTCGCGATCATCGTCCAGCGCGGCGAGCGCGTCGAAGCCGTTCCGCCAGAACAGCCAGAACGTCACGTTGCCAAAAAGCTGTAGCGCGGACTCGATCTTTCCGGACCGCTTCGGATCGTGAACGAGCCAGGCGGCGTCGCGCGAGATCCAGGTCCATGAGCGAATCAGGCCCGAGCCGTCGGCGTCGAATGCCACAGACGTGTCGAAATCGACGATCTCGCGTGGTGACGCTAACGTCTTCAGCGGAACGACGAGCGGAGTGATCGGCCGCGGCAGCCTTTCGAGCTTCGCGGCGCGGCTCTGGAGTTCGGCGATCTCGACACGATCGCGGTCCGGATCGAGCAGGGGGATCAGGTACCGCGCGGCCTCCGCGGTGTAGAAGTTCTTGCCAAGTCCGGCCCGGGTAACCTGGCTTTCCTCGGGCCACGCCGCGTCGATCACCTTTCGATAAGCCGCAACCGCATCTTGCGTTCGGCCTTTCTGTTCGAGGGACCAGCCGAGCCCGAGCTGCGCGGTCCGGTTCGTCGGCTCGATCTTCAGCGCGTCCTCGTACCACCGGATCGCTTCGTCCAGGTGAGCCTGCGCCGCGGGACTGCGGGGCTTGGCCTCGGCTCGATACGGCACGATCTTCGGCTCGAATCCATACCAGACATCCTCGCGCTCGCCGATCCGGACGACCGGGGCGGTCTCGCTGTCGAGGGCATAGGCCATGCCGTGCAGCCGCGCGATGTTGACGCCCACGCCCGCATCGCGGGGATCCTCGCGCGCCTGTCGCTCGAGGTTCTCCGCGAGGCGCGCGATGGGCACGTCCTCGGTTTCACGCTTGACGTAGATGGCGCCGGAGGGGACCGCGGCGAGCGCGGAGAGGGCGCCAATGACGAGGGGCCACGCGAGGGCGCGGCGCAACATGACCAATTGTACCCTCGGCGGCGTTTCGGCATTTGGCATTGGGCATTAGGCATTGCTACAGTTGATACGTGGGCTACCTGGACGAGGTCCGCCTGGACAAGACTGTGGAAGAGTCGCAAACGAACGGCGGCGGTCCGGGCCCCCGATTGCTCGTCGTTGTCCTCGCCCTCCTCGTCGTTGGCGGGGCGGCCGCCATCTATCTGATGTTCGGCCGGAAACCCGCTGAAGCACCGGTCCGGACGACCACAGAGCAGCCGGTCAAGGATGCGGCGAGCGCACCGGCGCCGGAGCCGGGCGAGAACATTCCGCTGCCGCCGCTCGATGTCACCGATCCGGTCGTCCGCAAGCTGGTCGGCCAGCTCTCGTCGCATCCACGCGTCGCCGCCTGGCTCGCGACCGACGACCTGATCCGCAACTTCACCGTCGTCACGCTCAACATCGCAGAGGGGAAGACGCCGGCGCGCCATCTGAAAACGCAGGCGCCGTCGGCGAAATTTCGCGCGCGGGCGACGAGCACAGGGCCGTATCTCGATCCGCAGAACTATCAGCGCTACGACGCCTATGCCGACGCGGTCGGCGAGCTCGACGCGCGCGGCACGGCGCGCCTGTATCGGACGCTTCGTCCACGGATCGTGGAGGCGTACGCCGAGCAGGGCATCACGGAGGACAAGGTCGACGGCGTGCTCGAGCGCGCGATCGCGCACCTGCTGGCGACACCTGTCGTCGACACGGACGTCGCGCTGAAGCAGAAGACGATTTCCTATGCGCTGGCGGACGAGCGCCTCGAGTCGCTGTCGTCCGCGCAGAAACAGCTGCTTCGCATGGGCCCGAGGAACGTGAAGATCGTCCAGGTCAAGCTCCGGGACATCGCGCTGTATCTCGGGATCTCGCAGACCAAGCTCCCACCCTCCTGAAGAACACGTAACAAAACCCATGATGGCGCTCCGAGTGAAGGATCTTGTTCGGGCGCCGAGAGATCACCGTGCGGCGGGGAAGGGCCACGTGCCGTGCTTCCTGGGTCGCTCGATCGCAAATATCCGTGAATCATGTTTACGCGCGATGCCTTCGCTATGAAACGCGTGAGATGATCACCCAACAGGCTTCCCGGCAGCCGAGCGTATGATTGTGACGGGAGTCTGCCGTCTACTCCAATAGTAGATAGGCGGACAGTTCACGGGTGTGCCGCGTCAGGTGCTTATCCGTCGTGTGATCGCCGCCTCTGCGGTGGCTCTGCTTGTCGCCACGCTCGTAGGTGCCGGTGTGGCCGGGAAGGGTCAGCGGGCGCCGAGCGCCTCTGCCTCACCCAGCGTCTACGACGTCGTCATCCGCAACGGCCGCGTGCTGGACCCCGAGTCCGGACTCGACGCCGTTCGAAGCGTCGGCGTCACCGCCGGAGTCATCAGCGCCATCAGTACCCAGCCTCTCGCCGGCCGGCTCGAAATCGACGCGACGGGGCTAGTCGTTGCGCCCGGTTTCATCGACGTGGTGTGGGAGATGCCACGGGCCTACGAGCGGATCCAGCTGCTCGACGGCGTCACGACCGCCTTCCAGATGTGGATCGGCACCGATGAGGTGGACCGCTGGTACGCGGAACGCGAGGGCAGGGCGCTGACGAACTTCGGCGTCGCGGTCGGCCATGAGCCGATCCGAAGAGTGGTGATGCGCGATCCCGGGCGCCTGGGAGCTGCCGGGGACGCGTTGAGCCGCGCCGCGACCGACGCCGAGATGGTGGAGATCCGGCGGCACATAGAGCGAGGTCTCGCTCACGGTGCGCTTGCGGTCTGGTTCTCGCACATCCTGACGCCCGCGGCGTCCGGGTGGGAGACTCTAGAGGTGTTCCGCGCGGCTAAACGCGCGGACGCCGTCGTGTGGGCTCCTTCCCGGGGTGTGAGGTGGGACATCGACGACATGCCGCGATTTCTGACCGAACTAATCGGGGCGGCCGCCGCTACTGGCGCCGCCCTCAACGTCGTCCACGTCCAGGCGAGCGGCCCGGATACCCTACGCCTCCTGACGATCATCGACGAAGCGAGGGCACAGCGCCTAGACGTGACGGCCGACGTGTTCCCGTACAGCGCGAACATGTCGCTCATCAAGTTCGTGGACGCCGAGGACTGGCCGAGGTGGCCAGACGAGGCGTTCCGTGACTTGGAGTGGCTCGAGACCGGCGAGCGGCTGACCCGAGAGAGCTACGGCCGGTACCGCGAAAAGGACGGTTTCGTCATCGTTCACAACAACCACATCGAACCCCTCGTGACTCAGGCGGTGGCGCGTCCGATCACCATGATCTTCAGCGCTGCCTTCGTGGACGAGCGCGGACGCGGGCACCCGCGGACCTCCGGCACCCATGCGCGGGTCCTCGGCCACTATGTCCGTGAGAAGAGGGTGCTGTCCTTGCGGGAGGCGGTCCGCAAGATGACGCTCATGCCCGCGCAGCGCTTCCAAGGCCGCCTACCGGCCATGAAGAATAAGGGCCGCATCCGCGAAGGCACGGACGCCGATGTCGTGGTGTTCGACGCCGGCCGTATCATCGATCGAGCTACGTTCCAGAAGCCGACGCGGCCGTCGGAGGGCGTGCGCTACGTACTGATCAACGGAGTCCTGGTCGTTCGGGACGGCGTCGTTCAGGATGGCGTGTTCGCAGGGCGGCCAGTACGCGCTCCGTCTCCCAGCACGCGCGGGTCGAAATGACGCCTAGCAGGCCGGGGTGAAAGGCCGCATTACCTTAACAACGCAGAGAACGCGCTCCGGCTGTCAGGGACGAAGAAACACACGCGCGTTCGTGCGCGCCTACCACGTGATGGTCCCCGCCGGTGGTGGCTAGAGACCCAACAACTGACGAATCGTAATGATCTGGCCCAGATGATGGCTGCTGTGCACTGCCGCATGGAGGAGGCCAGCGCCGCGCGACTCGTTGGTGAGGCTGGGAACGTGGACCCCTGGTGGCAGTACGGGGTCACCGAGTGAGTCCGATTCTGCGGCGATACGCTTCGCCTCCTCGACGGCGTGGAGATAGCTCGTGCGTAGCGCGTCCCACCCATCCGGTGGAACGGCCGGCCAACCGTCGCTGGCATGTTCCGCGATTCCGGTGAAGCCGACAACGGCGCAATTGTTGAACCACTCCTGCCAGTAGGACATGTGCGCCACGATTTCCGCGATCGAATGTGGAAGGCCGCGCGGTTTCGCGTGCGCCTGGTCGTCGGTGAGCCCCTCAAGGACCGCGCCAGGCCCGAGATGGACGCCTTCACCACTGAGCACGCTGGTCAGCAGATTCGGGTCGTCGGCCCTGTAGAGTGTGGTCATCACTCCATTGTGCCGTGTCTCGGTGAGAGCCAAGCCACATACCCGCAGGATACGACCGAGGATCACGAGGTTTCACGCCGACGCTTGAGAACCTCGCGGTCCTTTACCGAAGCACAGGCAGGACGCACGCGGGAGCAACGCACCGGCTCTAGCAGCACGTCGTGAAAGGGTGACTTAGGGATCGGCACGATCGATCCCCGTACTACACTGCCGCCGATGGCCATGGGCAAGCGACGGCAGCTACCGAAACGGGCCGCCCATTGCACCTCCGGAGCGGCCGTGCTACCGTCGTTCACACGACAGCGAGCGCTGTCGGAATCGACAACCCGGCATGGCGTCCGGAGGCAGTGTGAAGCCATCACGTCGCCGTACATTTCCCCTTATCGAATCGACGTCGTCCGCGGTGCGCCTGAAGGCGGCGCGCGCGTTCGTCGACCGCTTTCCGGCGTCGACCGAGATCCTCTTGGTCGGTGCCTCCCGCGGCGCCGTCGACGATCTCGCTCGTTCGATAGCCGCCGAGCGCGGCATCGTCGTTGGTCTGCACCGGTTCAGTTTTACGCAGCTTGCGGCGCGTTCGGCGGCCGCGGCCCTCGCCGGGCGCGGACTCACGCCTGGAACCAGGCTCGGGACCGAAGCCGTTGCGGCGCGTGCGGCGTTCGAGGCGCGCAAGGACCGCGCGATTGCGTACTTCGACGCAATCGCCGGCTGTCCGGGTTTTCCACGCGCGCTCGCGCGCACGCTCCAGGACGTTCGGCTCGCCGGCCTCGACTCGTCGGCACTCGCGTCGCTGCCACTCGGCGGTGCCGACCTCGCGGAGCTTCTTCAGCAGTTCGAGGAGCAGTTCGCGGCCGCGTCGGCGAGCGACCGGGCAGAGCTTTTCGAGGTTGCGAGTGCGACGCTTGAGCAGGGCGCGACGCCGTGGTCGCGCCAGCCGCTCCTTCTTCTCGACGTCCCGGTTGATTCGATAGTCGAGCAGAAGTTCGTGGCCGCGATCGTCGGTTCCGCCTCCGACGCGCTCGCCACAGTCCCGTTCGGCGATGTCGCTGCGCTCGAGGCGATGCAGGCCATCGGCGGCCAGCTCGACGTTCTCGAGGAGGAGGGATCGACGGATCTCGCAACGCTGCGACGGCACCTGTTCGATCGCCGGCCGCCGCCCGTGCGCCAGGCGGCCGGCGACGCGACGTTCTTTTCCGCTCCCGGTGAAGCGCGCGAAGCGACGGAGATCGCCCGGCGCGTGCTCGAGGAGGCGCGCCGCGGCGTCCGGTTCGACGAGATGGCGATCTTCGTCCGGTCGCCGAAGGACTATCTCGGCCTGCTGGAGCATGCGCTCCGCCGCGCGCACCGCGACGATGATTCCTCGAGCCCCGCCATCGAAGGCATCCCTGCATTCTTCGATCGCGGCACGCGGCGTCCGCATCCCTCCGGCCGCGCATTCCTCGCGATCCTCTCGTGCGCGGTCGAGCAACTGTCCGCCAAGCGCTTCGCTGAGTACCTGTCGCTCGGGCAGGTCCCGCAGCTGGATGCGGTTGGGGCTTCGGGCCCGGGGCCCGGGGATTCGGGCTCCGAACTCAACGCGGTCCTTTCCGACGACGAGGTGCTGACGGCTTCGGTGGGGGGAGACGAGCGCCTGCAACCCCCCCAACCGGGAGCGGAGTCCGGCGACGCCCGCCCGGGGAGCCCCGAGGATGAGATCGCCGTCGTCGACGGAACCCTGCGGGCGCCGTGGAAGTGGGAAACGCTGATTGTCGAATCGTCCGTGATCGGCGGCGATCCCGAGCGCTGGCGACGACGGCTCGACGGCCTCGCGAAACAGTTCCGCATCCAGATTCGCGAGCTGAGAACCGAAGAACCGGAATCGCCGAGGCTCCGGCGCCTCGAGCGGGATCTCAGAAACCTGCAGCACCTGCGACGATTCGCCTTGCCGGTGATCGAGCGGCTCGCGGCCTGGCCGACGAGCGCGACGTGGGGTGAGTGGCTCGACGAGCTGGAACGGATCGCGCCCCTCCTGCTGCGGCGCCCGGCACGCGTGCTCCGCGTCCTGGCGGGCCTGAGGCCGATGGCCGCCGTTGGTCCCGTCTCGCTCGCCGAGGTCCGGAACGTGTTGTCGGAACGCCTGCTCTCGCTCGAGATCGAGGCGCCGGCGCGGCGCTACGGCCGCGTGTTCGTCGGCAGTCCGCACCAGGCACGCGGCCGGGCTTTCAGGGTGGTATTCATCCCAGGCCTGGCGGAGCGGATGTTCCCGCAGAAGCCGCGTGAGGATCCGCTGTTGCTCGACGAGCAGCGCAGCGCCGGGGCCGCGGCCCATGCGCGGCTGCCGCTGCAGGAAGATCGAGCGAAAACCGAGCGTCTGCTGCTTCGTCTCGCCGTCGGCGCGGCGACCGAGCGGCTTCACCTCTCATATCCGCGGCTCGAAACGTCGCAGGGCCGGCCGCGAGTGCCGTCGTTTTACGCGCTCGACGTCATGCGCGCGATCACCGGCCGCATCCCCCATCACGAAGACCTGCAGCGCGCCGCGTACGAGGAGGGCTCGGCGCGATTGTCGTGGCCCGCGCCCGCCGATCCCGAACGCGCGCTCGACGACGTGGAGCACGACCTTGCCGTGCTGCGGGCGCTGATCGACGAGCCCGTTCCGGCAAAGGTGAAGGGGCACGCGCATTACATCCTCCGCTTGAATGACAACCTCAAGCGCTCGATCACGACGCGCTGGGCGCGGGCGCGGTCGTCGTGGTCGCAGCACGACGGGCTCGTCCGCGTCACGAGCCAGACGCGCGCGGCGCTCGTGCGCGAAAGGCTTGCCGCGCGGCCGTACTCGTTGTCGGCGCTCCAGAAGTTTGCAAACTGCCCGTATCAGTTCCTGTTGTCCGCCATTTACCGGCTCGAGCCGGCGGAGGAGCCGGAGCCGCTTCAACGGCTCGACCCGCTGACGAGGGGCAGCATCTTTCACCGGATTCAGGCGGAGTTCTTCCGCGCGCTCGAGGCGAAGGGCCTGCTCGCGTCGCCGGCAAGTCAGGCGGACCTCCTCGAGGATGTGATTGACAGAATCGCTCGCGATTACAGGGAAGAGCTCGCGCCGGCGATCGATCGTGTCTGGAACGACGAGATCGCCGACATCTCGAAGGATCTCCGCGTGTGGGTGCGGCGGCTGCCCGATCGCGACGGCTGGCAGCCGCACCGCTTCGAGTTCAGCTTCGGGCTCTCGGACGAGGGACGCGATCCTCGAAGCCTGCCGGATCCGGTGACGGTCGACGGCCGGTTTCTCCTGCGCGGATCGATCGACCTGCTCGAGGAGCGAGGCGGCGAGCGGGAGCTCCGGATTACCGATCACAAGACCGGAAAGGCGCGAGTCGGCGACAGGGCGATCATCGACGGCGGCCGCGTGCTGCAGCCGGTGTTGTACGGAATGGTCGTCGAATCGGCGCTCGGCAAACCTGTTGTGTCGGGCCGGCTGTACTACTGCACGTCGGCAGGCGGCTTCACCGAGCACGAGATCCCGCTGAACGAGCGCAGCCGGCGGGCGGCCGTCGAGGCGCTCGAGATCGTCGATCGCGCGGTCGAGCTCGGCTTCCTTTCTCCCGCGCCAGCCGAACGGGCCTGCGCGTGGTGCGATTTCCGGCCGGTGTGCGGCCCGAACGAGGAGATGCGCGTGCGGCGCAAGTCGCAGGACGCGCTCGGCGATCTGATAGCGCTCAGGAGCATGCCGTGACAGCCGATCGGAGGCCACGGAAACCGGAGCGCCTCCCTGACGCCGAGGCGCGCGAGATCATCGCGACCGACCTGGACTCCACGATCGTCGTGGAGGCCGCCGCCGGCACCGGGAAGACGACCGCGCTCGTCAGCCGAATCCTTCGCGTGATCGAAGCCGGGCACGAGGCCGACACGATCGACCGCATCGTCGCCGTGACGTTTACGGAGAAGGCGGCGGGGGAGCTGAAGCTGCGGCTGCGCGAAGCGCTCGAGGATGCCCGCACGGCCAGGGGAGGTTCGAGCGCGGCACGCGCCGATGTTCAGGTGCGGCTCGACGCCGCACTTGCACGTCTCGAGGAAGCGCACGTCGGGACCATTCATGCGTTCTGCGCGGACCTGCTGCGCGAACGGCCGGTGGAGGCGCGCGTCGATCCCCTCTTCACGGTCCTGACGGAGCCTCAGGCCGGTCGACTGTACAACGAGGCGTTTCACGGCTGGCTGCAGGAACAGCTCGCCGCGCCGCCGGAAGGCGTGCGCCGCGCGCTGAAACGATCGACCGTGTGGTCACGTGCGGCTCCGTCCGCCGCGGATGAGGGGCCGATCGATCGCCTGCGGAACGCGGGGCGTACACTCGTCGAATGGCGCGACTTTCCGCATCCGTGGACGCGCGAGCCCGACTTCGACCGCGGCCGGGAGATCGAGCGTCTCGTCGACGAGGTCCATCGCTTCGCGGATCTGACGGAGAAGCCGTCCTACGCACGTGATTTTCTGTACCTCGATACGGCGAGCGTTCGACATTTCAGCGCGGACCTCCGACGGAGCTCCTTCGATCTGGACAGTCTCGAGGCGCGACTGGTGGACCTGGTGCACGATCGAAAGCTCCAGCGTGCACGCCACGGGCGAGGGCCCGACTACGCAAGGGGCATCCTGCGATCGTCCGTGATCTCGGCGCTGGACGGCCTGAAGGCGTCGCTCGATCAGTTCCGGGCGGCGGCCGACGCGGATCTCGCAGCGCTTCTCCAGGAGGAGCTCGCCGGCAGCATCGAGCGCTACGAGACGCTCAAGGCCCGGGCCGGCGCGCTCGATTTCCTCGATCTGCTGCTCAAGACGCGCGACCTGCTGCAGGGAAACGCCGGTGTACGCCAGGCCTTCCAGCGCCGCTTCTCACGCATCTTCGTCGACGAGTTCCAGGACACTGATCCGCTGCAGGCCGAAATTCTCCTGCTGCTCGCTTCCGATCCTGCAGGCGCCGGCCGCGTTGCGGCGGGAAAACTCTTCATTGTCGGCGACCCGAAACAGTCGATCTATCGCTTCCGCCGGGCTGACGTCGCCGTTTACCGTAAAGTCTGCGAACAGCTCGTCGCGAACGGCGCAAGGCACGTCACGCTGACGACAAGCTTCCGATCGACGCCGGAGATCCAGGCGGTCGTCAATGCCGCGTTCGAGCCGGAAATGACGGGTGACGCTGCCACGCTTCAAGCCGATTACGTTCCGTTGACGCCCTTCCGGCCGCAGCCGAAAGATCGGCGATCCGTCGTCGTCTTGCCCGTCCCCGAGCCGTATGGCGTTCGTAACGTCTCCGCGATCGCGATTGAAAAGTCACTGCCTGACGCGGTTGGGGCGTTCATCGAGTGGCTGGTCGCGCGAAGCGGCTGGGGAGTGACTCCCCGCGACGTCTGTGTGCTGTTCCGGCGCTTCATCTCGTTCGGAGACGACATCACGCGGCCGTACGTGGATGCGCTGGATGCCCGCGGGATTCCGCATGTCCTCGTGGGTGGGAAGAGCTTCCACGAGCGCGAGGAGGTCGAGACCGTCCGCGCGGCGCTGACGGCGGTCGAGTGGCCGGACGATGAACTTTCGGTGTTTGCGACCCTCCGTGGCGCGCTGTTCGCGATCGGAGACGAGGATCTGCTCGACTGGCACGAACGTCATGGCGGATTTCACCCGTTCCGCGTTCCCCAGGTCGACGACGCTGGGGGAGCCGACCGGGATGCCGCGCATCTCGAGCCGATTCGTCAGGCGCTCCTCCTCCTGCAGCGACTGCACCGGCGGCGTAACTATCGTTCGGTTGCCGACACGCTCGGCGATCTGCTCGAGGCGACGCGGGCGCACGTCGGCTTCGTACTTCGTAGCGCGGGAGAGCAGGCGCTCGCGAACGTTCTCCACGTGGCGGAGCTCGCGCGGCAGTACGAGCTCGAGGGAGGCATTTCGTTCAGAGGCTTCGTCGAAGCCTTGAGCGAGGCTGCCGACACGGCGGCGTCGGCGGAGGCGCCGATTCTCGAAGAGAGCAGCGGCGGCGTGCGCCTGATGACCGTGCACAAGGCAAAAGGGCTCGAGTTCCCCGTCGTCATCCTCGCGGATCTCACGTGCAAGCTCGCGCGCGCCGATGCAGGGCGCTGGATCGACCCGGACCGAAAGCTGTGCGCGTTGCGGCTCGGCGGGTGGTCACCGAACGATCTCCTTCGCCAGGGACCGATCGAGGTCGCGCGCGATCAGGCCGAGGCCGTGCGACTCGCCTACGTGGCCGCGACGCGCGCGCGGGATCTGCTGGTCGTCCCGGCCGTCGGCGATGGTCCTTACGACGGCGGATGGCTCGACCCGCTCAGCAAGGCGATCTATCCGGCGCCGCCATCCTGCCGCGAAGCACAGAAGGCGCCCGGATGTCCGGCGTTTGGCTCGAAGGATTCGGTGCTGAAGCGGCCTGATAACGATCCTGCCCAGGCAGCAACCGTCGCGCCCGGGCTCCACGTGATCCCCCAGGCCCCAAGTCCCAGGGCCCAAGCCCCAGGCCCCGCCGTAGTGTGGTGGGACCCGCGCGCGCTCTCGCTGCATGCCGAGACATCCCTGGGTCTTCGCCGCGACGATCTGATCGTCAAGGACGTCGACATGTTCACGGTCGATCAGAAAATGGCGGATTACGAACGGTGGAGAGCGTCGCGCGACGCCGCGCTGGAGCAGGGCAGCAGCGCCTCGCTCGTCGTCCGCACGGTGACGGAGCTCGCGCATGCCCCGGACGTGACGACCATGTCGATCGATCGGCCGGCACGACCGATCGAGGTCGTGGACCTGCCTCGTCCGGCCGGCCGGCCGTCGGGTCCCCGGTTCGGAACACTCGTGCACGGTGTGCTGTCGTTCGTTGCGCTCGACGCCGAGACGGACGCGATTCGCGCGTTGGCAGAGAGCCAGGCGCGCATCCTCGGGGCAACGACGGGGGAGATCGATGCAGCCGTTCAGTCCGTCGCCGCGGTGCTGGCGCATCCTCTCCTCGATCGCGCCCGCGCCGCGGCCGGCCACGATCGTCTTCGACGCGAGCTGCCGATCGTCGCCTCCTCTGACGCCGGGCTCGTCGAAGGCACGATCGATCTCTTCATAGACGACGATGAGGGCCTGGTGATTGATTTCAAGACCGACCGCGATCTCGATGCGCCGGGCGCCGAGCTCGATTTCGGCCAGTACGAACGCCAGGTCGCGTTCTATTGCGACGCGCTCGGCCGCTTGCGCGGTACGCCACCGCGTGGGGTATTGATGAGGATCTGATGAATCCGGATTTAATCAGGGTCGTCGAGGACCTGCGCCGCAACGGTTTTGCTGAATTGGCTGGAAGTCGCGTTGAAGCGAATCTTTCGGTACCGGAATCGGTCGTCAACCGCGCGCTGGCAGCGGTGGCCGACGGGATGCGGGAGCGGATCACGTCGCTCGGCGTGCGCATCGAAGGTGCCAATCGGTTCAGTGTCGATCTCCAGCTCGCGCAGCGCTTCATGCCGGCAGTGGCCATCGAGGTCTTCATCGAGCGGCAGCCCGATCTGCCGGCATCGCCCGACCTCGTTCTGCGATGGCGCACGCGCGTGCCTGGCCTCGCCGCGCTGGCGCGGCCCGTCATCGCCTTTCTGAACCCGCGGCTGCCGCCCGGCGTCCGCATCGACGGCGACCTCGTGCTCATCGATTTTCGACCACTCTTCGCACGGGCCGGCGCGGCAGACCTCATCCCCCTCCTCACCGAGCTCAGGGTAGCGACGCGTCCCCAGGCGCTGGACCTGCACGTGCTCGCCGCCGTCCCACATCCGTAATCGCCCGCGCCCCGTAGTCCAGGTGTCAGCTGCCTCGCCGGCCGGCGCAGGCACATGGAGGGCGCCATGAGAGTCGTCTCCGTTCACACGGTCGTGTGCGCATCCGTCATCGCTGCGGCCGCGTGCGGTCGATCGGCACCGAACCCGGATCCCGTCCCGCCGACGTGCGGCCTCGTGATCACCGCGAACGCCCGCGGCGACGCGGAGATCGAGCGCCTTCAGAAGAGCTTCGAGGCGCCGCGTGCGCTCGTCGATGCGCCGATCGCGACGAAGAACGCCGAATCGGCACGAGCGATCGAACGCATCGGATATCGCCTGATCGCGCGTGCACGCCTGTCGAACGACATGGGCGACTACGCGATCGCCGGGAAAGCCGCCGAGTGCATGGAAGCACTGCAGCCTGGCGACCCCGCGGTGCTCCTCCTGCGCGGGCACGTCTTTCACCAGCTCCACCGATTTCGCGAAGCCGAGACGGCCGCGGCCCGGCTCGTCTCGATCCGTGGCGGAGTTCTCGACTACGGGTTACTTGGCGACGTGTTGATGGAGCAGGGCCGTGTCGGCGAGGCGGCGGACGCGTACCAGAAGATGATCGATCTCAAGCCGTTCTACCAGTCGTACACGCGGGCCGCACACCTGCGCTGGCTGAAGGGCGACCTCGCCGGCGCGATCGACTTGATCGGCGACGCGATCACATCGGCCAGCCCACGCGATCCCGAGTCAATCGCGTGGGCGTACACACGCCTCGGATACTACGAGCTTCAGCGCGGTCGGATCGCGGAGGTGGAGCGGGCGACGGAAGCGGCGCTGGGGCACGTGCAGGATTACGCGGCGGCGATGCTGGTGCGCGGGCGCGCGCTGCTGGCTTCCCGCCGTGCGGCCGAGGCGCTCGACTGGCTCCGCCCGGCCGCGACGCGAAATCCGCTGCCGGAGTACCAGTGGGCGCTCGCAGATGCGCTCCGCGCGAGCGGATTCACCGACGAGGCGTCGGCCGTCGAGCGCGAGCTGACCACGACCGGCGAGCGCGCGGATCCGCGCACCCTCTCGCTCTTTCTCTCGACCCGCGGAACTCAATCCGATCGGGCTCTCGCACTCGCACGCGCTGAGTACCACGAGCGTCACGACGTCTTCACGCTCGATGCGCTCGCCTGGGCGGAGCTCGCCGCGGATCAGACGGCCGTCGCCGTGTCGACGATCGAGCGCGCGCTCGCCGAAGGCACGCGCGACGCGCGTCTCTTTCTCCATGCCTCGGTCATCGCCGCAGCCGGTGGCCGCCGCGCGGAGGCCGCGCGCTGGGCGCGCGAGGCGCACGCGCTCCGTTTCACGCTGCTTCCCTCGGAGCTGAGGCTCCTCAACAACGTCAGGGTCAAGAAGGAGAAGTGACAATGAACGCTGCAGTACGGGTAGGTCGCCTGGCCGTCGCGGTGGGGATGCTCCTCACCGGATGGCCGATCGCCGCTGGCGCGTCGAGCCACATGGACGCGCCGCTCATTACGCTGGACGACGCCGCGAACACGACCGATGTGTACGCGTTCGTCTCGCAGCGGTTCGGGAAGAAGTACCTCAGCACGGCGCTCGCGGTGTATCCGCACGAGGAGCCGGGCATCGGTCCGAACAAGTACAACTTCGACGACGATGTGCTGTACGAGATCCACGTCGCGACGGGTCGGGACGTCGCGGCGGGGAAGGCCACGTATTCCTACCAGTTCCAGTTCAATACGGCCTTCCGGAAACGCAAGACGATCCTCCAGTCGTACCTCAACGTCGTCAACAACGTCGGCGATGCGGCGCAGAACCTGATCCAGCGCTACACGGTCACGCGCGTCAACTGGCGCACGGGCTCGAAAGACGTCCTCGGACGCGGAATCGTGCCGCCGAACAATCAAGGCAACGCGACGCCGCGCTACAACCAGATGGACAACGGCGAGCAGCCCGCCAAGGACGGCGTGGCGACCGAAGCCGAGCTCGATGCCTACACGGCGCAATCGATTGCGGAGCTGGAGGACGGCTATCGCGCGTTCGCCGGCCAGCGCGACGACGGCTTCTACGCTGACGTGCAGGCGGTGTTCGACCTGCTGAAGCTCCGCGGGCCCGGCCAGGCGGTCGACTCGCAGGGCGGCTTCAACGTCCACACGATGTCGCTGAACATTCCGGTCGAAGAGATCGGCGGCGACAGGCAGATGGTCGGTGTCTGGGCCTCGACGAGCCGCCGGCGCGTGACGATCCTGAGCAACGTCCTCGATCCGCTGAAGGCAGGGGACTTCGTCCAGGTCGCGCGGCAGGGCAATCCGCTGTTCAACGAGGGGCTCGTCGCGATTGCGGACAAGGATCTTTACAGCCGCACGTCACCGGCCGTCGACGCGCAGATCTTCAAGAAGTACGCGCTCACGCCGGAGCTCGCCGCGCTCATCAATGCGCTCGTGCTCGGCGCCAACGTCGCCCCGACGACGAACCGGACGGACATTGCCGGCATCTTCATCCCCGACGTCATCAAGGTCGATCTGTCGACGGCCCCGGCGCGCCTCGCCGGCGGCGGGTCGAGTCATCCGACCAACCCGGACGATGCGGGCTTCTCGCGGCTCAGCATCTTCGGCAAGGATACGCTGGTCAGTAAGATCCAGCCCGGCTTCGGCAACGGCGTCGTTCCCGGCGGCTGGCCGAACGGCCGCAGGTTCGGCGACGACGTGCTCGACATCGCGGTCACGGCGCTCATCAGCGATCTGCGCGTGAGCCCGCCGATCATCCGCGGTCCGGCCGGCGACAACCTGAACATGAACGACATCGCGTACAACAAGGTGTTCCCGTACGCGGCGACGCCGCTGAACGGACGGAACCACACGCACTAAGCCACGGATTACAGCCACGGCTTGCACTGATTACACGGATGGGTCGGACGGGGCCGCGGAATACGCTGAATACGAGGAAGTCTCCCGTGCGGGCGCGCCGACGCCGCACGCAGCGCGGCGGCTATGATAGAAACGCCACGAACGTGAGCAGACACGCTAGACAAGCTCACGTCCGTGGCGTTTTTCATCATCAACCCAGGCCCGGCTCCGCCGGGCTGGTCGGCGCGCCGGCAGCTGGATCACGAGGCGGTGATTCCGCGTAATCCGCGTAATCCGTGGCTCGTTAAGAACGAAACGCGGCCTAGCGATCCTCGTCGTTGTCCTCCCCGGCCCTCCTCACCCTGAACACCTCGTAAGTCGCCCCGTTTGACAGCGACACCACGAACAGATTTCCGTTCGGTCCTGTCTGAATATTCGTGTTCGACGCCGCAGTTGCGGCCGAAGAGCAGCGACTCGCTTTCGGTGATGTCGAACTTGTCCGCGTACAGCTTTCGATCGAGCCCGAAGCGGATCACGCCGCCGTCGTGGTTCCCGAGCGCGTCCTGCATGTCGTCGCCCTGTCCGGGAGGAATCGGGCTCGCGTCGTTCTGGAACGCGCGCAGCATGATGAATGTTGCGATCGAGGACAAGCTGCTTGCCGTCGTGATCCATCGGCGACGGCGGCCGCCGCGGGCGGCTCCAGAACCTCGAGTTCGGCCCGACACCCCGACAGACGACGATCAGTTCAGCGGGCCGGAGCCGGACGACGCGCACTTGACGGGCGTGGTGCTGCGTTTGAATGACGATGGCAGCACGCCGCTGGACAATCCGTTGATGCGCGTGACGCGGAAGATGACAGCTATCGCCGGGCTCGCAGGAGCTCTGGCGTCGCTGCACACCTCCTTGGGGAGCCGTACACCTACAGGCAATTTCGTTGCCTTCGTTCGACCGCGCAGAGTAATGTCCGCTGCATGAAATCGCTTGCAGCAGCGCTCGTGGCATCCGCGGTGATCCTGGGCGGCGCAACGCTCGCACGTTCGCGTGACGTCGCGGCGAACGGCAGCGCTCAGAGTGTGGATCTAAGCAAAACGCGCATCGTGGATCTGACGCACGCGTACAGCTCACGCACACTGTATTGGCCCACGTCACCCACGAAGTTTGTTCTCGACAAGCTCTCGTATGGACGGGTTGAAGGCGGATGGTTCTACGCGGCGAACAGCTTCTGCACCCCCGAGCACGGCGGTACGCACCTCGACGCGCCGATCCATTTCGGTGAAGGCAAGCACGCCGCGGATCAGATTCCGCTCGAGCGGCTCATCGGACCGGCAGTCGTCATCGACGTCACGGCCAGCGCGGCGAAGGACCGCGACTACCGGATGACGCGGGACGACGTGCTGGCGTTCGAAAAGCAACACGGACGTATTGCTGCGGGGACGATCGTGCTGGCCCGCACCGGGTGGAGCCGGCACTGGCCCGACGCGAAGGCGTACCTGGGCGACGACACGCCGGGTGACGCGTCGAAGCTGAGTTTCCCCAGCTTCGGCGAGGATGCGGCGCGGGTCCTCGTCGACGAGCGGCAGGCGGGAGCGCTCGGCATCGACACGGCGTCCAACGATTATGGGAAGTCGAAGGACTTCATGGTGCACCGGATTGCCGCCGAGAAGAACGTGCCCGGTCTCGAGAACCTGACGAACCTCGATCGGCTCCCGCCGCGCGGCGCGACCGTCATCGCGCTTCCGATCAAGATTGAAGGCGGCTCCGGTGGACCGGTCCGGGTGGTGGCGCTCGTTCCCTGACCCGTCATGCCCACGCCTTCCATCGCGCGCGAGATCAACCGCGAGGCGGTCGTCCTCCTCGGCTGGGGCAGGGCGATCCTCATGCAGCTCGCGCACCCGCTCGTCGCGGCGGCGGTTGCGGACCATAGCGACTTTCGCGGCGGTCAGACGGCCTATCTCCGCCGCGCGCATCGGACCATCGGCGCCATGCTGGCGCTGACGTACGGTACAGACGATGAGGCGCGCAAGGCCGCCGGACGGATCAATGCGATTCATGGCGAAGTGAGCGGTACGCTCGGCGAAACGGCGGGAGTCTATTCGTCCTGCACCACCTACTCCGCGTCAGACCCCGCACTCCTCGCGTGGGTGCACGCGACGCTCGTGGAGTCCATTCCGCTCGCGTACGAGCGGTTCGTCCGTCCGCTCTCGCAAGCCGAGAAGGACTGGTACTGCGCTGAGACAGCCGATTCCGCCCCGCTGTTCGGCATCCCCGACGATCGGCCTCCGCGAAGCGTGCGCGAGCTCGATCGCTACATGAAGACGATGATCGCGAGCGGGGAGGTGTGCGTGACGGCTCGGGCGCGGTCGCTGGCACACGGCCTGCTCTATCCGCCGCTGATGTGGCCAGCGCGGCGCCTCTTCGGCGTCGCGCGGCTGGCGACGATCGGCATGGTTCCGCCGGACATCCGCCGGGCGTACGGCTTCGAGTGGGACGCCCGTCGCGAGAGGAGATTTCAGCGGACGGCTGCGATCATCCGCCGCGTCCGGCCGTTCGTCCCGCCCGTGCTCCGCGAGTGGCCGGAGGCACGGCGGCGGATACCGCATTGAGGGCGTTCGTCACAGGCGCAACGGGCCTGCTCGGCAACAATCTCGTCCGCGCGCTCGTCGCCGAAGGCCACGGCGTCCGCGCCCTCGCACGATCCGCGAAGAAAGCCCAGCGGCTGCTCGGCGACGCCGGCGCCGAGATCGTGCAGGGCGACATGGAGAACGTCGCCGCGTTCGCCGGTGTGCTCGAGGGCTGCGACGTCATCTTTCATACCGCCGCCTACTTTCGCGAGTACTACAGTGCGGGCGAGCACTGGTCGAAGCTCGAGGCGATCAACGTCCGCGGCACGCTCGCGCTCGCCGAAGCGGCGCACGCACGCGGGGTGCGGCGCTTCGTCGAGACGAATTCCGCCGGAACGATCGGTCTGCGCGCAGATGGATCCGCCGGCGACGAGGACACGCCGCCGTCGCCGCTCATCGCCGACAATCTCTACGTGAAGAGCAAGATTCTCGCAGGACAACGGCTCAGCGAGTACGCGGCCAGGAGCGGCCTCGAGGTCGTCCAGGTCATGCCCGGCTGGATGTTCGGACCGTGGGATGCCGCGCCGACAGACAGCGGACGTCTGGTCCTCGGGTTTCTCGACAGGACGATGCCCGGGATTCCACCGGGCGGGATGAACGTGGTCGACGCCCGCGATGTGGCGGCCGGCATGATCCGCGCCGCGGGGCACGCGCGCGACGGCGCACGCTACCTCCTTGCCGGTCCGTTCAGGACCGTCGCCGAGATCTTCGACGCGCTGGCCCAGGTCACCGGTCAACCGGCGCCGAAGCTCCGCATCCCCTATCCGGTCGCGCTGTCGTACGCCGCGATCGTCCAGACCTGGGCACAGCTGACTGGCGGCGACACCCTCGCGAGCGTCGTCGGCGTCCGCATGCTGCAGGCGAAGCTGCGCGTGACGGCGGCTAAGGCGGAGGCCGATCTGAAATGGCGACCGCGTCCGTTCGACGAGACGCTGCGCGACGAGGTGGCCTGGTACCGATCGCCGATCTGGACGCGCGTCGATGGGTGACGGACGTCAGGGACCAGGCGATGTCGGCTTTGGCGGGATGGCGGCGTTTCTCGGCCGCAGGCTGTGGGCCTCGATCGTCCCGCGTCCGGGCGCCGCGGAATCGGTTCCATACGATCGAGAAGCGATTACCCGCAGCCCGTCGCTCACGTGGATCGGCCACTCGACGTTTCTCGTCAGAATGGACGGCGTCACGTTTCTCACCGATCCGATGTTCTCGACCCGCGCGAGCCCTTTCTCCTTCGCCGGGCCTCGTCGCGCCGTGCCGCCGGGCGTGCCTCTCGACGCACTGCCGGCTCTGGACTTCGTCCTGCTGTCGCACGACCACTACGATCACACCGACCTGCCCACCGTCACGCGATTGGCGCAACGCGGCGTGCGATTCGTGGCGCCCACCGGCCTCGGCGAGTGGGTCCGCAGCGCCGGCGGCGATGCCGTCGACCTCGCGTGGTGGAAGGACACGGTCGTCGATGGCGTCCGGCTCCACTGCGTGCCGGCGAGGCACTTCTCGGGCCGCTCGCTGTCGGATCGAAACCGTCGTCTCTGGGCGGGATGGGTCGTCGCCGGCGCGACGCGACGCTTCTACTTTGCGGGCGATACGGCGTACTCGAGCGATCTCGGCGCAATCGGCTCACGCCTCGGGCCTCTCGATCTGGCGGCCGTGCCGATCGGCGCGTATCTGCCAGCGTCGATCATGAAGTTCGTGCACACGACGCCGGAGGAAGCGCTGCGCATCGGGCTCGACGTCGGTGCGAGGCGGATCGTCGCGATGCACTTCGGCACGTTCGATCTCACGGACGAGCCTCTCGACGAGCCGCCGCGTCGCTTCCTCGCGGAGGCGGAGCGGCTCGGGCTTGGCGCCGATCGCGTGTGGGTGCTGAAGGTCGGGGAGACGCGTGGGTGGTGAAGACTCATAGAATGGAGTCGAGCCTATGAAGGCGCGCGTTCGCGTGACGATTTGGGTCGCGTGGATCCTGGCAGCCGGCGCAGCGCTCGATCCGCGGGTGGCGTTCGCACAGCCGCCGAGCGCGAATTTCGAGACCTGGCAGGAGCCCTTGAAAGCCCGCACGCCGGAAGCGTCGTGCGACCATCTGCGCGCGCTCACGGGCTACGACTTCTCGATCGACAACGCCGTGACGGTTCCTGCCCAGGGTGAAGTCCCGGAGTTCTGTCTCGTGCAGGGACTGATCATTCCTGAAATCCGCTTCGAGTTCGCCCTCCCGAGGGAGTGGAACGGCCGCCTCTATATGTTCGGCAATGGAGGATTTGCAGGGGAGTCGTTGGCGTCGCCGGGTCGCCTCGCAAACAGGAACTCGGCGATCAGCCGCGGCTTCGCAACGGCGCAGACCAACACCGGGCACGATGCGGCTCGCGAGCCGCTCGCCACCTTTGCGTCGAATCCGCAGAAGCTCGCCGACTACGCCTATCGCGCCGTGCACGTGACGGCGATGACCGCGAAGACTGTCATTCGCGCGTACTACGACGCGCCGGCTGCGAAGTCGTACTTCGTCGGCTGCTCGTCGGGTGGCCGCCAGGGCCTCATCTCGGCCCAGCGCTTCCCCGACGACTTCGACGGTATCGTCGTCGGGGCGCCCGCGCTCGACTTCACCGGCACAATGGCCCACTATACGGTCATGCACCGGGCACTCGCGGCTGCGCCGATCTCCGCAGAGCACGTTCGGGTCCTCGCCGAGAAGGTGTACGAGAAGTGCGATGCGCTGGACGGCCTCGCGGACGGCCTGATTGACGACCCGCGGCGCTGTTCGTTCGATCCCGGTACGGATATCGCCCGGTGCGCTTCGTCCGGGGACACCGCCGCGTGCCTGACCGAAGCACAGGCGGCCTCGCTCCGCGCCGTGTACGGCGACGTCATCACTTCGAAAGGCACGAAGATCGCGTCCGGATTTCCAGTCGGCGGCGAGGCACTCGTGCCGTCGGCACTTGGCCGCAGCGGATGGCTTCCATGGATCATCAGCGAGGACGGACCGCCGATCTCGCTGCGGTTCGCCGAGAGCTTCTTCAGAGAGATGGCGACCCCGGGCAGCCCGATCGACTGGCGTCAGTTCGACCCCGAGCGCGACATGGACAAGCTCACGACGATCGCCACGCTCCTCAACGCGACGAACCCCGATCTCGAACGCTTCCGCGCGCGCGGCGGGAAGATCCTGATGTACTTCGGCTGGGCCGACCCTGCGCTCAACCCGATGATGGGTCTCAACTACTACGAGCGCGTGCGCGAGACGATGGGGGCGGCGACGGGAGACTTCTTCAGGCTGTTCATGATGCCGGGCGTACTGCACTGTACCGGAGGGAACGGACCGTCAGCCTTCGACTCGATCACGCCGCTCGTGAACTGGGTCGAGCGCGGCACCGCGCCCGACCGGCTCATCGCATCGCTCAGACAGGGTGGCAAGATCATCCGCACGCGCCCGCTGTGCCCCTACCCGATGGTCGCGAAGTACGGAAATGCGGGGAGCAAAGACGATGCGGCGAGTTTTACCTGCTCGATGCCGCAGCAGCCCTCGGCTCAGCGCTGACGATGCCGTGATGCGACTCGTGCGCCCGCCGCGCCTGTTCGAGCGCGCCTTTCTTCGGAAGCTCCTTCGCCGTGAGCTCGCGGTACACCTTCGCCACCTGTGATGCGAAGGCATGCGAATCGATGCACACGACGCCTCCCGGTGAGTCTGTAGGTATCGAAACTAGCTCATCCGTGATAACCTCTGCCGCAGAGTCGCTTGTCTCGAACCTGCCCGCGAGTCTGCTCTGACATTGCGGGTCTCTTCTTCATGGATCACCGACCATTGGAGGACCGATTGAGATCACTTGCTGCTCTTATTGTGCTCACCAGCGTGATCGCCGCGACGGCAGTCTCGGCTCAGAACCAGCCGGCGCCGACTGGAGGAACCGACGTGTATCACGTCCATTTCACCAAGGCGGCGCCCGGACAGGCGGTAGCGCTGGGAAAGGCACTCGTTGTTCCCGATAAGGGCGCGACGATGCCCGAACACTTCGTCGTGCTTCGCCACCAGGAAGGCGATGACTGGGACTATGCCGTCATCCAGCACCTGGGACAGAAAGCCGAAGTGACGGGAGCCCCGGCAGCTCCCAACGCCGCGCGCGATCTGAGGGCCTGGCACAGCGACACGTTTGTGAGTGGACCGTCGTGGGCTGAGTTCACCCGTCAGATGGGGATCGGCGGATCGGCCAACGCTGCAAACCTCGTCTACATTGTTGGCGTCCAGCGTGCGGTGCCCGGCCATCGCGAACAGCTCGACAAGGCGTTGAATTCGCCTGGCTCGCCGTCGAGCAAGATACAGACCGGTACCGTCTTCTTGCAGCACCTCGAAGGGAGCGACTGGACGTTCATGACGCTCACCCGCTACAACTCGTGGCAGGATCTCGCGACTGAAAGAGCGGAGGTGGCTGCTGCGATGGCTTCGAACCCTGGCGGCTGGGCCGATATCCGCCAGCATTCGGCATTTCATCGAGACACCATTGCCGATCGGATCTTCCCAGCCAAGTAGATGACAGCCTGTCCGTGTTGGAGGGTTGGGTTGCCCCGACCCTCCACTGCGGCCCACTCCGCTCACGCTTCGTTCCAATTTCAGCTAAACCTCGGGGTTTCCGCAGGACATCCTCGGCTCGGGGATCTGACTCTACCTCCACGCGTTGGCGCGCGGAGGAGAAGTCATGGCACATGGAAGGTGGTGTTCGCTGGCCGTCGTCGCGTCGGTGCTCGTTTCCGGGACGGCGCTACGGTCGACCGAGCCCAGCACGGAGGTCCCGTTCGAGCTGTACCAACGCCACCTCGTTGTTACCAGAGGTTCCATCGGCCGGCTGAATAATCTCAACCTATTGATCGACACGGGCACGATTCCAATAGCGGTGGACGCCAGAATCGCCCGAAAACTGCGCCTCCAGACTGAACCAGCCATGCTCAAGGCGTTCGGCCAACGGGTGCCGATTCAGAGCGCGGTCGTGGACGGACTCCGGATCGGCTCATTGCAGTCGGGCCCCGTGCCAGCCGGCGTCGGCAACCTCTCGTACTTGCAAAGCGCGCAGGTCGACGCCATCGTCGGGCTTGACGTGCTGGCGCGCACGAACTTCAGCATCGACTATCAGACCCGCGGGCTGAAATTCGCGCCGGAGGGTCGAGAGGACGCAGTCGCACCGCTGGAGATTGTGTGCCGTTTGTGACGGTAAGGATGACTACCGAAGGGGAGAAGGTTCGCCTACTGGTCGACACTGGCAGCAGTAATCTGGTGCTGTTCAAGATGCGGATGCCGGCCGCTCTTGCCGATGCGCCGTGGAGAGGCGACAAGATCGTGCAGTCCTCCGGCCCGCACGCCTGCGCCGGCTCGATCTGCGCACCGTCGGACTCGGGACGCATGTCTGGGACAAGCTGCCAGCGAGTGCGGTTCGACTTCGAACGGAACGAGTTCGGCTGGAGTCCATGAATGGTCGCGGGGAAGTCGCGCTTCGACAAGCCATCTCGCTGGATCCGAGCTATTCGTTCGCGCACCGAACGCTCGCAATCGTGCTCGCGTAATCTCGGTCGACATGAAGAAGGCCGGGCGGCGATGCGTCGGGCGCGGGAGCTTGAACCGCTCTTCCCAATGGAGCATGCGCTCTCCGCGCACGTCTCATTCGTCGCCCGCGACTATGCTTCATCCGCCACGCCGATTCCGTGGAGTAGAATGTCGATTGCGCCTTTCCCGCACCGAGCCAGGTTTTGCAGAATGGCTTCCGCATCGGCGAGCTTCATCATGTTGAGCCGTCGCTCAACACAATAACCGGACCCAACGGCACGATTCGACTGGAGCCCAAGGTGATGCAGGTGCTGGTGTGCCTTGCCGAGCGCGCCGGCCAGGTCGTGCCCAAGGACCGCCTGATGCGGACCGTGTGGCCCGACACCTTTGTGAGTGACGACGTGCTGACGCGATGCATCTCGGAACTGCGCCGGGCCTTCGGCGATGATGCCAAGGAACCACACGTCATCCAGACGATCCCGAAAAGCGGCTATCGGTTGATTGCGGATGCGGTGCCAGCAGTTCCAGAGAGCGCCCCCGTCAACGTCGGACGCTCATGGACGCGCCGCGCCTGGGGAATTGGCCTGGTGGCCTCCGTCCTCATCGGGCTGCTGGTCTGGCGCTGGGTGGGTTCGGGCACGCCGGGGTCGCCAGTCACGGTCGTCGTCCCCCTGCGAACCGCGCCACTAACCAGTCTCCCGGGGGAGGAAAGTGCTCCGGCTTTTTCACCCGACGGCAACCAGGTCGCGTTCGTCTGGGACGGTGAACAGGGCGACAACGAGGACATCTACATCGCGCTGATCGGTGCCGGAACGCCTCTCCGCCTGACCACCAGTCCCGCATCGGACAGAAACCCCGCCTGGTCGCCAGACGGTCGTCACATCGCCTTCATTCGGGTCTCACAATATGAGAGTGGGGTCTTCATCATTCCCGCCCTTGGTGGTCCCGAGCGCAGGATCGCCTCCGTGAAATGGGAGAACGTATGGGACATGTATGGTGCGGGTCTCAGCTGGTCTCCGGAAGGGAAATTCCTGGCCCTTTCTAACAAAAGTGCGCCACAAGATCCGGCGAGCCTGTTCGTGCTGTCCGTCGACCGTTTGGTAAAACGCAAGCTCACGTCTCCGCCGCCCGGGTCTGCTGACGATCTGGCTCCCGCGATCTCGCCTGATGGTCAGACGGTTGCTTTTCTCCGGGTCAAGAGCGGCATGGTAAGCGATATCTACCTTGTGCCATTTGTTGGCGGCGAACCCCGCCGTCTGACGTTTCACGAAGCATCGCTTCACCGCGTAGCCTGGGCTCCTGATGGCCGCGAATTGGTGTTTTCGTCAGGCGGTGCCTCACCCCACGGCGGTACGTTGTGGAGAGTTTCGGCTTCCGGGGGCAAGCCCGAACGGTTGCCGATAGGCGGCGATAACGCAATCTACCCGACCATTTCCAGCCGGGCGAACCGACTCGCCTACGTCCACCGGTCGATGGACGAAAATATCTGGCGAATGGAGATTCAAGAATCCGGACGGTCAGTCAGCTCGCCCACGAAGTTCATTGCCTCGACGCGGACTGAGAGTGGCCCTCACTTCTCGCCGGATGGGAGAAGGATTGCCTTTGAATCAGACCGCTCGGGAAGTCTCGAGATCTGGGTGTGCGATGCGGCTGGCCTCGACCTGCTTCAACTGACGTCCCTGGGGAGGCACAGCGGCACGCCAGGGTGGTCACCTGATGGTCGACGCATCGCGTTCGACTCCCGTCCGGGAGAGTATGCCGATATTTACGTGATCGATGCAGAGGGCGGCGCGCCGCGCCGCGTGACGACCGAACCATCCGACGATGCGGTCCCAAGCTGGTCCAATGATGGGCGATGGATCTACTTCGCCTCCAAGCGCACGGGGCGCTGGGAGGTCTGGAGAATGCCTGCCGAAGGCGGACAGGCGGTGCAGGTCACGAAGCAGGGAGGCTTCGCCGCCGTCGAGTCGCGCGATGGACAGGTTGTGTATTATGCGAAAGGCACCATCGTCAAAGGCCTCTGGAAGGTTCCGGTGGATGGCGGCGAGGAAGCGCCGGTCCTGGAATTCCCCGAGGCTGGGTATTGGGGCTACTGGGCGGTAGGGGAGAAGGGGATTTATTTCGTCAACACCCACGCGAGGCCATCCGCGCTCGAATTCTTCGACTTTGCCACGCGCCGGGTCGTGCACGTCGCGAGTCTCGAGAAAGCGCCGACGCAATTTGGGGGACGTGGGCTGGCCCTTTCCCCAGACGGGCGAGTAATTCTTTACGTACACCAGGACCAAGTAACCAGCGACATCGTGTTGGTGGAGAACTTCCGATAAACCAGCGGATGATCAGGCAATTGCCATATTGGGCGCTTTACGGAAGTATTCCGTGATGAGTGTCGTGCGCGCGGCGCGCCGCTTCGAGCGCCGCCTTCTTCGGAAATTCCTTTCCCGTGATCTCGTTGTAGACCTTCGCGACCTGTGACCCGAAGTCCGTGATCGCTTTCGGGTCGGTGTCGATGTACGTCGCGTGCTGCTTGAGGAGCGCGTCGCGCATGGCGGGGACCTCCGCCTGCACGCGGTCGGGCGGCAACGTCTGCCTCTTCTCCACTTCAGCCCGGAGCGCGACGAAGAACTGCTGCTGCGCTTCGAGCACGTTTCCGTCGCCGGCCGGCCCGTGTCCGGGCGCGACGACGGTGGCGCCCAGCTGCTGCGCCTTCGCGAGCGTGTCGATCCAGGCCGCGCTGTCACCGTCGCCGATGTAGTTGAACGGGCCGTTGACCGCCGCGTCGCCGGTGAAAAGGATCTTTTCTTTCGGCAGCCACGCGAAGCCGTCGCCGTACGTATGCGCGACGCCGAAGTACCGCAGCTCGACCCTGTGCTGACCGTCGTCAAAGATCATGAGGTCGCGGTAGAGCAGCGACGGCGGCTTCAGCCGCGTGTTCCGCAGATCGGCGCGCTCCTTGGCTTCCTGCTCCCAGCGTCCCGGCTTGCCGCCGAAGAACCCCGTCTCGTACTTCCGCAGCTCGGAGATCACGCCTTCGTGCGCGACCGGAACGGCGCCGCTGTCTACCCAGACCTGATTCGCGTACGCATGGTCACCGTGGTGATGCGTATCGAACGCGAAGCGGATCGGCTTGCTGGTTTGAGCCTTGATCTTCGGGATGACTTCCTGCGCGCCAGCCGGGTAGTTGGCGTCGAGGACGAGGACGCAGTCCTCAAAGATCACCCAGCCGGTGTTGCAGTGCCCCTTCCCGCGCACGTCCCCCTCGTGGAAGTAAACGTCGGGCGCCAACTGTTTGACGGTGTCGATCTGACCCTCGGCCTCGCGGTGATACACGAGGCCGATGACCACCACGGTCGTCAGTAGGTACGCGGCCAAACGCCTCATACGTCCTCCATTGAAGGCAATCCTCAATAGATCAACAATCCACAATGAGTCAGCAATTGTAAGTCCTCAATCACCAATGAATCCGGCAATCCGCCATCGCGCAGTTCGGCAATTCACGCCGTTTCTGATTGCCTTGGCCATTTTTTCGGCCGGTTGTCTCGGCAATCGGACCGGCGACGGTCCGACGATCGAGTTCACGCGAATCCCGAAAGCGGCCGAGGGCGGGCCGCAGTCCAAGCTGGAGCCGGTCGAGGGCCGGGTCTTCGACGCTCGCGCGGGCCAGCGGGTCGTCCTGTATGCGCGCAGCGGCGCGTGGTGGGTTCAGCCGTACGCGGATCGACCCTTTACCTCCATCGAGGAGGCCGGACGCTGGAGGAACGTGACGCGTGCCGGGACCGAGTATGCGGCGCTTCTGGTGGAGGCTGGATACGTTCCGCCGCCCAGAACCGATTTCATTCCGCAACTCGGCGATGGTGTTGTCGCGGTTGCCGTCACCGAAGGTGCTCCGCCGTTCTGGAGGACGGGGTGGTTCATCCTGATGACAGCCGCGGCCGTGCTCGGCGCAATCTACGCCTTCTATCGCGTGCGCATGCGCCAGCTCGCGCGGCAGCTCAACCTCCGCTTCGAGGAGCGGCTCGCCGAGCGGATGCGCATCGCGCAGGATCTTCACGATACGCTGCTGCAGGGTCTGGTGAGCGCATCCATGCAGCTGCACGTGGCGGCCGACCAGCTTCCGGTCGACTCGGCCGCGCGGACGCGCCTCGGCCGCGTGCAGCAGCTCATGAGACAGGTCATAGACGAGGGGCGTAACGCCGTTCGCGGCCTCCGCTCTGGTCCGCCGGGCGATGACAGCGATCTCGGGCAGGCCTTCGCCGCGATCGAGCACGAGCTCGTCGACCACTCCGAGACGTACAGCGTCATCATCGGGGGCCAGCCCCGTCCGATCCATCCGCTCATCCGCGACGAGATCTATCGAATCGGCCGCGAGGCGCTGATGAACGCGGTCCGCCACGCGGAGGCCAGGAACATCGAGGTCCAACTCGACTACGAGCCGACGCGCCTGCGGGTGAGCGTGCGAGACGACGGGCGCGGGATCGATCCGGAGGTGCTCCGCTCGGGGCGTGACGGGCACTGGGGTTTGTCGGGCATGCGCGAACGTGCCGAGCGAATCGGCGCTCGCCTGAAAATTTCGAATCGCGACCGCTCGGGCACGGAGGTCGAGATGTCTATCCCGGCGCACATCGCTTTTCAGCCGCAGTCGCCCGACGCGCCCGCAGGCGCCGGCGCCGGCGCGGCGAGGCAGGCATGACGGATCGCGATCGGAACCGGATTCGGGTTTGCAGCGTCGACGATCATCCGCTGCTGCGCGAGGGTCTGGGCGCGATCATTGACAGCCAGCCGGACATGAAGATGGTGGCCCAGGCGTCGAGCGGCCGCGAAGCGATCCGGATGTTCCGGGAGCATCGGCCCGACGTGACGCTCATGGACGTGCGGCTGCCGGACATGAACGGCATCGACGTCCTGATCGCGATTCGCGCCGAGTTCGCGGACGCGCGAATCGTCATGCTGACGACATTCGAAGGGGACGTGGAGATACAGCGCGCGCTGCAGGCTGGGGCGCGCGGTTACGTGCTCAAGACGATGCCGCCGCCCGAGCTGATGGACGTGATCCGTGAGGTCCATGCCGGCAGGAAGCGGATCCCGGCCGACGTGGCGGCGCAGCTCGCCGAGCACCTCGGCGAGGAGCTGCTGACCGAGCGCGAGGTCGAAGTTCTCGAGCGCGTCGCGCGCGGAAACAGGAACAAGGACATCGGCGACCAGCTGCTGATCTCGGAAGAAACCGTCAAGGTCCACATGAAGCACATCATGGAGAAGCTTGGCGCGAACGATCGTACACAGGCGGTCGCGATTGCCGTCCGCCGCGGCATTATCCAGATTTGAGCTTCTCGGGAACCCGGCTGCGCACCTTCTCCACCTTGGGCGCCGCAACCGCGGCGATGTACGGCTGCGCCGGATTGCGAGCGGCGTAGTTCTGATGGTAGGCCTCGGCCTCGTAGAATGCTGAGAGCGGCTCGAGCGTCGTGACGATAGGCCGGGGAAAGACCCGCGCCTGGTCGAGCTGGCGGATGTAAGCGGCTGCGACGTCGCGCTGTCGCTCGTTCGCGTAGAAGATCGCGGAGCGGTACTGCCGGCCGATGTCGTTCCCCTGCCGGTTGAGCTCCGTCGGATCGTGTGCGATCCAGAAAAAGACTTTGAGGATCTGCCCGTAGGTGATGCGCGACGGGTCGTACGTGATCTGCACGACCTCGGCGTGATTGGTCGTGCCCGTGCAGACCGTGCGATAGTCGGCGGTCTCGGCCGTGCCGCCCGCGTAGCCGGAGACGACCTTGGACACGCCCTCGAGCTGCAGGTAGACGGCTTCGACGCACCAGAAGCAGCCGCCGGCGAGGACGATATTCTCGCGGCCGCTCTGCTCCGACTTGTCGATGTCGATGAGCGGATCAGGAAAGGTTTTCAGGTCCATGACTGAAACAACGATCTTATCAGGAAGGGCGGATGCGGAGGGGGCAGAGTCGCAGAGAAGAACTATTGAACACAGAGCTCACAGAGACCACGGAGGCAAACAGCAGTGGAAACAGCAAACAGGAGACGTATCGGCCGGGGTCCGACATTCGGTCGGACCACTAACGCGCCGGAGGCGCGCCGGCCGATACGCCTCCTCTCTGCGTTCTCTGCGGTCTCTGCGTTTAATGGGTTTTCTCCGCGCCCTCTGTCCCCTCTGCGTCCTCCTCGCCACGCTCGCCTGCATGTCCTCCCCCGACCCGATCACTGCCGCGGGCCGCGAGCTCGTGTGGTCGGACGAGTTCGACCGTGCCGGGCTTCCGGATCCCGCGCGCTGGAGCTACGACGTCGGCGGCCACGGCTGGGGGAACAAGGAAATGCAGTTCTACACGGCCGATCGCCCCGAGAACGCGCGCGTCGAGGGCGGACATCTGATCGTCGAAGCACGCCGCGAGAACTGGCAGGGAAGCGCCTACACGTCGGCGCGGCTCGTCACGAAGCGCAAAGGCGACTGGACCTACGCACGGATCGAGGCGCGCGCGCGCCTGCCGAAAGGCCGCGGCTCGTGGCCCGCCATCTGGATGCTGGCAACGACAGCTGGCGAGATGTCGTGGCCCGATGACGGGGAGATCGACCTCATGGAGCACGTGGGCTTCGACCAGGGCGTCGTCCACGGATCGATCCACACGAAGGCGTACAACCATCGGATCGGGACCCAGAAGACCGCCAACACTCGTGTCGCGGATGCGTCGGACGCCTTCCACGTCTACGCGATCGAGTGGGACGAGTCGCGCATCCGCTGGTTCGTTGACGATCGCGAGTTCTTCTCGTTCGCCAACGAGCGGGCCGGCAAAGACGTCTGGCCGTTCGACGGCCCCTTTCACCTGCTCGTCAACCTAGCCGTCGGTGGCACCTGGGGCGGCCAGAAAGGGGTGGACGACGCCGCCTTTCCGATGCGCATGGAACTCGATTACGTGCGCGTTTACCGATAAGATCCGACCCATGGCTCTACGAGTGCTTCGGCGCGCCGGATCGCTGCTCCTCCTCATCGCTCTCTCAGCCGTTCACGCGGGCGCGTCTCGCCAGACGGCGGCGCTCGACGTCGCGCCGCCAAAGCTCGCGCTCGAGCAGGCCGCGCTCGACAACGGACTGAAGATCGTCGTCGCCGAGGATCACGCGCGGCCGGTGCTCAACCTGCAGGTCTGGTATCACGTCGGCTCGAAGAACGAGCGTGAAGGGCGTACCGGTTTCGCGCACCTCTTCGAGCACATGATGTTCCGCGGATCGAAAAACGTCGGTCCCGAAGAGCACATGCGCATCGTCCGCGAAGCGGGCGGTCTCGTGAACGCGTACACGTCGTTCGATCAGACCGTGTACTGGCAGACCGTGCCGTCCAACCATCTCGAGCGCGTGATGTGGCTCGAAGCGGATCGCATGGCCTCGCTCGTGGTCAACGAGGAGAACTTCACGAAGGAGCGCGAGGTCGTCAAGGAAGAGCGGCGGCTGCGCTTCGAGAACCCGCCGTACGGACTCCTGGCCGAAACGCTCATCGACGCGACGTTCCAGGTCTATCCGTACAAGCACATGCCGATCGGCAGCATGGACGACCTCAACAAGGCGACCGTGGCCGACGTGAAAGATTTCTTCGACACGTTCTACGTGCCCGACAACGCCACGCTCGTCATCGTCGGCGACGTCAACGCGAAGGAGGCGCTGGCGCTCGCGCGCAAGCACTTCGGGCCGCTGCCCCGCAGCAAGAAGCCGGTGCCGCGCGTGACGGTGAACGAGCCCGAGCAGAAAGAGCCGGTCGAGCTGACGAAGTCATTCAACAACGTCCCGCTGCCGGCGGTGGCGAGCGCCTATCAGCTCCCGCCCCTGGGACATCCCGACACGTACGCCCTGCAGATCGCGTCCGATATCCTGTCGTCCGGCCAGAGCTCGCGGCTCTATCGGCGCCTCGTCTACGAGGAGCAGATCGCCGTCGCCGCCGTCGGACAGGCGCTCATCCTCGAAGGCCCGTCGATCTTTTTCGCATTCGGCGTCTCGAGCCAGGGGAAGGACGTCAAGCAGGTGGCCGCCAGCCTCTACGACGTCATCGAGGGGATGCAGAAGGCGCCTGTCGAGGCGGACGAGCTCGCCAAGGCGAAGAACCAGATCGTCTCGCGCTTCGTGATGGGCCGCCAGTCGGCGCAGGAAAAGGCGGATGCGCTCGGCGCCGCCGCCGTGCTGCGCGGCGACGCGGAGCTCTACAACACCGAGCTCGCGAACTATCAGAAGGTCACTGCCGCCGACGTCCAGCGCGTCTGCCAGAAGTACCTGGTGTCGACGAACGAGACACGGCTGTGGGTACTGCCCCCGAAATAGGTAGCGCAGCCCTTCAGGGCTGCCGGAGCACACGAATGCGTTCTCGATACCTGGCGCTTTCCCTCGCCGTCTTTGTCGTTGCGAGCGTCGCGGCGCAGCAGAAACAGCAGCCGCCGCCTGCCGGCGCTTCGGTCCAGTTCAATTTCCCCGCGTACAAGACCCAGAAGCTCGCGAACGGCCTGACCGTCTTCGTGGTCGAGGACCATCGGCAGCCGCTCGTCTCGTACACGCTGATGCTCGACGGCGGCGCGATCGCTCATCCGCCCGCGAAAGCGGGGCTCGCGTCGATCACGGCCGAGCTCCTCACGCAGGGCACCGCGACGCGCAGCGCGCAGGACATCGCGCGCGCGATCGACGGCGTCGGCGGCGAGCTCAGTGCGAGCGCGGACGACGACACGGCGTTCGTGTCGGCCACCGTGGCGAAGAGCGCAGCGGATCTTGCGATGGATCTGCTGGCCGACGTCACGCTGAACCCCGCGTTCAAGCAGGAGGAGATCGATCGCCTTCGAACACAGCGGCTGTCGGGGCTGAAGATTCAGTACGCCGACCCGGAGTACATGGCGCCGTTCGTCGCCGCGCGCCTTACACTCGGCGAGCACCCTTACGCCTATCCAGTCGAAGGAACGCCAGACACGCTCCGCGCGCTCACACGCGAGGACATCGTCCAGTTCCACAAGGCGCGGTACTCGCCATTCGGGGCGTTCCTGGCGATCTCCGGCGACATCACGCCGGAGGCAGCGGTCGCGCAGATCGAGAAGCGATTCGCCGCATGGTCCGCGCCGCCGCCGCCACGACCCTTGCCGCCGGCGCCGCCCGCCCCCTCAAAGACGATCCTCGTCGTCGACAAGCCGGACGCCGTCCAGACGCAGATCGTCGTGTCGACCGTAGGCATCAAGTACAACGACCCCTCGTACTTTCCGCTCCTGATCGCGAACCAGATCTTCGGTGGCGCGTTCACGAGCCGTCTGAACATGGCGCTCCGCGCGCGAGAAGGGCTGACTTACGGCGCGCGCAGCGCGTTCGACGCCGATCGCGAGACCGGCATGTTCCGCGTCAGCACGTTCACCCGCACCGAGGAAACCGGCAAGGCGATCACGATGGTGCTCGATCTGCTGCGCGAGTTCCGGAAGAACCCGGCGACGGAGGCGGAGCTGAAGGAGGCGAAGGCCTATCTGGTCGGTTCGTTCGCGGTCGGGACGGAGACGCCTGGCCAGGTGGCCGGCCGCGTGCTGACCCAGACAAAGCACGGCCTGCCGTCGGACTACTGGGACAAGTATCGCGACAACGTGCAGGCCGTGACCGCCGAGCGCATAGCCGAAGCGGTCAGCCGCTACGTCGACGCGGATCGTGTGAAGATCGTCGCCGTCGGAAACGCGAAGGGCTTCGCTTCGTCGCTCGCGCCGCTCGGCGAGGCGCGGACGATCCCGTTTGCGGAACTGGATCTGATGCAGCCGGATCTGAAGCGCGCCGGCGAATCGAGCACCGCGGCGACACCTGAATCAGCCGCACGCGGCCTCGAACTGATGAAAGGCGTGGCGGAAGCCATGGGCGGAGCGTCTAAGCTGGCCGAGATCAAGGACAGCGTTCTCACCGGGGCGATCTCGGTCATGACGCCGCAGGGCGACATGCAGGGGGACATCACCGTCGAGATCGCCTATCCGGACAAGATCAAGGCGACCGTGGCGCTTCCAATGGGCCAGATGGTTCAGGCGTCGGACGGCGCGACCGCCTGGATGCAGATGGGGCCGCAGGCGATGGACGTGCCGGCCATGGTCGGCGAGATGACGCGCTCGGTGCTCCTCGCGAATGGCGCCGCCGCGGCGATCCGGGACGCGCTCGCCGGCAAGGCCAAGGTCCAGGCGCTCGAGCAGGCCGACGTCGATGGCAAGAAGGTCGAAGTCGTGCGCTGGACCGAAGGCGATCAGAATGTCAGGTTCTTCGTCGACCCGTCGAGCCGCCGCATCGTCAAGACGGCCTACCGTTCGGTCACGCCGCAGGGGGCGGCGGATGTCGAAGCCGTCTGGACCGAGCACCGCGAAATCGCCGGCCTGACGATGCCGGGAAAGGTCGTCACCTATCGCGACGGGCAGAAGTTCACGGAGGCGACGATGAAGGATGCGAAGTTCAACGTGGGGCTCGACGCGAAGGGGTTCGTGAAGCCGTAGCCACGGATTTCACGGATTGCACGGCCGTAGCACCCGGGAGCCGTCAGGTGTTCAGTTCACTGAAACAGAGAATGTAGCCGTCCGGGTCCGTGACGTAGAAATCCAGGCAGCCCCAGGGTCTTTCTTCGAGTGGCTTGATCACGTCAGCCCCACGCGTCTGCAACTCGCTGAACAAGCCTCGGACACCGGATACGGCAATGTACGCATCCAGATGCTCGTGCTGTTTGCGGTGCGCCCTCTCGGCGGCCAGTTTCACCGCAAGCTTGAGGTGTATCGCGAATCCGTCACGGCTGACGCCCGCATAGAACGACTCATACTGGAAATCGAGCTCGAAGCCGAGCCTGTCACGATAGTACGCAATCGCTCGATCGAGATCGTCGACGAGAAACTGCGGTGCGATTCCAGTAATCTGCGCAGCACTACGAACTGTTGCTGATGACATTCGTCAGAATCTACCATGCTGGAGCGCGTGGCGGCGCGCTGGTCATCGCGGCGCTCCTGTTGGCGGCCGTGGCCGCAGGCTGGTATTCCATGTGGACGCCGGGACGATCGTATCGTGGCCCGCTCGCGCCGCTGACAGCCGAAGAGGCCGCGCTGGCGAAGCGGCTCGCGCGCCATGTCGAGCGGCTCGCCGGCGAGATCCGCGAGCGGAACGTCTGGAAACACGACGCGCTGGAGGAGGCGGCGGGCTACGTCGAGGGCGAGCTTAGTGGTATCGGACGCTACACGGTCGGTTCACAGACGTTCGACGTCCAGGGCCGCACGGTGCGGAACGTCGAGGGAGAGATCAAGGGAACGTCCCGGCCGGAGGAGATCGTGGTCGTCGGCGCGCACTACGATTCCGTGCCGGGTTGTCCCGGCGCCGACGACAACGCGTCCGGCGTGGCGGGCCTCATCGAGCTGGCACGTGCGACCGGGGCCATCCGTCCCGCCCGCACCGTTCGCTTCGTCGGATTCGTCAACGAGGAGCCTCCGTTCTTCCAGACGTCGGAGATGGGCAGTCTCCGGTACGCTGCGCGCGCTCGCGACCGAGGAGAACGGATCGTGGCGATGATCTCGGTGGAGTCAATCGGCTACTACGCCGACGCGCGCGGCAGCCAGCGGTATCCGTTTCCGTTCAATCTGTTCTATCCGTCAACGGGCGCCTTCATCGCGTTCGTGGCGAACGTCGGCTCCAGGAGTCTGCTGCATCAGGCGATGCGGTCATTCCGCTCCCACGCGCGCCTCCCGTCAGAAGGCGCGGCGGCGCCGGCCGCGATCGAGGGCATCGGCTGGTCGGATCACTGGGCCTTCTGGCAGCACAGGTATCCCGCGATCATGGTTACCGACACGGCGCTGTTCAGGTACCCGCACTATCACACGGGGCTGGATACGCCCGACAGGCTCGATTACGCGCGCATGGCCCGTCTGGTCGCCGGTCTTGTCCGCGTCGTCGAGGACCTGGCGACCTGAGAGCTCCTCACTTCGCAACACCACCCGTCCAGTTGAACACCAGCGAGATCGGCCGCACGGCCTCGGTGGCGTTGATGACGAGAACGCGCTGGCCGTCGGGCGTGAAAACGTACTGAGAGCCGTGCGCGTTGCGCTCCCATCCGGTCATCGTGTTTTGGCGATGACGGTCTGTCGCTCCGGCACGAACGTGCCGCGCGAGGCGTTGATGCTGACCGAGACGATGTGCTGGTCCGGCGTGACGTAGAAGAGCTCGCGGCCGTCGCGGCTCCACTGCGGCTGGTGTCCTCCCGACGGTGAGATCTGCCACTTCGCGCCGTGGGTGGAAACGGGGTGACGAACACCTGGAAGCGGCTGGTCTCGTTCGACGAGTACGCGAGCCAGCGGCCGTCGGGCGAGAAGCGTGCGCTGCGCTCGTCCGCCGGCGTGGCGATGACCTCGCGCGGCGCGCCTCCGTCGAGTGGCAGGACCCAGATGTCGCGCTGCGTCTTGAGGCTCAACGGAAGGAAGATCAGATAGCGCCCGTCGCGGGACCAGTCGCTGGGGATCGTCGCGAGCGGCAGATCGAGCAGGGGCTTCTCGCCGCCCGGGAGTGCTGAGCGACATCCTGTAAAGATCCGGCGGACCGATGCGGAGTGACGAGAACACGATTTCGTCGCCGGCGGGGGAGCAGACCGGGAAGAAATCGACGGCGACTTCGTGCGTCAGTCGCGAAGGCGTTCCGCTCGGGAGCTCCATCTGCCAGATGTCCACGGAGCCGGTCGCCGCATCGGCGACGTCGTAGATCAGGCGTTTTCCATCGTGCGAGAAACAGATGCTGTTGTGATCGGCGGGCGCGCCGACGATGCCGAGCCGCCGGCCGGCGCGATCCATCCAGGTGAGCTGCGACGCCGCGGACGTGCTCGCGTACGCGACGGCACCCGTGCGCGATGCCGAGAACATTCCCTGGTAGGTGATCGCGTTGAACCCGGGGCTTTCGGCGAAGGCCTGGGGCGTCCCGGTCAGCTCGAGGCGTTCGGCATCGAACGGCTGCGCGAGGAGCGTCGTCTCGCGCCGGAAGATCAGAAAGCCTGCGCCACCCGCGCCGGCGTAAGTCGCGCTCGCCCGGGTCGCCGGCACGAGGTTGCGGCTGTCCGGCGAGTCGATTGACCCGACATCGATGCCGCCGCCGGTACGCTTCAGTCCTGTCCCGAGGAAGAGGTAGTGTCGGCCATCGGGGAGAAACGTGGGGAAGAACCGGAAGTTCAGGGTGTTGCGGCTGGGCTGCGGAAGGTCGGTGACGGGACCGCCAGCGGCCGCCACACGCTTCATCGGGCTCGGCGGGTCCGGCACGAACACGATACGTCGTCTTTGCTCCACGAGCCGCCCCGGGGGAAGGCGGCGGGCGCGAGCGTCTGCGGCGCGCCGCCGCCGAGCGCGAGCGTCTTGAGCGATCCATCCGCGAAGAAGCCGAGCCGTCGGCTGTCGGGCGCCCAGAACGGCTGCGATACGCCCTCCGTGCCGGTCAGCGGTCTTCCCTCTGGTTCGCCGAGCTCGCGCACGTAGAGCATCGCGCGTCCGGATCGGTCGCTCGCGACGAAGGCCACGCGCCGTCCGTCTGGCGAGATGACCGGCGCCTCGCCGGGCGTGAGCGTCGTGTTCGCAGGCGTGAGGATGGAGACGAAATCCCGTGCCGGCGGTGGAGGCGATGACCGGCCGAAGAATGCAGCGGCGATCAACCCCCCGACGGCAGCCGCAGCGATGATCCACGCCGCCAACTCTCTGAACCGGAACCTGCTTGAACCCTCTCGAACCTGTTCGAACCCGTTCGAACCTTCTTGTATTGCGCGCAGTTGAATCCCGACGTCGTGGATCGAAGACCATCGCGCTGCCGGATCTTTCGCGAGGCAGACATTCACGAGCCGATCGAGCGACGCGGGGACGATCGGGCCGACTTTCCGCAGCGGCGGCGGATCGGCGGCGAGGATCGCGGCGATGAGGCTCGCCTGGCTCTTGCCTTCGAACGCCCGGCGGCCCGACACCATCTCGTAGAGGATCGCGCCGAACGCGAAGATGTCGGTGCGCGCGTCGGTCTCGCCGCCTTCGAGCTGTTCGGGCGCCATGTAGGGCAGCGTGCCGAGGATCGTGCCCTCGCCGGTCAGCGGCGCGCTGCGCGTCATGCCGTCCACGAGCGGCGCGGCGTCGGGCCGCAGCTTCGCGAGGCCGAAGTCGAGCAGCTTGGCGCCCGACCGCGTCAGCATGATGTTCGCCGGCTTCAGGTCGCGATGGACGATGCCGCTGCTGTGGGCGCGCTCGAGGGCGTCGGCGATCTGGATCGCGCAGCCGAGGGCCTCCGGCAGCTTCATTGGACCGCGCGACAGCCGGTCCGCGAGCGTCTGCCCTTCGAGCCGCTCCATGACGAGGAACTGCAGGCCGTCGTGGCTACCGACGTCGTGAAGCGTACAGATGTGCGGATGGTTCAGCGCGGCAATGGCCCGCGCTTCGCGTTCAAGGCGGCTCCGGCGCTCGGGGTCACCGGCGATCGCCGACGGGAGGACCTTGATGGCGACCGTTCGATCGAGTCGCGTGTCCCTGGCGTCGTAGACCTCGCCCATCCCGCCCGCGCCGATGGGGGCGAGAATCTCGTACGGGGCGAGCCGCGTTCCGGCTGGTAGAGACACCGCAGTCCCGAAGGGAGACAACTATATGGCACCGCACGCCCGGCTCGGCCAGCCGTCGCGTGGGCAACGTTGTAACCGGGCGACAGATCTGTCGCTGAGCTCGACCGCGGTTTCCGCACACTGTCTCGCGATTAAGCGTCCAGGTCTGACGCCGATACGGCTCAGCCGTGCGGGCAACTGCCTGAGCGCGTGATTCTTGGTCGAATGGTCATCGCTCGTCGCGAGTCTCGAGCACTTAGTCGGCCGTCCTACTGTCAAACCGTGCAGAAGTGGTACGTCTGTTGTAGCCAGTGCGCACGCACACCCCAGCCCGCCTCCGCGCTTTGCGCTACGGCGCGGCAGGCTCCTATTCGGCGTATTCCGCGTGATCTGCGGCTGGGGGTTTTAGTGAACGAAAAGCAGGAAATCGGCGGCGGTGAGTCGGTGGGATCTGAGTCCTCTGTCCATTCGACTGCCGGCCCGTCCGGCGAGGACGTGTCGATCTTCTCAGCTTCGGCCGTGGAGCTCGTGCATCAGTGGTGGCGCGACAGCAACCGCCGCTGGGCCGAGACGAACGCGCTGAAGAGTCCGGCGTAGTTACGCGAGTTCCTCTGGGCCTTGGCGATCTCTGCGTTCAGTACGTCTCTGCGCCCTCCGCTTCGCTCCGCGTCCTTCTCGTCGGCTCGCGGCCGCGCGCCGGTCACCGCAGTGATCATCCGCTCCACCGCGTGGAAGAAGTCGAGCCGCGTCAGCGCATAGTCCGATCACCTAAGCTCGATAATCGATCGGCCGATGGCTCCGCAGCGCATGCAACGATCCGTCGCCGTCGTGATCGTGAGTCTGGCTGCGTGTCTTTCAGGTTGCGCCGCGCGGGCCCCTGCGGCAGTGCGCGGCGGCATGCCGAGGATTCTCGAGACCCGAGAAGGCCTGGCGTCCTACTACGGTGAGGAATTCCACGGCAGGATAACCGCCAGCGGCATCCGGTTCGACATGAACGCGATGGTCGCGGCCCATCCCAGCTATCCGTTCGGCACTCTGCTTAGGGTCACGAACCTGGCGAACGGCCGGTCGACGAGCGTGCGGATCGTGGATCGCGGCCCGGCACGACGCCTTCGGGCCGAGGGTGTCGTCATTGACGTGTCTCGCAGGGCGGCGGAAGTCCTGAGGTTTATCCAGCAGGGTCGTGCACGCGTTCGACTGGAAGTGCTGTCCTGGGGCAGGCGTTAGGATCACTGGCTCGGCCGAGCGTCGGGACACACGAAGGGGACCGGGGCCAGGCGGTAGTTCTCCTGCTTGACTCGCTCATCAGATGCAGGCGCAGCTGGAACTGGTCAGAGCTGACCTCCGAAACTTCCGCATCAGCCGATATTCGTCGCTTGCTCCTCGAGCGTCGACGCGACGATTCTCACGAGCGCGTGGGGCTCGACAGGCTTCGCAACGTGTCGCTGAAAACCGGCGGCCAGGGCGCGATCTCTGTCCTCGGTTCGCGCGTAGGCGGTCAGGGCAATTGCGGGGATCCGGCCGCCGTGCTCCGGATCCAGGTTCCGAATGCGGCGAATGAGCGCGTAACCGTCCTCCTCCGGCAACCCGATGTCGGCAATCAGGACGTCGGGCGCCGACCGCGTGAGGGCATCGAAGGCTTCGCGGCTCGAGGCGGACGTGATTACGGAGGCGCCGGATGCCTCGAGAATGCCGCCAATGAGCTGACGGGCGTCGGCATGATCATCGACCACCAGAACACGGCGGCCCCGAAGCAGCGGCTCCCAGGCGCCTGCCAGGGCGGCTTCGTCCCCCACGGGCCGGCGTTCCGTGCCGCCGGGGATCGACACGTCGCGGACCGGCAGCTCGAGCCTGAAGGTCGCTCCTTTTCCCTCGCCGGCGCTGTGCGCTTCGACGGTCCCGCCGTGCAGCTCGATGACATGGCGGACGATGGCCAGCCCCAGCCCCAGGCCGCCGTGCGAACGCGTCGTGGACGAATCCGCCTGCCGGAAGCGATCGAACACGAACGGAAGGACTTCTCTCCGAATTCCGGCTCCCGTATCGCTCACCGTGACCTCGACCCGGCTCCGTGATCCCTTGAGCGCGATCCTGGCGATCCCACCCGGCGGGGTGAACTTGATGGCGTTGGCCAGCAGATTCCAGATCACCTGCTGGAGACGCTGGGCGTCTCCCTGAATCGGGCTGGTCGTCGGGTCGACCTGCTCGACCAGCTGGATATTCTTTGCCTGAGCGGCGGGCCGCACGGAATCGAGCGCGGCGCCGATGACCGTCGCCAGGTCGAGCGTCTCCACATTGAACGTCAGCTTCCCGGTGACGATTCGGGAGACGTCGAGCATGTCCTCGATCAATCGTGTTTGTGCCTTGGCGTTTCGCTCGATCACTTCGACAGCCTGGAGGGTGCTGCCTTCCAGCGGACGCGTCCGGAGAATTCGAGCCCAACCCAGGATGGCGTTGACCGGCGTGCGCAGCTCGTGCGACAGCGTCGCCAGAAACTCCTCCTTCAGGCGATTGGCGTCCTGGGCTTCTCTGTACAGTTGGACCCGATCGCTGGCCACCTGAAACCGCCTCACCAGGTCCTCAATCACGGCGACGTCCGACGGCGGAAATCGATGCGGTTTGGAGGACACGAGCGACAACGCCCCTTTCTTGCCAGCCATCAGGAACGGCACGATGACGAGGCTTCCAAGGCCGAGCTCGGACGCCAGCTCAGCGTGCGGTCCCGGCCCCAGAAAGAAACCAGGCTCGGTGGCGGCGTCGGAGATCACATCCCTTTGTGCCGTCGCGATCGCGCGCGCTACCCAGCACGTTGCAGGCAGCGCGACATCGCGTGTGGCCGCCAGCTGCCGCAGGAAGGGCTCCAGGCCGGGGTCGGAGTGGTTGCCGGCAATTGACCGGAAGGTTCCGTCCTGGTTGACGAGGTGTATGACGGTCCAATCGGCCAGCAGCGGGACCGGCAGGGAAGCCAGACCGATGAGCGTTGACTCGTAGTCGAGCGCACGAGTCAGCTGCTCGCTTGCCGTGGCGAGAAACGCCAGCATGTCGTTGGCGTGGCGCAATTCCGCCGTGCGGTCCTGGACGCGGGCGTCCAGCTCGGCGTATGCGTGCTTCAATTCCTGCTGGCTCCGACGCAGCGCCTTTTCGACGCGAATGCGGTCGGTGATATCGAGGCCGTGACCGATGATGTACGGAGGCGCGTCTGGCTCCTCGTACCGGACGTTCTGATAGAGCCACACCCGCTCGGAGCCGTCCTTCGCCAACACGCGCATCAAACCGCCGTCGGTGCCGTTCTCCCGGATTCGCAGCAGGTAATCGTCGAAGAGGTGACGCGTCTCCGGCGCCAGGAACTCTCGCAGATTCCTTCCGGTGCCTTCGTCAGGTTCGTATCCCAGCGAGCGGGCGGCCGCCGGATTCACCGACAGGAGCCGGCCGTCGAGATCATGAACGCAGATCAGTCCCAGACTGTGCTCGACGAGAAGGCGATAGCGCCGCTCGCTCTGATCTCGCGCGACCTCCGCCCGCCGCTGTGCCGATTCCGCTGAATCGATGCGCGATTCGAGTGTCACCGTGCCCACACCTCGCGCCAGTCGACCCGAACGCGGTCTCGGCCGGGGGTTTGGGGGGCCGCGCTGCCCAGGTCGAAGGGATGAGCTCCCAGCTTACAGCGGCACAGCCGAATTGCAGCTCATCAGTGGAGATGCATCGCCGCTGCGAGCTTCGGCCAGCGCGCGCTCTCGCGCAGCGGCCTCACGATTAGCGAGCGCGCGTAGGCGACCGCGAACGGATCGCGGAGCTCGATCATTCGCCCGTACCAGTCCGCGGCTGCGTCGATGTCAGAGCCAAGAAGGTGATAGACGACGCGCCCCCATGGCGGGCGCGGATCGTCACCCATTTGACCGGCGATCTCCGCGGCCCTGGCCGTGTCACCCAGCCTGAAGAGCGACCCGGCGAGCAGCCCGGCCGGTGTCGCATGCCACGGCGCGATGCGGTGCGCCCGTTCGAACGAGGCTGCCGCATCCTCGAGGCGTCCGCCCGCCAGGTATGCCTCGGCCGAGAATGAAATGCGGCGTGAAATGGCCCTCGTCCAGCTCGATCGCCGTGTGTGCCTCTTCGATCGCGCGTGTGACCTGACCTGCGTTCGTCAGATGCGCCGACCACACCGCGCGCCACACGTCGTTGAGCGGATCCTGCTCGACAGCCCGCCCCATCTCGGCAGCGGATTCCGTCAAGCGGCCTAGAGGGCTCAAGTACAGGCTCGCATGCGCCCAGCGGGCGTCAGCTGACACGTTCGGCGCGTCCATCGCCGCGCGGAATCGCTCGGCCGCTTCGTTCCAGTTGTAGTCGTTCGCGGCCGCCACGGAGCCCACGAGAAAACTGTGGCTGCGGATCGGATGGGTTGAGGGTCAGCGCGCGATCGGCCGCGGCTCGCATCGCCGGCGCGATCGCCTGGGCGATCTCGTCCTGGATCGCGAACACGTCCGACATCGCGCGATCGAAACCGCTCCGACCACGTGTGCGTGCCGTCGGCAGCCGAGATAAGCTGCGCCGTCACGCGGATGCGATCGCCCGAGCGGCGCACGCTGCCTTCGAGGGCTGACGAGGAAGTCATCCGGGTTGATGTGATGCACCCGGAACGGGCACAGGAAGCGCCGGCCGATGACCGGCATCGACTCGCGTCCCCAGGTGTCGGCGGTCCAGTGAACGAGGCGGGACGTCAGGTCGGCGACCAGGGCCGCGGCGATGGCGACGAGTGGCACCCACCAGCGGAGCAGGGCGCGCGTCCCTGTCAGCCGGATCACGTTGACGATGAGCAGCGTAGCCGCGCCAAAAAGGCACCCGGCTTCGATCGTGCGCGTCGCGGGCCCGGCGTAGTCGAGTCGCGGCAGCGAAATCATCCTTTACGGACGGTGGGATGAGGGGAACCGCACGATGGAGTTCGGTGCCGGACGTTCGACCTCAGCTCGTCGGTCGCCCGCTGCTAAAGACGGCCTCTCCCCGCTGACGAGTGCATCGATCGATGCGAATTCGCCAAGATGCGCGAACTCGCGGAAGGCGAAGGGCAGGCCTTCTGCGGCGAGCAGCGAGTTCGCGTCGGCCACGTGGAAGTGCAGATGAGGCCCGATCGATGTGCTGCCCGATGATCCGAGCCTTGCAATGACCTGACCGCGGAGCACTCGCTGCCCGGTCCTTACAGCAAGGCTGCCTCGCTGAAGGTGCTCGTAGAACGCGAACCGCCTGTCGCCGAGGTCGATGGCTACGTAATTGCCGCTCGCCTGCTCAACGGGGACGGGCTTTGGCGTCTCGTCAGGCGTGTCGTCGAGCGCGGCGACCACTGTGCCATCGGCCACTGCGAGCACATCGGAGCCGAAGCCGTTCCGGTTCTCGGGACGGACAGCTGGATTGCGCACCATGACGCCGGCCGGCGGAAGCGCGATGAAGTCGATGGCGAACCGTCCTGGAATTCGCGCGCGCCCGCCAACCGTATAGATAGCTGTTCGATGTCCTCCCTTCAGCAGCGGGTCGTAGATCGCCACCCACGGACCGCCGCCGAGCGGCGGGTCCAGCGTCGCGACGGCCCGCGACGCAACCGCCGAGGCGCCGCCTTCAACCACGGTTCCAAGGGATCCTGCCGGGCGGAGGACGTCCAGGTCCACGACGTGTTCCACGGACTTCGGGGGCGGCGACCCGGCCGCCAACGCGATCCAGAAATTGACCACGGCGCGCGCGCCGGCACCAAGGACGTGTGGTGTGGCGTGATCGTGTCGAAGCCCCGGTCGAACCACCAGCCGCTGCAGGTCGTCGGCCCTGTACTCCGCGAGCGTCTGCCCGTCGACCCCTCTGACCTTCACGGCGTTCAGGGAGACGTCCACTGAAAGAAAGTTCGTGACGTGAAGCTCGTAGGCGAGTTGAAGGCTGCCCGACTGCTTGAACATCACAGGGGCGAACGGCACGAGCAGGTCGACGGACTGGACGACGGGCTCACGCGGTGGTGCTTGCTGCGCGCCCAGCGCGGTCAGCATCGTGAAGCCAAGAATGATGCGCGACATCTCACGATTATCGTGCTGTTCGAGCGGAGCTCATCTTCTCTACCATTCTCCCGCATTGACACCGGCCACGCACGAGCGTAGCTTGGCCGTCTCACCAGGAGGTCTCCATGGCTGTTTACATGGTCGAGCGCAATCTTCCAGGCATCAAGATGGAGCAGCTCGCGGCGGCGCAGAAAGCGGCGATCGCCACGAGCGAGAGCATGACACGCGAAGGGAAGCAGGTGCGCTACATCCGGAGCACGTTCGTGCCGGGCGATCAGCGCTGCATGTGCCTGTTCGAGGCGTCGAACCCGAACGACGTGGAGGAAGTGAACCGGAAGGCGAATATTCCGTTCACGAAGATCACGGAGGCGATGGACCTGACCCCGCAGGCCTGAGAGCCGAGCTCGCCCTCAGCGCTTCTACAGCGCTACATGACCGCTCTGCCGGATTCGTGGCCGCCGCACACGCGCGCGATTCTGCCGGCGGTCACCTGCAGCACACGCTCGAGCTCCGGTCGTGGAAATGCGACGGGCGCGTAGACGACCACCAGCGCGTCGGTCGTCGCGGTCGTGACCATGGTGCGGGCCGAGTCGGACGTCGGATTCCCGAATGGCCCTTCGTCATCGGCCAGGGTGATCCGCCCGGCAACATGCACCGTGTCCTTGCGAATGCCCGCGTATTCTTCGCCCGGGCGGCCGAGGCGCAAGGTCGGAACTCCGCGGACGGACGAGCGATCGTAGAGTCCGTACGGCAACTGGAACTCCACCGAGCACCAGTTTATGACGTCCACCATCGTGTTGATTCGCGGAATGGCGCCGCCTTTGAGGATGCGCCGCAGCAGCGCCTCGCTCGAGGGCCGCGTTTTCGTCGGATCGAGGCCGACCCGTTTGTACATGGCGCGCACGGCCGCCGTGTCGGCGGGCGGGTGCGTCCTCAGAGCCGTTTCGGCCTCGGCCAGCAGTGTGTCGAGTGCGGCCAGATGCTCGGTCACCGTGGCATTCCGCCACCACAGAACTCCGGGACGCACGATGGCGGCGAGATCGGCGGATAAGGTGAACGGACCGCCGGCTGACATCGCTCAGCTCAACTGGATTGCGCGAACGGCAGTCGTCGCTGCGCCTCGGGCTCTGTCGAATGGCAGCGCCGGCCCTTCGAAGTCCATCTTGGGCGCATATCTGTCCCGCGCCGCTGATGCCGGTGACGAGGTTCTCGCCGAGCATGACCACGATTCCCGCCCCCCTGCGCGCCGCGATCCGCGGCGCCGGCAGCGACGAGTCAATCAACAGCATGCTGGACGATAGGGCTCGATAGGATAGATCAGGGTATCTCGCAATTCTCCCGATTCGGCTCGAGACGCTTCGTGCACAGCTGCGCCTTCGGCGTCGGATTGATCAACGGATCCGTATAGCCGTACGTCGCCCAGACTTCCGCCTCGTCGCAGTACTGACCGCCCGACCACCGGTTCATCGACGGCGGATGGCCGTTCGCGCAATTCTCGCAGACGCCGAAGAACTTGAGCTGACAGGAATTGTTAGGCGAGCTCGTCGCGGGCTTCGCGCCGGTGGCGCTCCAGGTGCCGCCGCCTCCGCCCGACGAGATGCACTCGAGCTCGTTCGGATCGCGCATCAGGATCGCTGTGAGCTCGGAGCTCGTGCCCGCTGAATTCGTCGCGGCCATCCTCACATCCACGTCCGTCGTGCAGGTATCGAGCAAGAATTTCAGCGTCCACGTCTTAGTCGTTCCATTGTCCGAGGCAGCCCACGCGTACTGATGTCGGCCCGTGACTGTCGCGGGCTCTCCCGGCCCGTCCGGGATACCGAACATCCGCCACCGGTTTCCGAGCTCAGTCACGTACGTCAGCGCGAGATTCGTCTGGGTCGCACTCGTGACGGTGAGGACGACGGCCCGGTTCGGCCACTGCGTGCCCTGGCTGTTTGCCGGGTTGAGGAGGGGCTTCAGCTGCCAGCCGGTCGTGTCAGTAGTTGGCAGAGGGCCGCACGTGAACGACAGCGTCCTCTGATGAATCGGATAGTTGCCGCACGCGCGCGAGCCGCGAAGCGCGCCTGATACGAGCATCGGTGTCGCCGGCGTCTGCGGCGGCGGGGGTGGCGGACA
>DATAFJ010000152.1:0-10154 GCA_036257535.1 Vicinamibacterales bacterium | reverse complement strand
ACACCGCCTTCCTGTGCCACGTTGGCCTCGAGCGCCGCGAGGCGCTTCTGCATCGTTTCCAGGTCGGGCCGGAGCCACACGTTGCGCACGCCGCCGGGGGAAATCAGATGGCCCTGCTTCGCCAGCTCGCTCGCCACGCGTTCCTGCCCCCACGCCGGCTGCTCGACGGCCAGCGCCACCACCGCGGCTTCGATCGCCTCTGGCACCCGATGCCGGAGATTGGGCTGGCGCCGGCTGATCTCTCGCAGGGCTTCCACACCACCGACGCCGTACAGGTCCTGAACCCCATAGACGCTGTCGCGGCTGTACCCCATGACCCGACACGCTTGCGACACGTTGCCCAGCTGGCGCCCGAGCTCCAGCAACCCCAGGTTCGTTTTGATGATCTGCTGCTCAGTCGTCATCGCTCCTCCCCAGCGCGACTGTCAGATTACATCCTGACTAATCCACACAGATTTCATTCCGGCCGCGGAATCCGTGCAATCCGTGGCTTGTAAGTGATCCGTGCAATCCGTGGCTTCCACCGAAAGATCGTGGTAGCCGCCCCACGCGGGGCGTCACGACAATGCGGCAGAGGAGGCACCGTGAAGTATTTTTCAGCGCTGCTCGTCTTCGTCGCGTCGGGCGCCGTCGTTGCCGTTACCAGTGAACAACAGGCGGAAACGAACGGGCACGATGGCTCGAGGAAGTACAGGATCACCCGGCTCGAGTCGCGCGGAGGTTCGAACAACCGGGGCAACAGCATCAACGACCTGGGCCTCGTGTCCGGTTATACCGACTCGCCGGACGGCACATCTCGCCGCGCGAGCCTCTGGTTTCTGGGGCAGCGGCTTACGCTCCGAACGCTTGGCGGAACGAACAGCAGCGTCGCGTGGCCGGTCAAGAACAACATCGGCCTCGTCGTCGGCATCGCTCAGACGAACGAGCTTCAGCCCAGAAACGCCACGTGGAGCTGTCGAATCTTCTTCCCTGAACCGGACAACACGCGCTACGTGTGTCTCGGCTTCGCGTGGGAGTTCGGAAGGATGAAGCCGCTTCCGACGCTCGGCGGTGACAACGGCTTCGCCACCGGCGCGAACAACCGGCGGCAGGTCGTCGGATGGGCCGAGACTGACGTCGTGGACGACACGTGCGAGGAGAACGTGCAGGTTCTTCAGTTCCGGGCGGCGTTGTGGGATCTCTGGCGTGACGAGACGCATGAACTTCCGCCGCTCGGCACCGATAGCTCCGGCGCCGCGACGGCCATCAACGATCGCGGTCAGGTGGTGGGCATCTCCGGCGATTGCGATCAGGCCGTCGGCCGCTTCACCGCGAGAAGCGCCGTCATCTGGGAGAACGGCGTGCCGCGGAAGCTCGACGATCTCGGCGGGCCCGCGTGGAACACGCCTACCGCGATCAATCAGCGCGGCGACATCGTCGCCGGATTCGCGACGCTGCCCGGAGACGACCCGTTCAACCCGTTGCTGCGGGCGGTCGCGTGGACGACCCGGACCGGTATATGCCCGACGCTGCCGGGAACGAACATCTGCGAACTCGGCATGCTGCGTGGACATCTGACCAGCCAGGCGTCTGGCGTCAACGATCGCGGACAGATCGTCGGGACGTCCTGTCCCGCGCCGCCGGGATTGTGCCGCGCGTTCCTGTTCGAGAACGGCGCGATGAAGGATCTCAACGAGTCGAAGGCCAATCCGTTCACCGATCAGCTCGAGAACGCAATGGACGTCAATCAGTTCGGCGTCATCACAGGCCGGGCCGTGAACACGGATACGCGGGCAAGGTCGGCGATCGTGATGACGCCGACGTCCGGCTCATCGCGGTGACGGTGACGCCGGCCAGCTTCCGCCATACGCACTCGCCAAGCTCTGCAGCCGCTCGGTCGCGCTCGCCCAGGCGGCTGCAGACGCCGGCACCTGATGGCGGTCGATGAATGACTGCACGTTGGCGGCGCGGTTCAGCACCTGCCTCGCCTCCGCCGAGCTCGGGTCGCCATCCTCTACCCGCTCGCGAAGCGTCTTCGCTTCCCTGGAGAGCTGATCCGCTTCAGCGACGATCGCCTGCCTCGCCGGCTTGTCGACCGTCGTGTCTTTCTTCAAATCGTTGTCGAGCGTTTTCTTGAGCCTGTTCGCCGTCTCGGCGATCCCCTTGGCGGTGTCCGCGAGCTCGCGATCGCCGATGCGGCGGACCGGCGCGCCCTCGGCAAGAGGAAAATCGGCGCCGTATGCCAGCGCGAGCGTCTTGAGATCAGTGGCAAGCCGGTTCCACTCGCTCTCGCCGCGGGTGCCCGTCGGCTGCATGCGAAAGAACCGATCGATCGCCGTCGCCTGACGCAGAAGCGTCGCCGCTTCGGCGCTCGCCGCGTAGTCCGGCTTCAAGCGCTCCTCGAGCCTGTCGATATTTTCCTGGAAGTCGTTCAGGAAGTCGTCGACCTTCACCTCGCCCGATGGCCCGCGCACGATGTCGTCCTTGAGATCGCCATCGAGGGTGTCGTCAAACCGATCCCGCCCCTGTTCGATCCGTGCAACCAGCGCCTTGACATCGTGATCGGTCAATCGGTCGGCCGCATCGGCGGAGGACCACCCCGGGAGCGTCAGGGCAGCCATCATTATTAGTAGGTGTTTCATGACGCGGAGGGTACCGGCCGGTCCCGGCGGACGCAATTGGACCTTCGTCCAACGATCAGCCTGTATTCCTCAGGCCCGCAGCAATGCCGTTGACGGTGACGACGAACGCGCGGGTCGAAGCCGGGGTGGCGTGCCCCTGCCGGAGGCGTGCGAGAAGCTCAATCTGGACCAGATTGATCGGATCGACGTACGGGTTCCGCACGTCGATCGATCGACGGAGTACGGGCGTCGACTCGACCGGCTCGCGATGGTTCGTCACGCGGAGGACCGTCGCGGTTGCACGCGCAAGACGGTCGCGGAGCGCAAGGCCGAGCGGCTGAAGGCTGGCCGGAACGAGCCGCCTGTCGTACTCGGCCGAGATGCGGGCGTCCGTCTTGGCGAGTACCATCTCGATCAGATCCAGCGTGGACTGAAAGAACGGCCATCGGCCGTACATTTCTTTCAAGAGCGCCTCGTCGCCGCGCGTCGCGGCGTCATCGAGCGCATCTTCGACGCCCAGCCACGACGCGAGCAGCAGCCGCGTCTGCGTCCAGGCGAACTGCCAGGGGATGGCGCGCAGGGTTTCAACCGCGTCGCCTCCGCCTCGCCGGGCGGGCCGGCTGCCGATGTGAATGCTGCGCAGTTCCGGTTCCGGCGTGGCGGCGCGGAAGTAATCGAGGAAGTGGGGATCGTTGTAGACGATCGCGCGATATGACGAGGCGGCCCGCGCCGCCAGGCGATCCATGGTACCTCGCCACTCCGGTTTGGGTTCCGGCGCACGCGCGAGCGTCGCCTCCAGCGTCGCCGTCGTGTACACCTCCATCGTCCGCACGGCAATGTCGGGAAGGCCGAACTTCGCCTGAATCATCTCGCCCTGCTCGGTGACGCGCAGCCGGCCGTCGATCGAGCCTGGCGGCTGCGATCGAATGGCGAGATGCGTGGGACCGCCGCCGCGGCCGACGCTGCCGCCGCGGCCGTGGAACAGCGTCAGGCGGACGCCGTTTCGCGCGCCCGAGGCAACGATTCGCTCCTGCGCGTTGTACAGCGCCCAGGCGGCTGCAAAGCGGCCCGCGTCCTTCGCGGAGTCGGAGTAGCCGACCATCACCTCCTGGTGGCCCCCGATTCGGGCGCGGTACCAGGGCAGCGTGAAGAGGCTGTCGAGCACTTCGCCGGAGCGCTCGAGATCTGCGACGCGCTCGAACAGAGGCACCACTCGCTGCGGATGCGCCGTGCCTGCGAGCTTCTGAAGCCACTCGACCGCGAGCACGTCCGACGCGCGGCTCGCCATGGTGATGACATACGCGCCGAGCGAATCGGCCGGCAGCGCCGCCGCTGTCTGGAACGTGGCAATCACGTCGCGAACGGGTGCCGGGATCGATGCCGCGTCCTGCGGAAGATCGGCGAAGGTCCGCGTGCCGCTTTCAAGATCGCGCAAGAGCATGGCGACGCGCTGCTCTTCATCGGCGGACTCGAAGGGTCCAAGCTGCCAGGCACGTGCGATCCATTCGACTGTTTCGGTGTGACGGGCAGCCTCCTGGCGAAGGTCGAGCGGCGCCAGGGTGAGGCCGAACGCCGCGACGCGGCGGAGGATGTCGGTCAGGCGCCCTTCGGCGATGAGCGCATTGCCGGTCTCGACCAGCGAGCGATGACAGACGAGGAGCGGCTCAGCGAATTCGGCAGCTTTGAGATACGGCCGCAGCGATTCGGAACCTGTTTCCTGCTCGTTCTCGATACGGGCGGCAGCGTGCGCGCGCGTGAGGACGAGCCGGGCGGTGACGTCCCGCAGCAGCGCCCGGTACGGCTCGGCGGCGTCGCCGACGATCCGCTGGAGCTCGCCGCCGGCGGTCCGGATCGACAGCTCCGTGCGGAGCGACTCGATATCGCGCAGGTACAAGTCGGCCGCAACCCATCGGGCCATCCAGGTCGCGCGACGCGTGATCTCGGGCGTCACGTTGGGATTGCCGTCGCGATCCCCGCCAATCCACGAGCCAAATCGCAGCGGGGCGGCGTCGACGGCCAGTGGCGCGCCGAGCGCGCGATCGATTTGTCGCACGAAACGCGGCAGCGCCTCCCAGAGGACCTGCTCGAAGACCGCGAGCCCGCCTCGCACTTCGTCGAGCGGCGACACGGCACGGTCGCGTACTTCGTCCGTCTGCCAGACGATCGCCACCTCGCGGCGGAGCGCGGCCAGCGCCGCGTCCCGTTCGTCCGGCGTCAGGTCCGGGCGGTCGCGACGCGCGAGCATGTCGGCGATGCGGCGCTGCGACTGAAGCAGGGTGCGGCGGACGATCTCGGTCGGATGCGCCGTGAGCACGAGCTCGATCCGGAGCGCCTTGACGGCCTCCATCAGCGCTTCGCCGGACATCCCCCTCACACGCCAGCGCGCGAAGGCATCTGCGCACGAGCCTGGCTGCGGACGCCGGCTCGGGTCGCGCGCGTAGTCGCGCCTCCGGCGAACGCGATGGTGCTGCTCGGCGATGTTGGCCAGCGAGAGGAACTGCGCGAAGGCGCGTGCGACCGGCACCGTCGCGTCGATCGGAAGGCCACTCAGACGGTTGGCCAGTTCCTCGAACGCGGCGGCGTCGCCCGCGTGCGCGCGCTTGGCGAGCGCGCGGACCTCTTCCACGCGCTCGAGGACCGCCTCGCCTTCGCGTGCGCGCAGCACTTCGCCCAGCAGCTCGCCGAGCAGGCGTACGTCGTCGCGCAGCGGCTTGTGCGGATCCTCGGCCATCGTCTCCACAACGTTACACACTACGGATGTGCTTGTTCAACGCCGCGCTTGACAGGATGGAGCGCGTACGACGAGATGGGCTGTGATGCTCCCCATGACTTCTCAGGAGACTGCCGATGCAAATCAGTCAGAAGATTGCTCCATGCCTATGGTTCGAAAACCAGGCCGAGGAAGCCGCGGCCTTCTACGTTTCTGTGTTCCGGAACTCGAAGATCCTCTCGGTCGCGCGGTACCCGAAAGCCGGCCAGGAGATTCACAATCGGCCCGCGGGATCGGTGATGATCGTCGACTTCGAGATCGACGGCCAGGCGTTCACGGCGCTCAATGGCGGCCCCGCGTTCAAGTTCAACGAGGCGGTCTCGCTGCAGGTGTTCTGCGACTCGCAGGACGAGATCGACTACCACTGGGAGAAGCTGTCGGAGGGCGGCGATCCGAAGGCACAGCAGTGCGGGTGGCTGAAGGACAGATATGGCCTCTCCTGGCAGGTCGTGCCGAGGAGACTGGCCGAGATGCTGAAGGATCACGAATCGCCGCAGGCGCAGCGCGCGATGGAAGCGATGCTTCGCATGAAGAAGCTCGACATCGCGGAACTCGAGCGCGCGTACGATGGCGAACGCGCCGGCAGCCGCGCATAGATCCGGTTCAAGTCCGATCGACGATTGGCGCCGAATGGAGCCGGCGGTGCTGGCGCTGCTGCGCCGGCGACACTCTGTTACCAGTCAGGCTGCCGCTTAGGACCGTAGGCCTGCCACAGTCCCCACCCGGCCATGCCGACCGCGGCGCCCATGAGATATCCGGTTCGCTTTCGACCCGACCTGAGCGCTCGTACGCCCATCACCGTCGCGAAAATGCCGATCACTGCGGCCACCGCTGGATTCTCGCTGACCAGCCGCATGGCTGCGACGCCCACGTCACCCGGCCGTTCGCGGATCTCGCCCGCCACTTCGCTCGCGCGCTCCGCGAGATCCTTCGCCCGGGCCACCGTCGCGTCTCTGATCGACTCTCCAGCCTGTCGTGCGAGATTCGCGGGTCTCAGCCGCTCCTGGATTTCGTCGATCGTCTCGCTCATGCCGGCGCGCGTCTCTTCGATCTCCGCCTTGATCTGCTCTACTTCACCTGAGTCCTGAGCCATTGCGCGTCCTCCTTCAGCGTCTCGATCGTCTGTTGCGGTTTGAACTCCTGGGCGCTCAAGCGCCCGAGGCCGGAACGAATGAGGAGATAGCCAATCGCGGCGATTACGATCCCGCCGATCAGCGCACCGGCCCACGGCGGCAATCCCATTTCAATGAGCGCCAGCACGACGGCGGCAACGATGCCGAGCAGTCCGCCGTAGGCGATCAGGCCGCCTCCGGCGATGAGGCCGGCACTCTTGCCGGCGACCGCCGCCTTCTCCTTCAGTTCCGTCTTCGCGAGCGTGATCTCCTGCTGCAGCAGCGTTCGCGTGTCCCGCGAGAGCTCCGCAAACATCTCTCCGAACGTCCGATCATCCCTGGTTGACTCCATGGCCATCTGCCCTCGACTTCCTTGCGCGACAGGTTGTGTGATGGGGGGCGGAGGTGCGGGCGCGCGTGCCGCCTGCTCCAGACGCGCCTTGTAAGCCCGCGCGGCTGCCGCTCCTATTTTTTTCCTCTGGCCGGGGACTTTCTCAGCCGGCTCTTTCCCGTGCGGCGACGCGTGCTCGATCTCCGCGTTGAGCTCGGCGCCAACGAGAATGGCAAGCCCCGAGATGTAAAACCACAAGAGCAGTACGATCACGGCACCGACGGCGCCGTACATCGCGTTGTAGTCGGCGAAGTTCGCCACGTAGACCTTCAATGCGAGCGACACGACGACCCAGAGTGCGGTGGCAACGACGGCGCCGGGCGTGATCCAGGCCCAATCCTGGTCTGCGTCAGGCCCGAAGTAATACACGAGACCGAGGGCGGTGGACACGAATGCGAATGCCAGCGGCCACTGCAGCACCATCCAGGTCCACTCGAACGCGGCGCCCAGCCCGAACGACGCCGCGAGCCGTTCCGCGACCGCGGGCCCGGCGACGATCAACGTGAGGGACGCCAGCACAAAAAGCGCGAGCGTGATCGTGAGGCCGATCGCCGTCAATCGGACCTTCCACCATGGGCGGCCTTCCTCGATGTCGTACGCCCTGTTCAAGGCGCTGACGATCGCCACGACGGCTGCCGAGCTGCTCCACACGGCGCCCAGAATGCCCACCGTGAGAATCCCGCTGCTGTCTGCGTTCGAGAGGTGCCTGAGCTGTTCTTCGAGGAAGCGCATCACTTCCGGTGGCGCAATCGGACGAAGCGCCCGCGTGACGTCGTCGATGAAGTTCGTCAGCGGAAAGAAACTGGCCGCGGCGAGCAGGAACAGCACGGCTGGAAACAGCGCTAAAAAGAAGTAGTACGCGAGCTGAGCCGCGAGACCGAAGCCGTCGTCGTCATTGGTCTCGCGAGCCGTCCGCTTGAACAGTTCGCCCCAGGTCAGGGGGATGTCGAACGCGGCAAACATCAGCGAGGGCCGCTGCAACCGGACTGCCAGCCTCTCACGCAGGGGCCTGCTGGGCTGGTCCAGCTCGGCGACCTGGGCTACGTCCGAAGCATCGCCAGGGCGTCCACGCGCGTCGCGCGGCGCAGCGGCCCATACGATGCGACGGCTGACGCCGCGATCAGGAGGAGTGCGGCGAGTGTGAGGCTCACGGGATCGAGCGTGTCGATCCCGAAAGCCAGGCCTCTGAGCAGCTGCGCGGCCGCGGCTGCGACCGCCAGGCCGATCGCGACGCCGGCGCCGACGAGCCAGGACGCCTCGCCGATTACGAGCCGCTGGACGTTCCCGGGTGTGGCGCCGAGGGCGACCCGAAGCGCGATCTCGCGCTCGCTCTGGCGCACGTACGACGAGATGACGGCGTAATGGCCGATCGTCGCGAGAAACAACGCCGCCGCGCCGAACAGGCTCAGGAGGAACGCGTTGAACCGCGGCCGCGCGAGCGGCACGTCGAGACGGCTCGTGAACGGTACCACGCGCATCACCTGCACATCGGGATCGAGCAACGTGACGCGCTCGCGAACGGTTGACGCGACGAGGTCGAGTGGAGCCGCGGTCCGAAGCGCGAGCGTCCGCGCGGCGTCGATGAACTGGGCGGCAGGCAGATACAGCGTGGCTCTCGGCTCCGTAAGATCCCGATATCGCGTCGCCGCAGCGATCCCCACGACCGTGCGCCATCGGTCTGTCGACGTCGGCACTCCCATCTTCAGTCGCTTGCCGATCGGGTCCACTCCCGGCCACGTCCGGTCGGCGACATCCTCGCTGACGATCGCCACGTCCAGCGTGCCTTCGCGGTCGGCTTCGGTGAACGGACGGCCGCGCACGATGCTGACGCCGAGCGCCTCGAAGTAGTTGTGATGCACCGATTCGAGGTTGAGCGCCGGGTTCATGGCGGCGCGCTCCTCGGTTTGTCCTTCCGCCGAAAATTTCGGCACGGTCCAGCCGCCGGCAAATGGCGACGCGTTTACAGGCGTTACCGCTTCAATGCCACGCACGCCGTGCAACGACTCGACGATGTCCGACAGGAACCGTGCGTGGGCGGCGCGTCCGGCGTACTTCAGCTGCGGCAGCTCGAGGCTCACGAACACGAGACGATCGGCCGCGACGCCGGTGTCGACGGCCTGAAGGCGAAGCAGCGTGCGCGTCAGGAGGCCGGCGGCGGCGACGACGGTCACGGCAAGCGCGACCTGCGCGACCACGAGCGTGCGGCGTCCCGTTTTTGCGGCCGGGCCGGAGACGCTACGTCCTCCGCCGAGCAACTCTCTCACGATTTCCAGACGCGAAGAGAGAAACGCCGGCGCGACGCCGGCCAGAAGCGATGTGATGAACGCCACGCCGGCCACGAGCGCGACGACAACGCCGTCAACCCGTACTGACTCGACCCGGGGCAGACCATCGGGGACGAACGTCGTCAGGGCCTGGAGGCTCCACCAGGTGACGGCCACCCCGACCAGGCTTGCGAGGAACGCGAGCAGCGCGCTCTCCATCAGCAGCTGACTCGCCAGCCGTCGGCGTCCCGCACCAAGCGCCGCCCGGATCGCGAGCTCCGCCCGACGGGCTTCGCCTCGCATCAACAGGAGATTTGCGACGTTGGCCGTGGCGATGAGCAGCACGAACGCGACCGCGGCGAGAAGCGCCAGGATCGCGGGCCGGGTGTCACCGACGATGACGCTCTGGAACGGGCGGACGATCGGCGTCAACCCTTTCGGTACGTTTCTCGTGGCACGCGTCTCGAAGTCCCTCGTCAGAACCGCCAGCTCGCCCGTCGCCTGATCGATCGTCACTCCGGGCCGAAGCCTCGCGATCATGTCCACTTCCCGGCGCGCGGCGTCGCCGAACATTTTGCTGATCGGCACCGACTGCGTTGTCCTCCACGCCTCCACGCCGCGTGGGTAGTCCAGGTCAGGCGGCATGACGCCGACGATCCTGAACGGCCGTCCACCCAGGTTGACGCGACGACCGATTACATCCGGAGACGCGCCGTAGCGGCGATGCCAGAGGCCCGCGCTGATTACGAGTACGTCCTGGCTGCCCTCCTTGTCGTCCGATGCCGCGAAGCTGCGGCCAAGCAGCGGTTTGACGCCGAGAACGTCGAAGAAGCCGCCCGTGACCAGCGCGCCGTTGACGTAGGCCGCCGAAGGGCCATCGTCGAAGGCCCAGCCCGATACGCCGTTGGTCGTAACGCCGGCGGCCGCGTCGATCAGCCGGCTCGATTCCCTGACCGCTTCGATCTCGGCATCGCCGAACGGATAGTGCGCGTAGCCCGACGAGCGCAGCGTCTTCCA
>DATAFJ010000145.1:0-5027 GCA_036257535.1 Vicinamibacterales bacterium | reverse complement strand
ACTTCGCGCCACCAGTTGCTGGCGCGCTCTGTGCACAAGGCTCGCCGAGTGGAGAAGCCGAATCCGCTGACCCCGGACGAGCTCGACGTCGTCCTCCAACGGCTGCCCGGCTGGACGGCCGAGAACAACCGGATCGCGAAGGACTACGAGTTCAAAGACTTCCTCGATTCACTGGGCTTCGTCAGCCGACTGGCGCCGTACTTCGAACAGAAGGACCACCATCCAGATGTCCACATCTACTACAACCGGGTCCGGTTCGAGCTCTCGCGGTACGATATGGGCGGTAAGATCACAGACCGCGACATCGAGGTCGCCAAGCTGATCGAGCACGAGTACGCGCGAATTACTTGAGGCCATGCCTCAACCGTCCCCGTGGCCATACTGACCTCGCCGTTCCATTCAACAGCGTTAGCCACACAACGATCACTTGACCGAGCTGCGTAACATGTCGAGAAGCCGATCGAGGTCTGTGTCGACGCCGGCGCTTATGGCATTCTTTGTTACGACAAGGCGCGCGAGGGATCAAGCGATGAGAGAGTCCGCACATAGTGATCAGGCGATCACCAGGGAGCCCATCCGAACGAGCGTCCACGTGGCGCTGGACGCGCTCGGCGGGAAATGGAAGCTGGCGATCATCAAGATGCTGGCCGCCGTGCCGCGGCGGACGGGCGAGCTGCGCAGGGCCATCAGCGTCGTCAGCCAGCGGACACTGATCGCGCAGCTGAGGGAATTGCAGCGCGAGGGCCTCATTGCCCGGACCTCGTACAACGAAGTGCCGCCGCGCGTTGTCTATCGGTTGACCAGGTACAGCAGGACGGCCGTGCCGATCCTGCGAGTGCTCTCGAAGTGGGGAACCCGACACGCGGAGCAGAGCTTCACAAAGCAGGGCATCGAATACCGAGTCGAAGAAATCGGCTGCCGGTAGATGACCCGGCGGCTCAGTACACGAGCACGGCGAACGCGAGACAGGTGAGCGCGTTCGCGGTCGCCATGAAGAAGTCGTCGGTTCCACGCGGCGAATACAGCTCGATGAGCGTGTTCGACACCGAGAGGACGACGGCGAGCACGAACCACGAGCTGGGAAGCCCGCTGATAGCCACGATCCACAGGCAGAAGGCCAGGACACCGACGAAGCCGGTGACCGTTCCTGCGATCGACTTGCGGTTGACGTCGCCGATGCCGCTGACGCGGATCCGCTGCTTGCCGAACAGCGAGCCGCCTATCTCTGCGAGCGCGTCGTTCACCATGTACGAGAGCCAGATCAACGCAAACACGGCGGCGAACTGGTTCGGCGGGAACCGTGCCGCGAGCGCGGCGCCAAGCGGGACGAACACGAACTTGAACGCCCCCCAGAGCGTCGTGATGAGCAGGCAGTTCGCGCGCGCGAGCACGCCGTCCATCACGCGCGACTGCGGACCGTAGAAAGCGGCCGCGATGAACCCGTTGGCGTAATAGAGCGCGAGAAAGATCCAGCCGACGGCGATCGCATCGAAGAGGTTGTCTGTGAGGGCCAGCGTGACGAAGGCAGGGGAGGGCTCCACCGCAAGACGAGCGTACAGATAGTAGAAGCCGGCCAGGCCGATCGTCATGAAGCGGCCCCGGCGGCCGATCATGTCCGCGATCCGGATGCGGCGCTCCGAGTACCGGCTCACGAAGTCCGCGACGTCGAACGACGCGTCCATCCGCGATGAAAAGGCGCGGCGCCGCTCTTCCTTCGAGAACCCGACGAAGTACTTCAAGAGCAGGGTCTTGATGCCGTACCAGACGAGTCCCCAGATGATGTAGAAGAACAGGACGCCGGTCCCGACGCGCTTCAGCGTCTCGACATCGACGTTGTAGTTCTTGAAGAAGGGGATCTCGCGCTGTGTGACGACGGCGAAGAGCCAGAACAGGGTCAGCGCGGCGTTGAACGCGAGCGCGCCTCGGAAGATCCGGTCGGCGGTCCGGCGGCGTTCGAGGAATGCCGAATCGGCCGAGGTGGCGGCCGTCGAGACACCGGTCGGCACGGAACTCAAGGACGGGGATTTTAGCGCGAAGAAAGGGCCCGCCAGCTCCTTGCGGCTGGCGGGCCCGGGTGCGGACGATCCGGAGTCCGGGGCGAAAGCCCGGACCTAGAAGATCAGCTTGAAACCAACGCGGATTTCACGCGGCGTCTGCCAGTAGTAGTCCTGCAGGAACCGCGGGTCGCGCGTGATGTCGAGCTCGTCGATCAGCCCTTCGGTGTCGAAGCCGGCGAAGAACTCTTCGAGCTCGATTGGCAGATTCTGCCGCGTTGCGACGCGGAAAGCGTCGGTGATTTCCTTCTGGTCGAACAGGTTCAGCACGTTCAGGCTGACTTGCCCGCGCACGCGGCCACCCAGCGGGATGTCCTGCGCAACGTTCAGGTCCCACACGCTCAGCCACGGCGTGCGGCCGTCGTTGCCCCGTCCGAGATAGAACACCGGGAGCGAGCTGATCATGTTGGCCTGCCGCGTGATCGGAATGCCGCTCGCGGCACGGAAGACGCCGGCCACCGTCGTCCGCGTCGGGAACTGGTAGATCCCGAGCAGCTTGAACTGATGCGGCCGGTCGGTGTTGAGCCGCCCGTACACGGGGTCGCCGTTCTGATCGAAGGCCATCACCAGGCCGTCGAAGAGACGCGTCACGTTTGGCGACACGCGCGCAATCTCGTCCGAGCTGGCCAGCCCGGGGTAGTTTCCGTCGAGCCGGCTGAGCGTGTAGCTGCCGAGCAAGGACCAGTTCTCGCTGAACCGGCGGTTCAACTTCAGTTCGAGCGCGTCGTAGTTGCGCTTGATCTCGGGCAGTCCCGGGCACGTCGGGCAATCGGCGGCGTTGATGGTCGTGGCGGTCCCTTCGCCCGGATTGGCGATCGAAAAGACCTCGCCGATGCCTGGCACGATCACGCCCACGTCCTCGATCGCCCGATCCACCTGCTTGTGCACGTACCGCGCCGACACCGCCATTCGCGGCGAAAGCTCGTGCTCGACGCCCGCGACGAATTCCTGCAGCCTGAACGGCTTCAGATCGGGATCGATCGCGCCGCACTCCGGGCACGATGGGTCGTTCGACGGGATACGGAAGTCGACGGCTTCCAGGAATGTTCCAGGCGCGAAGCCGTTCACGAGGAACGTGTTCCAGTCGAGCGTGTCGAGCGTGTAGTACTGCTCCACCCAAACGTCGCCGCCGAACGCGCCGCGCGGCAGCTCGAGCTTCATCGTGTCGTAGAACACGCCCCACGAGCCGTAGACCTTCCACCGGCCGTCGCCCTGCACGTCGTAGGCGAAGCCGGCCCGCGGTGCGAGCTTATCCGCGAAACTGAACTTGATGCCGTTCAGGTTCTCGCGGTACGACGGCACGTCTTCGCGCTCCGTCCGGATGCCGAGGTTCAGCGTCAGCTTGCTATTGACGGTCCAGGCGTCCTGGAAGAAGAGGCCGATGTTGTTGACGTTGACCTTGCCGAGCGTTCCGAACTGGCGCCAGGACCAGTAGCCGAACTGGCCTCGCTCGATCCGGCCGTCGAGCAGCGTGTGCGACTCATCCCAGTAAAAGGAGACGTGCGGCTGCTGCTCGATGCTGGCGACGTCGTTGCTGATCCGCTCGAACTGGACGCCGGTCTTGAACGTGTGCTGGCCGCCCGCGGTCACGTAGAACGTCGCGTCGGCGGTCGCGCCGAGGCGCGTGTAAAGGTCTTTGATGCGCGCGCTGTTGGTCAGCACCGTGTTGAACCCGGCCTCTCTGCGCAGCTCCGGCCGGGTCTCGAAGTCGAGATTCGATCCCTGCTCGAAGTCGTACCAGATCTCGTTCGGAATACCGAGGTCGCGGGTGTCGTATCGCAGGTAGTTGACCTTCGCGTTCAGGAAGACCCGGTTCGACGCCACCCAGTCCACACTGCCGGTCGTCGTGATGTTGTCCTGCTCGATGCCGAGCGACGCGAACTGCGTCGCGGGGTTGCTGGTGCCGTCGACGTTCGGCAGTCGGCCGTCCTGCTCGAACGGACGGTTCTGGCCGGATACGCGCAGCCGCCAGGCATCGGAGACCTGCCAGGTCACGTTGCCCACCATGTTCTGCGTCGTCTCTTTGCTCGAGAATGTGCCCGTCGCGCCGGTGCTGTTGAACGTGACGATCCTGTCGGTGTTCTCGAGCTGCGGCGTATAGCCGGCCCAGAACCAGAGCTTGTCGCGGAAGATCGGTCCGCCCACCTGGAAGTGAGGATCCCAGCGCGTGTAGTCGTCTTTCGGGTACACGACGGTCTCGGCCTCGTTGGCGCCGCTCAGCACGAGGCGCAGCGCGCGGCGCACGCCAGTCGTGCCGGGTGCCAGCTGCGCCAGGCCGCTGCCGAGCGCGCTGCCGCCGGCGGTGCCGGCCGTGTTGTTCAGCGCGAGATCGCCATTGAGGGCCTCGCTGTTGAAGTACGTGCCGATCTCGCTGTGGAACTGGTTCGTGCCGCTCTTCGAGATGACGGAGACGACGCCGCCCGTCGAGCCGCCGAATTCCGCGGCGTAGCCGGACGATTTGACCTGCAGTTCCCCGATGAAGTCGGTCAGAAACGGCGTGGCGGACACACCGGTCCTGAGGTTCGTCGTGTCGATCCCATCCAGGTAGTACTTGTTCTCGGCCGCCGACGAGCCGTCGATCGACAGTCCGCCGCTGCGGCTTTCGAGGTTGGCGCCAGGCGCAAGCGTCACGAGCGACGTGAAATCGCGCCCCTTCGGCATGCGATCGATCGCGTCGGCGCGCAGGTTCGTCGCCGCCGTGGTCTGCTTGACGTCGATCGTCGGCGATTCCGCGGTGACCTCCACGCTCTCCGCGACGCCCGCGATCTTCAGCGAGAGGTCGACCTTGAGCAGCCGTCCGACCTCGACGACCACCGGCGCGCTCGTCGCCGGGGTGAATCCCGAGAGGTTTGCGGTGATTTCGTACTGTCCCGGATTCAACGCCGGAAAGCGATACACGCCATTGAGGTCGGTCACCGCCGAGAAGGTGCCCGACTCACTTTTTGCTTCAACGGTCACTCCGGGCAGCACGGC
>DATAFJ010000142.1:0-37777 GCA_036257535.1 Vicinamibacterales bacterium | reverse complement strand
GAACCCGGAGCAGCTGTGGGCGACCACCATGAAGCCCGAAGAGCGGACGCTGCTGCAGGTTCGCGCCGAAGACCACGCGGAGGCCGATCAGATGTTCACGACCCTCATGGGCGACCAGGTCGAGCCCCGCCGCAAGTTCATCGAAGACAACGCGCTCGATGTGAAGAATCTCGACGTTTAAGCCAGCGGCCGAAAGCCGCTAGTCGCCAGCCGCTAGCCGCCAGCCGTTTATATGGAATTCGCCGCATCCAAAGTCCCCGACAACATCGAAGACGAGATGAAGCGCTCGTACATGGATTACGCCATGAGCGTAATCATCGGGCGAGCGCTGCCCGACGTCCGCGACGGCCTCAAGCCGGCGCACCGGCGCGTGCTGTACGCGATGCGCCAGATGGGGCTCGGGTCGACGCGCGCCTACCGCAAGTGCGCCAAGATCGTCGGCGAGGTCATCGGCAACTATCACCCGCACGGCGACGTGCCGGCCTACGACACGCTCGTCCGTCTGGCGCAGGACTTCAACCTGCGCTACCCGCTCGTGGACGGACAGGGGAACTTCGGATCGATCGACGGCGATCCGCCAGCGGCCTATCGATATACCGAGGCCCGCCTGGAGGCGCTCGCCGAAGAAATGATGGCGGATCTCGACAGGGAGACCGTCGACTACGTCCCCAACTTCGACGAAACGACGGAAGAGCCGACGGTGCTGCCCGCACCGTTTCCAAACCTGCTGGTCAACGGCTCGGCCGGGATCGCCGTCGGCATGGCGACCAACGTCCCGCCCCACAACCTTCGCGAAGTGATCGAAGGCGTCATCGCGGTCATCCAGAACCGCCACGAATCGAAAGAGGCGAGGCTTCGCCACCTGCTGCGGCACATCCCGGGCCCCGACTTTCCGACCGGCGGCATCATCGTCGGCCGCACCGGGATCGTGCAGGCGTATTCGACCGGCCGCGGCGCGATCACGGTTCGCGCGAAGGCGATCGTCGAGGAGGCGAAGAAGGGCGACAAGCTATCGATTGTCATCACCGAGATCCCGTATCAGGTGAACAAGAAGCGCCTGATCGAGAACATCGCGGACCTGACGCGCGAGAAGACGATCGAGGGCATCTCCGATATCCGCGACGAGAGCGACCGCGAGGGCATGCGCGTCGTCATTGAGCTGAAGCGCGGCGAAGTGCCGGAGGTCATTCTCAACAATCTCTACAAGCACACGCAGCTCCAGACCACGTTCGGCATCATCTCGCTGGCGATCGTCGGCGGCCGTCCTCGGATCCTGAGCCTGGTCGAGGTCGTCGACCAGTTCGTCGACTTCCGCCGCGAGGTCGTTCGCCGGCGGACCGAGTTCGAACTTCGGAAGGCCGAGGCGCGCGCGCACATCCTCGAAGGTCTGAAGATCGCGCTCGATCATCTCGACGCCGTCATCAAGCTCATTCGAGGCGCGAAGAACCCGGCCGAGGCGCGCGACGGCCTGATGGCGCAATTCGGACTGACGCAGGTCCAGGCGCAGGCGATCCTCGACATGCAGCTCCAGCGGCTGACCGGCCTGGAGCGGCAGAAGATTGTAGACGAGCTCCTGGAGCTGCTGAAGACGATCGAGCGTCTCCGCGCGATCCTGTCGAGCGAGGATCTGCTCATCGACATCGTCGTCAAGGAGCTGAGGGCCGTCCAGGAGAGGTTCGGCGACGACCGGCGGACGCAGATTGTCGACGAGACCGGCGAGCTCCGGATTGAGGACCTGATCGCCGAAGAAGACATGGCCATCACGGTCACCAACACCGGCTACATCAAGCGCACCGCGGTGACCACGTATCGCAAGCAGGGACGCGGCGGGAAGGGACGCATCGGCATGCGGACCCGGGAAGAGGACTTCGTCAGCCGCCTGTTCATCGCGTCAACGCACGCCTACATCATGATCTTCTCCGACCGCGGCCGGGCGTACTGGCTCAAGGTCCACGAGATCCCGGACGTCGGGCCGGACGGCCGCGGGAAATCGATCGCCAACCTCGTGTCGATGCAGCCGGACGAGCGCATCGCCGCGCTGCTCGCGGTACGGGAGTGGCCGGACGAGGAAAGTCAACAGTTCATCGTCATGGGAACCCGGAAGGGAATCATCAAAAAGACCGATCTTTCGGCGTTCCGGAATCCGCGGGCCGGAGGTATTATCGCTATCGGCGTTGAGGAGGGAGATGCGGTGATGGCGGTCGCCCAAACCTCCGGCCAGGACGAAATCTTCATCGGAACGCGCGAAGGGATGGCGATTCGTTTCCCCGAGTCCGATGCGCGCCCGATGGGCCGCTCGGCGTACGGCGTTCGCGGCATCAACCTCCGCGAAGGAGACGAAGTGGTCGCGATGGAGATGGTCCGGCCCGGCGGCGGAACCCTCCTGACGGTCGTCGAGAACGGTTACGGCAAACGGACCGAGCTCGACGAGTACCGCGTTCAGTCGCGCGGCGGCATCGGCATCATCAACATTCAGACGAGCGAGCGGAACGGGCGCGTCGTCGGCATCGCCTACGTGCGCGGCGACGACGAGGTGATGTTCATTACGCAGCAGGGCAAGATTCTCCGGACGCGAACCGAAGACATTCGCACGATCGGCCGCGCCACGCAGGGCGTGCGCCTGATCGATGTCGAAGAGGGCGACCGCGTGGTGTCGGTCGCCAGACTCGCCGAGGAAGTCGACACGGAAGAACCGTCGAACCCGTCCGGGATTCCAGACGCATAAAGGGAGGCGGAATCATGCAGCGCTTCGCGTATCGGTTCACGCTGTCGCTGGGCATCGTTGCGTTGGCGGTCGCCTGTTCCTCCGGCGCCGAGCAGCAGGTTCTCAGGAAGTACTTCGACGCTTCCAAGCTTCGCGATCAGGGCACGCTCGCGAACGTGGCGACGGTCTCGTTCGACCGCGAACAGGAAGGCAGCGTGGAGAGCTTCTCTGTCGTGAGCGTCAGCGACGAGCGCCGCACGCCGCTAAAGCTGCGCGAGTACGCGAAGGAGTACCAGGAAGCGAAGTCCGCCGACGACGAGTTCCTCAAGAAGATTCGCGCGTATCAGGAAGAGAACAAGGAGGCCATCGTCCGCGTGACCAAGGCCGAGAAGGCCAAGGCCAAGCTCGGAGGGAACGATGTCGCCGTCCAGGCGGCCTGGTCGAAGTGGCGCGCGGATCTCGCGGAACACTCGAAGACCCTCTCCGAGAAACGGAAGCTCCTCGTCAGCGAGCGCAGCCTCGCCCAGATCAGCACCTACGACGCAAGGCGGCCGATTAACGTTGAGGAATACGACGGCGAGCTCGTCGCCAAGGACGTCACGATCGACGCTCGCGTCCGCAAGGCCGATCAGGTCTCGAACCGGCAAATGGTCGTGACGATGGAAAAGGCCGAGCTGAAAGGCGCCGGCGGGGATCGATCCGGCCGCTGGATTATTACAGGGATCAAGTAGGGCTTGGGGCCTGGGGCTTGGGGCTTGGGGCTGACTAGGCTCGAACCAGCTTCGCGTAGCGCGCGATCAGCTTCTTGACGCCTGCCGCGTTGAACCGGACGACGATCTTCAGATCGTCGTTGTACTCCTCGACCGACAGGACCGTGCCGATGCCGAACTGCTCGTGGCGTACCCGCATGCCGGGCCGCAGCTCTCCGACTGACTGATCTTCGTTTTCGTACTGATAGCCGGCGCCGTACTCAGGCGACTGTTCGCCCCATTCGTATCGACCCGGGCGGCGTCCTCGCCGCGAGTACGGGTTCGTGCGGAAGGCGTAGTGCTCGTGCCGCAGCTGCCCCTGCGCCGGCGACACCCAGGCGGGCGCCTGGCGCTCGATGAGGTGCGACGGGATCTCCTCGAGAAAGCGTGACGGCTGCGTGGCCTGGAACTCGCCGAACACCCGCCGCCGCGCGGCGCTGGTGAGCACGAGCTGCGATCCGGCGCGCGTCAGGCCCACGTAGCAGAGCCGGCGCTCCTCCTCCAGATCCTCCTCGCTTGCGCTCGCCCGCGAGTGAGGGAACAGGCCATCTTCCATTCCGGCCATGATCACCACGGGAAACTCGAGGCCCTTCGCGGCGTGCAGCGTCATGAGCCACACGCGGGCGTCGCGCGAGCCGGACTCTTCGTCCGCCTCGGACAGGAGAGACAGGCGATCCACGAAACCGTTGAGCGTCGCCTCCTTTTCCCTGGCCTCGTACTCGCGCGCGGCCGAAACGAGCTCCATCAGGTTGCGAATCCGCTCTTCGGACTCTTCGGTGTTGTCTTCACGCAGATCCGAGAGGTAGCCGGACCGGTCGAGCATCTTGCCGATGGCGATCGACACCGTGTCCTGACGCGCCGCGGCGGAGAGCTCGACGATGATGTCGCGGAAGACTTTCAACGAGGCCAGTGCGCGCGCGGGCACCGCACGCTGCTCGATGGCGTAAACGAGCCGCGCCCAGAGGGAACGCGTGGAGGCCGCCCCCTGCAGGCCCGCCGCCAGCAGCGGCGGTGCATGGCGTGACACGTCCTCCGGGTCGATCGCCTGAAGCGCGTCCATCACGCTCTTGCCGATGCCGCGAGGCGGCACGTTGATCACCCGGCGGAGGCTCACGTCGTCGTGCGGGTTGATGATCAGCCGGAGGTACGAGAGCGCATCCTTGATCTCCTTGCGCTCGTAGAACCGCACGCCGCCCACGATCCGGTAAGGAATCGCCTCGCGCATGAGCGCGTCTTCAATCGCTCGGGACTGCGCGTTGGTTCGATAGAGGACAGCCAGCGTCGAGTCGACGCCTTCCCGCCGGGCTTCACGGACCGTCCGGACGATGAAGTCCGCTTCCTCGAGCTCGTCGCCGGCGCGGAAATACAGAATCGGCGATCCGCCCTGGCGATCCGTCCAGAGGTGCTTGTCCTTGCGGTTGCGGTTCTGGCTGATGACGGCGCTCGCCGCATCGAGGATGACCTGGGTCGATCGGTAGTTCTGTTCGAGCCGGATGATTACGGCTTCCGGAAAGTCCCGCTCGAAGTCCAGGATGTTGCGCAGATCCGCTCCGCGCCATTTGTAAATCGACTGGTCGGGGTCGCCGACCACCGCCAGGTTGCGATGAACTTCCGCGAGCCGCCGGATGAGGAGATACTGCGGCCGGTTCGTATCCTGATACTCGTCGACCATCACGTAGCGGAACTTCTGCGCGTAATAGCGGCGCACACCCTCGGACGTCTCGGAGAGCTCGACGGTCTTCAGCAGCAGGTCGTCGAAATCCAGCGCGTTCGCGTCCGAAAGAGCTCGAACGTAGTACTCGTACACCTTCGCGATCTGGTCGTCGCGATAACCCTGGCCCGACGCTCGCAACTCCGCCGGGCTCTCCATGCGGTTCTTCGCGGAACTGATGCGCGCCAGGGCGACGCGCGGCGCAAGATCCTTGTCGTCAATCCCGAGCGCCTTCAGCGCCTGCTTGACGACGGCGTTCTGGTCGGACGAGTCGTAAATGACGAAGTCGCGTGCGAGACCTATCTCGGGCCCGGCACGGCGCAGCAGCCTGGCGCACAGCGAATGGAACGTTGAGACCCAGACCTGCTCGGCGGCTTCGCCGATGAGCATCGTCACGCGCTCGCGCATCTCGTCGGCCGCCTTGTTCGTGAAGGTGACCGCGAGCACGTTGTCGGGCCCCGCCAGGTCGTTGCCGATGAGATACGCGATCCGATAGGTGATCGCCCGCGTCTTGCCCGATCCGGCGCCGGCGAGAATGAGCAACGGGCCCTCGGTGTGGAGCACGGCCTCGCGCTGCGCGTCGTTCAATGCGTTCAGAAATTCCATCGGGCTTGGGACTCAGGGCTTGGGGCTCAGGGCTTCGGGCTCAGGGCTTAGGGGCTGGGGCGTGGGTCCGGCGCTCCGTCGAAGCGCTCGGATGAGTGCGGACAGTTGACGGCCCACGCTTGCAGCGCTTTCGAGAGTATATCGTGCGGCGTCGTCCGAGATGAATCCAAGACGACGCGCGAGCTCGACTTGCGTCTCGAGCTCGGCGCAGGAACCAGCCGCGATGCAAACATGATGGAGATACGCTGCGCGACTCCGCCGCTCGTGCCCCTCGGCAACGTTCGATGGAACCGAGACGCTGCTTTTACGGATCTGAAACCCGAGACCAATCCGCTCCTCGGCGGGAAATGAGCGCGTCAACTGGTAGCACGACTCGACCAGGTCCATGCCGTTTTTCCAAACGTCCAGATCTCGGAAAGACAAAATTCGCGCCATTGGAAGGTGCACTTTCTGCAACGCTCGGAGAGGGACAAGTACGCAGGTTTTGGCAACTGCGCCCTTACTTCCGTGCGGCATGGGCTCGCACGGCAACCACCGTTCCCGAACGCCTCGGGCCCAGGCCCCAAGCCCCAAGCCCCAAGCCCGTAGTAAAGTCTTCTCAGATGCCCTCGACGCTGCTGCAGAAAGTCTGGGACGCGCACACCGTGCGCGTGCTGCCGGACGGGCAGACCCAGCTCTTCATCGGTCTTCACCTCGTTCATGAGGTGACGAGCCCGCAGGCCTTCGACATGCTGCGGACGCGCGGCTGGCGTGTGAGCAGACCCGATCGCACGTTCGCGACCGTCGATCACATCGTCCCGACGAGAGATCAGCGGCGGCCGTTCGGCGACCTGATGGCCGAGGACATGCTCGCCGCGCTCGAGCGGAATTGCCGCGAGCACGGCATCGAGTTGTTCGATCTCAAGACCGGCCGTCAGGGAATCGTCCATGTCATTGGACCGGAGCTCGGCCTCACGCAACCTGGGATGACGATCGCATGCGGCGACAGCCATACCTCCACACATGGTGCGTTCGGGGCGATCGCGTTCGGCATCGGTACCTCCCAGGTGCGCGACGTCCTCGCCTCCCAGTGTCTGGCGATGAACCGCTTGAAGGTCCGCCGTATCTCCGTCACCGGCGCGCTCGGCCGCGGCGTGTATGCCAAGGACGTGATTCTCGAGATCATCAGGCGCCTCGGCGTGCAGGGAGGCGTCGGCTTCGCCTACGAGTACGGCGGAGCCGCCGTCGACGCGATGACGCAGGACGAGCGCATGACGATCTGCAACATGTCGATCGAAGGAGGCGCACGGGTCGGCTACGTCAATCCCGACGAGACGACGTTCAGGTATCTGGAGGGACGGCCGTTCGCGCCCCGCGGCGAGGCGTTCGACCTCGCGCGGCAGTGGTGGGCATCGCTGCGATCCGATCCGGGCGCGAGCTATGACGACGACGTGACGATCGAGAGCGAGTCGATCAGACCGACCGTCACGTTCGGCATCAATCCGGGGCAGTCGGTCGGCGTGGACGAGCGAATTCCGTCCCCCTCGGAGGTCTCACCGGATCAGCGTGCATCGCTGGCGGAAGCGCTGGAGTTCATGGGCTTCACCGCGGGCGCGCCGATCGCCGGCACGCCGGTCGACGTCGCCTTCATCGGATCCTGTACGAACGCGCGGCTGTCGGATCTGAGGGAGGCGGCGAAGATCGTCGCAGGCCGCCGCGTGTCGGGCCGCGTGCGTGCGCTCGTCGTTCCCGGCTCCCAGACGATCCGCCAGGCGGCCGAGCAGGAAGGGCTGGACCGCGTCTTCCGCGAGGCCGGGTTCGAGTGGCGCGGCGCCGGCTGCTCGATGTGTCTCGCCATGAACCAGGACCGGCTCGACGGCCGCGAGATCTGCGCATCGTCGTCCAACCGGAACTTCAAAGGGCGGCAGGGAAGCCCCACAGGCCGGACACTGCTCATGAGCCCGGCGATGGTGGCCGCGGCCGCGATCGCCGGCGAAGTCGTCGACGTCAGGCGGCTGTTCTCATGAGCAACATCGATCGCATTACCGGCACGGCGCTGCCGCTGCGCGGCGACAGCATCGACACGGATCGGATCATGCCGGCGCGCTTCCTTCGCGCGATTACCTTCAGCGGCCTCGAGGCGCATCTGTTCGAGGACGATCGGCGCGAGGCGGATGCGCGCGCCGCCTCGGGCGAAGGGAAGCCGCATCCCTTTTCCGACCCCGCTTTCGCGAACGCCACGATCCTGATCGTCGGCGCCAACTTCGGGTGCGGCTCCTCACGAGAACACGCGCCGCAGGCACTCTTTCGGCGGGGTTTGCGGGCGATCGTCGGCGACTCCTACTCCGAGATTTTCTTCTCGAACTCCGTCGCGCTGGGACTCCCGTGCGTTCGCGCCTCACGCGACGTGCTCGAGAAGCTGACGACAGCCATCGAGTCGGAGCCGTCGACCATTGTCGAGATATCGCTCTCCGAGATGCAGCTTACGGCCGGGAGGGAGCGGCACGCCATTTCGCTGCCGCCAGGCACGCGCGAATCGTTCCTGACCGGCCATTGGGATGCGACGGGGCTCCTTCTGCGTGAGCCGGAGGCGATCGCGCGCGTGGCAGAGCGTCTGCCCTACGTCACGGGGTTTTGAATTCCTTGACGACTTCGAGAAACGCGGCGGCCGCGTGGGAGAGGCCGCCCGCCTGCCGGTGGACGAATCGAACCTGCCGTTTGATCTGAAGATCCGATAGCCGGACGGCCGCGAGCCGGCCCAGCGCGATCTCCGCGAGGGCGCAGCGCCGCGGCAGCAGCGCGACACCCATCTTCATCTCCACCGCGCGCTTGATGCCGTCGAGACTGGGCAGCGACATCGCGATGTTGAGCGGCGCCTGCCGCGCTTCGAAGATCCGCAGCACGCGCTCGCGCGCCGGCGACGGATCGTTGTGCGCGATGACCGTCTGCCGCCCGACTTCCGCCATCGTCACAGTCCGGCGTTTTGCGAGCGGGTGGGCGGGATGCGTCAGGAGCACGAGATCGTCGCGTCCGAGGGGCACCGCCGCCAGCCCGCGCTCCGCCGGTGCAAATGTGAGCACCCCGAAGTCGAGCACGCGGCCCAGCACCTCGCCGGCGATCTGCCGCGACGGGACGCGCCGTACCTCTACTTGCACGGCTGGATAGCGCGACTGAAACCTGGCGGCGGCCGGCAGCAGCGCGTGCACCGCCGCCTCGTTGGCGCCGATCAGCACCCGGCCGCGCCTGACGTCGCGCAGCTCGGCCACCGCCCCGCGCGCCTCGTCCACGAGGCGCAACAGGCGCTGGGCGTACTCGAGCAGCACGCGCCCGGCGTCGGTGAGGGAGCCGTCGCGGGTCGAGCGGTCAAAGAGGGTCTCGCCGACGGCCTCCTCGAGGCGGCGGACCGCCTGGCTCACGGCCGGCTGGGTCCGGTGCAGCTGACGGGCCGCGCGGGAGAAGCTGCGCTGGCCGGCCACGGCCACGAAGGTGCGCAGCTCGATGAGTTCCATTTCTTCCTTTGCGCTGGGGCCCCACCCCCAGCGCCTGCCACGCCTCGCCAGGCTCGGCGCGCTCGTTCGCGCCATCCAGCCGGGACGGCCGACGCGGTGTCATAATAGTCAGTTATGTTTCCGTAAGAAATATAAATTTGACTGGCCGTGCGGCCCCGGCGTAAAACCAGTCAAATGGGAGACCGTCTAATCATCTTCGACACCACGCTCCGCGACGGGGAGCAGGCGCCAGGCTTCTCGATGCACGTGGACGAGAAGCTGCGCATGGCGCGCGCGCTCGACGCGCTCGGCGTGGACGTCATCGAGGCCGGATTTCCAATCGCGTCCGAGGCCGATGCCGAGGCCGTGGCGCGCGTCGCGGCGGACGTCCGCCGCCCGATCGTGGCCGCCCTGGCGCGGTGCTGCACCAAGGACGTCGAGCAGGCGGGCGAGGCGCTCGAGGGCGCGGCCCGGCCGCGCATCCACACGTTCATCGCCACGTCCGAGCTTCATCTCTCGCGCAAGCTCCGCATGAGCCGCGCCGAATGCCTGCAGGCCGCGACATCGGCCGTCCAGCTCGCCCGGCGCTATACGGACGACGTTCAGTTCTCGGCGGAGGATGCGACGCGCAGCGACATGGAGTTCCTGTGCCGCGTCGTAGAGGCGGTCATCGAGGCTGGCGCGACGACGATCAATCTCCCAGACACCGTGGGCTACTCGACGCCGGACGAAGTCTTCGAGTTTTTCACGACCATCCGATCGCAGGTCAAGAACGCCGACAAGGCGGTCTTCAGCACCCATTGCCACGACGATCTCGGCCTGGCCGCCGCGAACAGCCTCGCGGCGCTTCGAGGTGGCGCGCGGCAGGTCGAGTGCACCATCAACGGTATCGGTGAGCGGGCCGGCAACGCGTCGCTCGAAGAGATCGTGATGACCACGCGCGTCCGCGCGGACCGGTTCGCCTTCGAAACCGGGATCGAGACGCGGGAGATCTACGGCTGCAGCCAGCTGCTCACCACGCTGACGGGCGAGGCGGTCCAAGCCAACAAGGCGATCGTCGGCCGCAACGCCTTCGCGCACGAGGCCGGCATTCACCAGGACGGCATGCTCAAAGATCCGCGCACTTACGAGATCATGCGGCCGGCGGAGGTTGGTGTTCCGCAGGCGACGCTCGTTCTCGGGAAGCACTCCGGCCGCCACGCGGTCCAGAAGCGGTGCGAGGATCTCGGCTGCGCGCTCAGCAGGTTCGAGCTCGATCGCGTCTACCGCCGCATGATTGCGTTGGCGGACGCGCGCAAGGTCGTGACCGATCGCGATCTGCTGCAGATCGTGCAGGACGCGCGCGCCGAAGTGTTCGCCGCACGCGCCGGCGGCGACGCGCTCGTCGCGCACGGCTACGGCCACGGAGTGTGAAAGCCCGCATCTCCCTGTTGCCAGGGGATGGCGTCGGCCCGGAGGTAACCGCCGCGGCGGCCCAGACGATCGGCGCCGTCGCGCGGCGGTTCGGTCACTCGTTCGAGCTTCGGACGTTTCCCGTCGGCGGCGCCGCGGTTCGTGAGTCCGGCGTTCCGCTTCCCCACACAACCCTCGACGCGTGCCGCAACTCGGACGCCGTCCTGCTCGGCGCCGTCGGCGACCCCGCTTTCGACACGCATCCGCCCGGGAAGCGCCCGGAAGCCGCGCTTCTGACGCTCCGCCGCGAGCTCGGTGTTTACGCGAACCTCAGGCCCGCGCGGATCTATCGCGGCCTCGAGGCAGCCGGTCCGCTGAAGCCCGATCTCCTTGCGGGCGTGGATCTCCTGATCGTTCGAGAGCTGACCGGCGGTCTCTACTACGGCACGCCGCGCGGGCTCGACGCAGACGGCAGCGCCGCCCACAACACCATGCGGTACTCGCGCGACGAGGTCCGGCGGATCGCCGTCCGTGCGTTCGAGCACGCGAGGGGCCGCCGGCGCCGCGTGACGTCAGTCGACAAGGCGAACGTGCTCGAGACGTCGCGGCTGTGGCGGGCCGTGGTCTCCGAGATCGCCGCGGGATATCCCGACGTCAGTCTCGACCACATGTACGTCGACAACTGCGCGATGCAGCTCGTGCGGGAGCCGGCCCGCTTCGACGTCATCGTGACGGAAAACATGTTCGGCGACATCCTGTCCGACGAGGCAGGGGCGGTCGTGGGGTCGCTCGGCCTGCTGCCCTCGGCGAGCCTGGGCGACGGACCGGGGCTCTTCGAGCCGGTTCACGGATCGGCGCCTGACCTCGCCGGCCGCGACGTGGCCAACCCAATCGGAGCGATCGCCTCGGCCGCGATGCTGCTCCGCTACGGCATCGCGCTTCCTGACGAGGCGGACGCGCTCGACCACGCTATCGACGAGTGCGTCGCCGCCGGCGTGGGCACGCCCGACATCAACGGACGGATGACCTGCTCTCAGGTGGCGTCGGCCATTGCCGAGCGCGTGCACGCGATCAGTTCCATCTCAGTCCCTTGAGCTGACTCAGATCAACGTTCCCGCCACTGAGAACGCAGGCGACCTTCGAGCCCGGCGGCAGTTTCACCAGCCCCGCGAGAAGCGCCGCGACCGGCGCGGCCGCAGCACCTTCCACGACGAGCTTGCAGCGAGACATGATCCAGACGAGCGCGTCGAAGATCTGATCGTCCGGCAGCGCCACGAGCTCGTCGACATAGCGTGAGACGATCTCGAAGTTCAGCTCGCCGACGCGCATCACCTTGAGGCCGTCGATGATGCAATCGATGCGGTCGAGCGTGACGAGCCGGCCAGACTCGACGCTTTGCTTCATTGCCGGCGCGCCCGAAGATTCCACGCCGATGACGCGTACGGCTGGCTTCGTCGTTTTCACCGCGAGCGCGACTCCCGAGATGAGCCCGCCCCCGCCAATCGGGACAACGACCGCGTCCACCTCCGGCCAGTCCTGCACGATCTCCAGGCCGAGCGTTCCCTGCCCCGCAATCAGCTGCTCGTCGTCGAACGGGTGGATGTACGTGAAGCCACGCTCGCGAACGAGCGCCTTGGCCTTCTCGTTCGCCTCGTCCCAGATTCGTCCGTGCAGCACGACTTCCGCACCGTAACCCCGCGTCGCGTCGATCTTGGATGGCGTCGCGTTCTCGGCCATCACGACGACCGCCTTGATCCCGTGAATCGCCGCCGCCTGCGCCACTCCCTGCGCGTGATTCCCCGCGGAGGAGCAGATGACGCCACGCGCCTTCTCTTCGGCCGAGAGCTGCGGAAACTTGTTCAGAGGGCCGCGAATCTTGTACGAGCCGGTCCGCTGGAGCATTTCCGCCTTGAGCCGGACGTCGTAACCGGTCAGCTGGCTGAGGAGCCGCGACGTCATGAGGGGCGTGTGATAGGCGTGCGAGCCGACTCGCTCGCGCGCTTGTTCAAACGAGCGCCGCGTGAGGTTCATGCGTCAAGACTACTTCGACGCGACCTCTGCGCAGTACTTTGTGAGCCGCTCGGCCTCGGCGGGCGGGATCCCTGATACCGCGATGCGTTTGAGCCGCATGTTCATGTAGGCGGAGTCGGCACAGAGCAACGGCGACCACCTGGATTGCGTCATCGCGGCCTCCGGCCCGAGATAAAGGAGCGCATCGAATTGCGCCTCCGCGCGAAGCGATCTCCATTGCTCCTTCGGGACGGTCTCTATCTTGCCGTCCTTAATGGTCGATCGATTCCCCCAGCCGAAATATCGCGACGCGTCGACCGCTCCGAGCGCGGTGCCACGGATCGTCGCAAGGCTGGGCGTCCGCCAGGCGGCCGCCTCAGGCTGGATCTTGGTGAGCTCCGGACTCGTCCAGATCGTAAACACCGTCGTCGGCCCCGAGCGCTCCAGCAGGCTGACGATCGTCTGCGCGCGCTAGTCCTCCGTGTCGAAGTTGCTGTGGACGTTCTTCCGTTGAAAGTGTCCGAGGCCGTAGACGAGCAGCGCGCGTCGTCCCCGTGCGAGGACCTCGAGCTGAATGAGTGCGGCCGGATGCGACTCCCGCTTCTCGATCCACTTGAAGTGGTCATCCCGATTTCGGATGTTGTCCGAATCGATCGGCGGATCGCCGAGCAATACGCGGAGCTGCCGCTCGCGCGGGAGAGGCGCATTCACCGCGCGCACCGCTCGATAGAACGCTTCGTAGATCGGAACGTCGCAGGCCGCGCTCGGCTGTGTCGTGTCCTGCCAGACGCGTTTCAGCGACTCGTAGGGGAGATCCTCCCCCCGTGCGAACCGATCGATGATGTCCTGGTATCGCGCGTTGCCACACTCCATCACGATGTCGTTGACCGCGACGGCGAAACGCGGATCGCGCACGAGGGAGAGGAGAAACGCACTGGCCTGCTCGTTGCCGTGGGCGTCGGTCAGCGCGACGACCTGGTGCGTCTTGAACGCCTCGAGGATGCCCTCAATCGCGTCGACCGGCTTCGCCGGCGGCGCTGGCTGGACACTGGCCTGGCTCGGAGCCGCCAGCGACAGGAACCCGCCGAAGACGACGAGAGCGGTTGTCATTTGACATCCTCCTCGCCACGCGCAAGCCGCTCCTGGCGCAGCGCGGCCGCGCCGAGCATGCCGCCCATGCCCATCGACTCGACGGCGCGGCTCGGCACGAGCATCAGCGCTCCTTTTTCCTTGAGGCCTTCGTAGAGCATGTTCATTGCCCGCAGGTGCAGCGCCGTCGGGTTGTTGCGATACGACTCCGAGGCGCGCTCGAAGCTTTGCGCGATCTCGACCTCGGCCTGGCCGAGGATGACGCGCGCCTGCTTCTCACGCGACGCTTGCGCCTCGCGCGACATCGCGTCCTGCAGCGCCACCGGAATCACGACGTCGCGCATCTCGACCGATTGCACGGTCACACCCCACGGCGTCGTCCGTTCGTCGATGAGCTTTTGGAGCTCCGCCTCGATACGCTCACGGCCGCGGAGCAGATCGGTGAGGGCCGTGCGCCCGATGATGTCGCGAAGCGCCGTCTGAGCGGCCCAGCTCACGGCCTGCCGGTAATCCTGCACTTCGAGCGCCGCCTTTTCCGGGTCGTACACCATCCAGAAAAGCACCGCGTCGACATTGACCGGAACGGTGTCGGACGTCAGCGTCTGCTCCGCGGCAAAGCTTGTCGTGATCACCCGCTGATCGACCCACCTCGCCACATCGTCCACGAGCGGAACGATCCAGAAGAGGCCCGGACCTCGAAGGCCGATGTAGCGTCCGAGCCGGAGCACGACGCCGCGCTCCCACTGTTTCGCCACTTTCGGCGACATCGACAGGAGCGTGCCGGCGATCGCCAGCGCCGCCCGGCGGGAAGCGATTGCATGGTCGCGGCGACGACGGCGCCGATCCAGCCAAGAACGAGAATGAGCAGCGAGACGACGTTGAGGCGGACGTCGAGCTCTACTTTCTGAGCGTCTTTGAGGGACAGGACTTCGTCAGCCACGGGTCATGCTCCTTGAGAGGGCGGACTGTCCGCGACAAGTTCTTTGAGGTACTCGAACGCCTCGGCCGGGGTCGCGCCGGCAGCGGCGGCCGAGGCGAGATAGCTCCGGGCGGCCGCGCCGAGCGCGGCGAGGACGTCCGCATCCGCAACCGAGCGCGCGGCTGGAATAAGCCCAAGGAGAAACCGAGGACCAAGGACCCGGGATTAGGGACCTCGCTATTCGACCGTGACGCTCTTGGCGAGATTCCTCGGCTGGTCGACGTCGCAACCGCGGCGAATCGCGATGTGGTACGCCATCAGCTGCAGCGGCACCACGAAAAGGATCGGCGCGAGCAGCGCGTGCGATTCCGGCACCGTAATGAGGACGTCGCGCGTGGGATCGAGATGCGCCTCGAGACCGCCGTGGCCGGCGGTGGCGACCGCGATCACCGATCCGCCGCGTGCTTTTACTTCCTGCACGTTGCCAACCATCTTCTCGAAGACGTGGTCGTGCGGCGCGAGCGTGACGACCGGCATCTCTTCGTCGATGAGCGCGATCGGTCCATGCTTCATCTCGCCTGCGGGGTAGCCTTCCGCGTGGATGTACGAGATTTCCTTTAGCTTGAGCGCACCCTCGAGCGCGATCGGGTAGTTGATGCCGCGCCCGAGATACAGGAAGTCGCGCCGCTGGTAGAACCGCTTCGCGATCTCCTTAGTCTGTGAGTTGCACTGGAGAGTCTTTTCGAGCAGCAGCGGAAGCTGCGTCAGCGCCTCGAGGTGCGGGCGAACGGCTGCGGGCGTCAGCGTGCCGCGGACCTGTCCGAGATACAGCGCGAGCAGGTGAAGCGCCGCGAGCTGCGAGGTGAATGCCTTCGTCGATGCGACGCCGATCTCGGGTCCCGCGTGGGTGTAGACGGTACCGTCGCTCTCTCGCGTGGCCATGCTACCGACGACGTTGCAGATGGCGATCGCGCACGCGCCTTTTTTCTTCGCCTCGCGCAGCGCGGCCAGGGTATCCGCGGTCTCGCCGGATTGCGTGATCACGACAGCGAGCGTGTTCTGGGCGACGATCGGATCGCGATACCTGAACTCGGACCCGTAGTCGACCTCGACCGGCAGGCGCGCCAGGTTCTCGATGAGGAACTTGCCGACGAGACCCGAGTGCCACGACGTTCCGCACGCGAGAATGACGACGCGCTCGAGGGCGCGCAGCCGCTCATCCGGAATCTCGATCTCGTGCAGAAACACTCTGCCCGACTCGACCGACGCACGCCCGAGCACCGTTTCCTTGACCGCCCACGGCTGCTCGAAGATTTCCTTGAGCATGAAGTGCTTGAATCCCGCCTTCTCCGCCATGACGGGATCCCACGACACGCGCTGGCTCGCCTTCGAGACGGCCCGCCCGGAATAGTCCGTGAACTCGACGCCCCGCGGCGTGACGACCGCCATTTCCTCGTCGCCGAGAAAGACGACGTCGCGGGTGTGCTGCAAAATCGCGGGGATGTCGGACGCCACGAAGAACTCGCCGTCGCCGAGGCCCACGACGATGGGCGGGCCGTTGCGGACCGTGACGATCTTCTCGGGGTCGTCCGACGAGATCAGCACGAGCGCGAACAGCCCCCTGAGTGACAGGAGCGCTCTGCGGACGGCGTTCTCGAGCCCGTCCCCCTGCATTTCCCGCTCGACCAGGTGCGCGACGATCTCCGTGTCGGTTTCGGTGATGAAGGTGTGGCCTTCTCGAATCAGCTGCTGCTTCAGCTCGAGGTAGTTTTCGATGATGCCGTTGTGAACAACGACGATCTTGCCCGTGCAGTCGCGGTGCGGATGGGCATTCTCTTCGGTTGGCCTCCCGTGCGTGGCCCAGCGCGTGTGGCCGATCCCGTAGTCGCCCTCGATCGGGCTTCCCGCGATCGCGGCCTCGAGGCGCGCCAGCTTACCCGCGCTGCGCCGCAGCTCGATCGTCCCGTCGCGGACGAGCGCCACGCCCGCCGAGTCGTAGCCCCGATACTCGAGCCGCCGCAGTCCGTCGATGAGAATCGGCAGAACGTCTCGCTGTCCGATGTAGCCGATGATGCCGCACATGTCTGTCCCCTTGCGTCCAGGCCCTAAACCCTAAGCCCCAGGCCCCTTTTTCTTCTTCCCTACCCACCCCTCTTTGTTCACCTGACGCCCGCGGGCCACGGCCAGCGCGCCGGGAGGAACATCCTCGGTGATCGAAGAGCCGGCGCCGATGTACGCGTCGCGGCCGATGGTGACCGGCGCGATGAGCTGCGTATCGCTCCCGATGAACGCGCCGTCCTCGATCACCGTCCGGTGCTTGGCCCGGCCATCGTAGTTGCACGTGATCGTACCCGCGCCGACGTTGACCTTCGCGCCAATCGTGGCATCGCCGAGGTACGTGAGGTGATTGGCCTTGGACCCGCGCCCGAGCCGTGTTTTCTTGAGCTCGACGAAGTTGCCGACGTGGGCATCCTCGCCGACGTCCGACTCCGGACGGAGGTGCGCGAATGGACCGATGATGGCGCCCGCGGCGACAGTCGACTGACGTATCAGACAGAAATTGAGGATCGTCACGCGGTCCCCGATCGTCGAGTCCACGATGCGGACGTCCGCGTGGATCTCGCACCCACTGCCGACGCGCGTGCGGCCCTCGAGATGAACGTTCGGATGAAGGATCGTGTCGGGCCCGACCGTCACGTCCGGCCCGACATAGGTGGAGGCCGGATCCTCCATCGTCACTCCCGCCGCCATCAGCTCTTCGTTTCGTGCCTGCCTCATGATTGCGCCCACCTCGGTCAGCTGCGCCCGGCTGTTGATCCCGAGAATCTCCCTCGGATTCTCGACCTGCAGGGTCTGCACCGGAAGACCGCGCTGCCGGTAGACCTGCGGCAGATCGGTCAAGTAGTACTCCCCCTGCGCGTTCGCCGCCGCGATCGCTTTCAGCGACGGGAAGAGCGGCTCGAGATCGAAGATGTAGATTCCGGCGTTGATCTCCGGAATCCGCTTCTCCTCCGGCGTGGCGTCACGCTCTTCGACGACTCGCTCGACCTTGCCCTCCGACCGGATTACCCGGCCGTAGCCGAACGGGTCGTCGAGGACGGCCGTCAGCAGTGTTGCCGCCGCCCCGGTCTCGACGTGCACCGCGATCATCCGGCGGAGGGTCTCTGTCGACAAGAGCGGCACATCGCCGGACAGAAGAACGACTAGGCCCGACTTCCCGACGAGAAACGGTTCCGCCTGCAGAACTGCGTGCGCCGTGCCCAGCTGAGGTTCCTGCGGCGCGAACTGCAGGTTCGTGCGACCTACCAGCGCGGCGCTTACGTCATCGGCCATATGCCCTACGACAAGCACCGTTGAACTCGCGTTAAGCGGCTCAGCCGTTCGAAGGACGTACTCTATCAGGGGCAAGCCTCCCACGCGATGAAGCACTTTGGGGTAGGCGGACTTCATGCGCGTCCCCTTTCCGGCGGCCATGATCACGACATGGAGGTCGGGCATCGACCTCGACGTTACAGCAATCAGCGCGCCGGGCGAAGCTTTCGCCGGCGTGGAGGAGCGGCGCCCGGAGCAGGTTCGACAAGGGCGCGGAAGGATTCGTCTCCTCTCAAGGGCTCGAGATCGGCATCCTGGCGCGCCAGGCCCCGGTTTTCGGGGTTCAGCTCGATCGCCCGGCGCAGGTGTTCGATCGAGCGAGGGAGCTGGCCGCGCGCGACGGCGATGACGGCGAGCATGTACTGCGCGTGATCGTTCTCGGGGTCCTCGGCCTCCACTCGTCCGAGGTGGGACAGCGCGCCATCGAAGTCGCCCGAGTTGAGGGCAACAGTGGCGGAAAGCAACCGTTCCTCGACCGTCCGCGGGGGTTCTGGCCGTGCGATCACCTGTCGCTCGCAGACCTTGAGGTACAGCCGCGCACGCTCGTGGATCTCCCGCTCCTCCGGGTAGCGGTTCAGGACCTCCCGGAACGAGGCGGCGGCGGCGTCAAATGCATGGCGCTGAAGCGCTTCGAGCCCGCTCTCGTACAGGGCGACTGCCTGCAGATGCGATGGACTTGGGGCGGGGGGCGGAACCGGCTGTGGAGCCGGAGACGGACGTCCAGGAGCGCGCACGTGCACCGGCGCGGGTTGCGCGCGTCGTTTCGGGAGTTCGGGGGACAGCCGGGGACGGCTCCGGCGGTTCTTGGCCATCAGCCTGCCTGATACCGGGGCGCGTAAGGTAACAAACCCGGCCAATTTAGGTCAAGACACCGATTTACGACCTCGCTCGATGGCTGCGTAAACGTCGCGCTGGGACAAGCCGTGCCTGCGTGCGAGCTCAGAGATAGCTTGCCTCCTGGACCCGGCCCCTGCCAAGGTTATTTGACCAAATTCTGCGAGGAGCACGGTGTCGCTGGGTGGTTGCTCTGCGTTGAGAGGGCGTTCCTCCAACGGGCCAACCACCACTGAGTACTCACCCACCGGCACTCCAGCCTTGGAGGCGACCTCATTACTAGGTGTAATGACCAACTGTTCGTGCAGCTTGGTCAACTCCCTGGCGATCATAATCTGTCTATTGCCCAATAATAGACCCAGTGTCTCCAGCGTTTGCTGGATACGATGAGGCGCCTCAAAGAAGACGACGGCTCGTCGCTCAGCGGCGAGCCGTTGGAACCATATCGTTCTGGCGTTCGACCTACGCGGTGGAAAGCCGGCGAAGACGAACTCGTCGGCGCCGAACGGGCTGGAAGCGAGCGCCGCCATGACGGCGCTTGCCCCGGGCACCGCCACGACCGGATGTCCCGCCTCGAGCGCCGCCCGGACGAGGTATTTTCCCGGGTCGGACACGCCTGGGGTGCCGGCATCCGATACGAGCGCCACGCTTTGGCCGGCCGCGAGCCGTTCGAGGATTGCCGGCGTGCGGCGCCGCTCGTTGTGCTCGCGGACGCTCGTCGTAGGCGTGGAGATCGAGTAGTGTGAGAGGAGTTTAGCCGTGCGGCGCGTGTCCTCGGCGGCGATGAGCGCAACTTCGCGCAGGACGCGAAGCGCCCGCAGCGTGACATCCTCGAGATTGCCGATCGGCGTGGCGACTACGTAAAGGGTACCCGGCATCACTGACTCATGTACTCATCGGAACCCCTGCCGCATTTCGTCGAAGAGTACCTAGCGTATCTGCACGAGCGGCATCCGACCAACGCCACGTTCGACGGGGTTCACACGCATGACGACCTCCTCGAGGACCTGAGCCGCTCTGCCGTCGACACGCAGATTCGGGAGCTGTCAGGGTTTTCCCGGCGCCTCGCCGCGATCGACCCGGCAATCCTGACGCCGACCGAGCAGATCGAGCGCCCCGCGCTCGAGGCCAGCATTCAGTCGCGTCTCTTCGAGCTCGAGACCACGCGGACCTGGGAGCGCAACCCGCAATTCTACGCCGACCTCCTCGCGACGAGCCTGGCCGGCCAGGCGCTGTTCGAATACGCGCCGCTCGAGGAGCGCGCCCGCCGCGTCCTGTCGAAGCTCCGGCAGACGCTGCGCTTCATTCAGAGCGCCCGCGACAACATCAGGGAACCGCCCGGCATCTTCGTGAAGATCGGCCTCGAGACCATGCGCGGCACGCTGCGTTTCATCGAGGAAGATCTCCCGCAGGCGTTCGCCGCGCTTGACGATATGCACCTGCTCGGCGATCTCGCCGATGCGTCGATGGCGGCGGCAGGGTCGGTCCGGTCCTATGCGGCCTATCTCGAGGACGAGCTCGGGCCGCGCAGCCGCGCGTCGTTCCGGCTCGGGCGCGAAGTCTTCGAGCAAAAGCTCCGGCTCGAAGAGGGACTGACGATCGGCGCCGACGCGTTGCTCAAGATCGCGCTGCGCGAGCTCGAGTCCACGCAGGAGGAATTCAAACGCGTCGCCGGACGCGGCAACGGCGGCGATCCGGTCGAGACCTGGCGCCGCCTCAAAGACGATCATCCCGATCCGGGCAAGGTCGTCGCGGTCGCCAACGGCCAGATCAGCGAGCTGGAATCGTTCATCAGGAGCCGCGGCCTCGTCTCGCTGCCGGAAGGCGACCCGGTGATCGTCGCCCCCTCGCCCAAGTTCTACCGATGGACGTTTGCCAGCATGTGGACGCCCGGCCCGTTCGAGTCGCGGCCGATTCGCGCGTACTACTACATCACTGACGTGGATTCCGCCTGGCCGCGCGAGCGGCAGCAGGAGCACCTGCGCGATCTGAACTACGGCGCGCTCTGGGCGATCTCGATCCACGAGGTCTACCCCGGCCACTTTGTCCACTATCAGCATCTGCGACAGGTCGAATCGACGCTGCGCAAGTCGATCCTCTTTTCGTCGGCGTCATTCGTCGAAGGCTGGGCGCACTACTGCGAGCAGATGATGGTCGAGGCCGGGTTCGGCCGCGACAACCTGGCCGTCCGCCTGGGACAGCTGGCCGAGGCCCTCATCCGGCTGTGCCGCTTCGTGGTCGGCATCCGGCTTCATGCGGAAGACATGTCGGTCGAGCAGGGGGTTCGGTTCTTCCGCGACGAAGCGTTCATGGAGGAAGCCAGCGCCCGCCGCGAGGCCGAACGCGGCGCCTTCGATCCCTCCTACGTCGTCTACTCCGCGGGAAAGCTGATGCTGCTCAAGCTTCGGGAAGACAGCAAGGCGAGCCTGGGCGGCAAGTACTCGCTGCGGTGGTTCCACGACACGCTGCTCGGCCACGGCACGCTGCCGTTCTGGGTGCACCGGCGGCTGATGCTCGGCGAGGATTCGGGCGGGCTGATAGAATAGGGCGAATGCCGCTTTACGAGTATCAGTGCGACGGGTGCGGCGAGAGGTTCGAGGTCATTCAGAAATTCTCGGATCCGCCGGTCGAGACCTGCAGCGCCTGCGGAGGCCCGGTCAAAAAGCTCCTGTCCTCTCCGGCGATTCAGTTCAAGGGCAGCGGCTGGTATATCACCGACTACGCCCGCAAGTCGGGTGACGCCGCCAAGTCGGGCGACGGCACGACCTCGTCGACCGACGGCTCGAAGCCCGCCGCATCCGGAGACGCCAAGACGTCGACGTCGACCACGACCAGCGACACTGGGACATCCTCCTCCAGTTCCACGAAGAGCTAAAAAGGGTCAGGTTCAGGCGATCTGCGAGATGTCGAGCGTCCGCAGGTAGTCGCGGAAGCGATCTGCGAGGTCGGGGCGCTTCAAGGCGAAATACACGACGGCGCGGAGGTAGCCCAGCTTGTTGCCTGTGTCGTGCCGGACACCGTTCACCTCGCAGGCATAGATGGGGCGCTTGGCGAGCAGACGCCGCATGCCGTTTGTGAGCTGAATCTCTCCGGTCCGATCCTTCGCCGTCTCCTCGAGCTCGGCGAAGATGTCGGGCGTCAGTATGTATCGCCCGATGATCGCGAGGTCGGACGGGGCTTCATGCCGTGGCGGCTTCTCGACGAGATCCGTCACCTTGTACACGCCGCGGCGGACCTGTTCGTAGGCGATGATGCCGTAGCTGCTGACATCTTCCTTCGGGACGCGCTCGACGAGCAGTACCGGCGCATCGGTCTCGCGGTGCACGGCAATCATCTGGGCGAGCGCAGGCGGCGTCGAGTCGATCACGTCGTCCGCGAGGATGACGGCGAACGGTTCGTCGCCGACGAGATTCCGGGTGACGAGCACGGCATGTCCGAGGCCGAGCGGCTCGCCCTGCCGGACGTACGAAAAGTTGATCAGGTTCGAGATCTTCCGGACGACAGCAAGCAGGTCCGTCTTGCCGCGCGCTTCGAGGAACGCCTCGAGCTCCACAGAGACGTCGAAGTGATCCTCGATCGCGTTCTTCCCCCGGCCGGTGACCAGGATGATGTTGTCGACGCCCGAGGCGACCGCCTCCTCCACCCCGTATTGAATAATTGGCTTGTCGACGAGAGGGAGCATTTCCTTGGGCTGGGCCTTCGTCGCCGGAAGAAACCGCGTGCCGAGGCCGGCGGCGGGGAAGATCGCTTTGCGAACCTGCGTAGTCACTCCTCATAGGATATAGGATCTAGCGTCATGCTCGACCCCGCGCTCGTACGCGAACGCCTGGACGCGATTCGCGAGGGATTCCGGAACCGCGGCCTCGAAGCCGACCGTGAGCTCGAACAGCTCGCAACGCTCGAGGCGCGCCGCCGACGCGTCATACCCGAGCTGGAGGGGTTGAAGCGCCAGCAGAACGCCGCCGGCGACGAAGTCGCGAAGGCGAAGCGGCAGGGTCAGGACACGACCGCCATGTTCGCGGCGAGCAAGCAGCGGGCGGTCCAGATCAAGCAGCTCGAGATCGAGCTCGACCAGATAGAGCACCAGCGGACGAACATCCTGATGGCGCTTCCCAACCTTCCGCATTCGACGGTGCCGATCGGGTCTGGGTCGGACGGCAATGTCGAGGTTCGCCGCCACGGCGAACCTCGAACGTTCGACTTCCCGGTCAAGGCGCACTGGGAGCTCGGTCCCGCGCTCGGCATTCTCGACTTCGAGCGCGCCACGAAGATTTCCGGCACGCGCTTCTCCGTTCTTGCAGGCGCGGGCGCGCGGCTGGCACGCGCACTCATCAATTTCATGCTCGAGCTTCACACCGGCGAGCACGGCTACCAGGAGATCGAGCCGCCTGTCCTCGTCAACGCGGCGGCGCTCGCGGGAACCGGGAACCTGCCGAAATTCGAAGGCGACCTGTTCAAGATTGGAGGTGACTGGGATCTTTACCTGATCCCGACCGCTGAGGTCCCGCTGACGAACCTGCACCGCGGCGAGATCATCGACGGGCGTCAGTTGCCCATCAAGTACACGGCCTATACGCCGTGCTTCAGAAGCGAAGCCGGGTCCTATGGGGCCGATGTGCGGGGGCTCATCCGCCAGCACCAGTTCGACAAGGTCGAGCTTGTGAAGTTCGCGACGCCAGACACGTCGTACGCGGAGCTCGAGTCGCTGACGGCAAACGCCGAGGAAGTTCTCAAGCGCCTCGAGCTGCCGTTCCGGACCGTCAGCCTGTGCACGGGCGATCTCGGCTTTGCCGCCGCCAAGACCTACGACATCGAAGTCTGGCTGCCGAGCCAGAACACGTATCGCGAGATTTCGTCCTGCACCAACACGGAAGCGTTTCAGGCGCGCCGCGCGAATATCCGCTTCCGTCCCGGTGGAACGGGGAAGGCGGAGTTCGTCCACACGCTCAACGGCTCAGGGCTCGCCGTCGGCCGGACGTGGATTGCGATCGTGGAGAACTACCAGCAGAAGGATGGATCGGTCGTGATCCCGGACGCGTTGCGGCCGTACATGAATGGGCTCGGGGCGATCACGCCGAAACAGTGATCGCCCCGAGCCCCGCGTCGGACAACATCTCCGCGCAGTTGCGCCACTGACCGGTCTTGCGACCGCGCGCGGTGAACGTGATCGTACGCGTCTCGCCCGGCTGCGCGGCCGTCCCCGTGACGCGAAGCTCGGTTCAGTCGGCGATGTCGTACCGGCTGCAGCCATTGCGCATGCGGCCAGCCAGCCCCCTGCGGCTAGCGTCGCCGCCGCAACGCCGGACGCTGCGTCCCGGAGCAGCCTGGAGCATGAAACCCCCCTCAGGCGACAGGAGCTGATTCCGTGAAATCTATCCTTGTAATTAACATTGCATTGATAGTAACAATTGTTACAACAATGAGTAGTGCCAGTCGTCGCGAGTTCGTCACCGCATTGGGCGCGGCGGTGCTGCCGGACTGGCCCTCGTCTTTTCCGGCGCTTCGGCAGAAGGTGAACGGTCAGCCGCTCGTATATCTCGACAGCGCCGCCACCACGCTTCGTCCGCAGGCGGTGATCGATGCGGTCGCCGGATACTACTCAACAGACAACGCCAACCCATCGAAGGCACACTCCCTGGCGGCCCGAGCCGCCGAGCGGCTTCATGCGGCACGGCAAAACACTGCGCGCTTCGTGAACGCCAGTCACGCGTCGGAAGTGATCTTCGTACGCGGCACGACGGAAGGCGTCAACCTGGTCGCTTCGTCGTGGGGAAGCGCCCATCTCGGGAGCGGCGACGAGATCGTGCTCTCGGTTGCGGAACACTCCTCGAACTTCATGCCGTGGGCGCGAGCGGCGGAGCGGGCCGGCGCGAATGTTCGCCTGGCGGATGTTGACGACGACGGCCGGCTCAGCGCGGAGGCCGTGGCGGCCGTTCTGTCAACGCGCACGAAGCTGGTCGCGTTCAGCCACGTGTCGAACGTGCTCGGTTACGTCAACCCGGCTCGCGAGATCACAGCGATGGCCAAAGCGGCGGGTGCGGTCGTGGCGATTGACGGCGCCCAGGCGGCGCCGCACGTCAGGATCGATGTGCGCGACCTCGGCTGCGACTTCTATATCTTCTCGGGGCACAAGATGCTCGGCCCGATGGCCACAGGCGTGGTCTGGGGGCGGCAGGAGTTGCTCGATCGAATGCCTCCATACCACGTCGGCAGCAACATGGCTCACGATGCGACGTTCGAGCGCGCGACGTTCGAGCGGGGTGCGCTGAAGTTCCAGGCAGGCACGCCCGATGTTGCAGGGCCCGTCGGGCTGGCGGCCGCGATCGCCTTCCTCGAGCGATCGGGCCACGACATGGTGCAGAAGCATGACGAGTCGCTCGTCCGGCAGGGCCTCGAACGACTCCGCAGAATCCCTCGTGTTCGCTTGATTGGACCGACCGGAGCAGATCGGCGTCTCCCGGTGTTCACATTCACCGTCGCGGGCCTGGCGCCGGCGGCGGTCGCCTCTGAGCTCGACCGACGTGGCATCGCCGTGCGGGCCGGCGATCTCGCGGCGCTTCCGTTGTTGAAGCGGTTTGGGGTTGCCGAGGCCGTGCGGGCCTCCGCATATGTGTATTCCACGACGCGCGATTTCGATCGACTCGCCGATGCGCTGGATCGGATCACCCGCGCCTGATTGCCAGCTACTTGCCCGTTACCTCGAAGGTCGCGTTTAACTGAGCCGTCGAGTCGCCGCCGATCCACACATCGTAAGTTGACGCCTCGACGACCCAGTCTTTCTTCGCCGCGCTCCAGTATCGAAGCTCGTCGGGGCCGAGCGTGAACTTCAGCGTTCGTGCTTCGCCGGGCTCGAGCGTCACGCGCTGGAATCCTTTCAACTCGCGGATCGGGCGAGCCGCGGAGCCATACCGTTGATGGATGTACAGCTGCGCGACCTCGTCCGCTTTCCGCTTGCCGGTATTACGAACCTCGACCGAGACGGTCAGCGTGCCGCCTGCGGCGATGCTCGGGCGGTCCACCGTCAGCTTGTCGAAAGCGAATGTCGAGTAGCTGAGGCCGTACCCGAATGGATAGAACGGTGTGCTTTCCTCGTTGAAGTAACGTTCGCCCGCCTTTGCGGGATCGTGCGATGCGAGCCGAGAGTAGATCACCGGCACCTGACCTACGTGGCGCGGCCAGGAGAATGGAAGCTTGCCGCCCGGCACCGCGTCGCCGAACAGGAGATTCGCGACGGCGGCGCCGCCCTGTGTGCCCGGGTACCAGATGTCGAGGATCGCTGGAACCTTTGCGGCTGCCCTGAGATCGAGCGGCCGGCCGTTCATGACGAGCAGCACGACCGGTTTGCCCGTCGCGACAACCGCGTCGAGCAGCTCCTGCTGACGGCCGGGAAGCTCGAGCGACGATCGCGACGCAGCTTCACCAATCATGTCCTGCAGTTCGCCGACGACCATCACGACGGCATCCGCCGCGCGTGCGACGGCGACCGCCTTGTCGAACTCCGCGGCCGGCTCGAAGTTCGGCGGCGGCGGCGGAGAATTGCCGGGAATCATCGCGAATGGCGAAGCAAACTTGCGCGGCGGCAGGAGCACGCCGCGCGCGTACTCAACGCGCACGCCGGGGCCAGCCTTTGCTCGTATGCCGGCGAGAATCGTGACTGCCTCGTCGAGCCTGAAGTCGAACACCCACGGTCCGAGCATGTCGCGCGGCGCGTCCGCGAGATGGCCGATCACGGCGAGCGATTTCAGCGACGCCGGTGACAGCGGCAGCACACCGCCTTCGTTGCGGAGCAGCACCGCCGATCGCTCGGCCGCCACGCGAGCGGCCTCCCGGTGCGCAGGGTCACCCAGGACCGTCGTGGCACGCGCCTCGTCGACGAACGGGTTTTCGAACAGTCCCATTCGAATCTTCGCCTCGAGCACGCGAACGACCGCGGCGTCCAGGACGGCTGGCGTGATCTCTCTCTTCGCGAGCGCGTCGGGCAGGTTCGTGAACGCCGCGCCGGTGAAGGCCATCTCCATGTCGATGCCCGCAGCCAGCGCGCGCGCCGCGGAATCGCGTGCATCCCGCGCGAACCGGTGCGTCGCGAGATTGACGACGCCGTTCGCGTCGCTGACGACGAATCCGTTGAACTTCAGGGCGCCGCGCAGGATGTCTGCGAGGAGCCATCGATTGCCCGCGGCCGGCACGCCGTTGAGGCCCATGTACGCGCTCATGACGTTACCCGCACCGGCCTTCACCGCGGCCGCAAACGGCGGGAGGTAGATGTTCCAGAGCTCGCTGTCGGAGAGGTTCACCTCGTCGTAGTCGCGGCCGCCGAGCGACGCGCCGTAGCCGGCAAAATGCTTTGGACCCGAGATGATGCGGTCCGGGCTGCCGATCGCAGGTCCCTGAAACCCGCGGACCTGCGCGGCCGCCATCGCGGACCCCAGGTACGGATCCTCGCCGGCGCCCTCGACGATCCGGCCCCAGCGCGGATCGCGAGCGATGTCGATCATCGGCGCGAACGCCCAGTGGATTCCGACGGCCCGTGCTTCAGCCGCCGCAATGTTCTGTCCCTTTTCGACGAGCGCCGGATCCCACGACGCGGCCATCCCGATCGGCACGGGAAAGATCGTCCGCAGGCCGTGGATGACGTCGAAGCCGAAGAGCAGCGGAATCTTGAGCCGGGAATTCTCGACGGCGAGCTTCTGGAGCCGGTTCGTTTCCTTCGGATCTGCGACGAACAGCAGCGCTCCAACGCGCCCGGCGCGAATCTCACTCTCGGCCATCTCCTTCAGCGGGCCGATCGGAATGAAGAAGTACTGAGTGAGCTGCGCCGCCTTCTCCTCCGGCGTCATCTCCGCGACGAGCGCCGCCGCGCGCTTCCGAATCGCGGCGTCATCGGCCCGCGCAGCCAGTGCGAACAGAGAGGCAATCATGAGAAAAATTCGCGTCATCGCACGACATTCTAGCCCGTGCACACCCCGGCCAGGCGCTGGAACAGATTGTCCAGGGAAGCCGCCGGAGCCGGATCGCGCCGCATCTGCTCGATCAACGTGCCCGACCAGTTCGCGGCGCGAGTGGGCACGATCGTATACGCCGGATCCGCCTGCGCCTCGTCCAGCGTCGTCAGCACGAAGCCGCGCCGGGACAGCAGGTCGAGCAGGCGCGGCAGCATGACAGTCTGAAATCCGCCGACGTGGAGAAGCATGACGTGCGGGATATCCCGGCCGAACATCGCCCGAGCCGCCTGCCCCTCGGTCAGGCTGGTCGCGGCCTGATCGATGTACTGCTTCTCGAGCCAGGCGAGTGCTTCCTTGTCGCCGCGCGCCAGGCATCGCGCGTAGGGGTCGTTGTACGCGTAGTCGTGAAAACTGAGAGTGACCTGAGCCACGCGATATCCGCGCTGTTTCAGGAACGCTCTGACCGCGCGGTACTTCTCAGGCGTGTCCCCTTCCCGCAGAAACGGAAAGCGAAACCAGCGCCAGTCGTCATCCGTCATGAACGCACGAAGCACGGGCTCGTTGGCGATGACGTCCTGCTCGAACGCGTCAACTGACGACGCGTGCAGATCCATGTGCGAGAACGTGTGGTTCGCGAGCGGATTGCCGGCGGCGCGCCAGACGCGCAGCACGTCGCGGCCCTCGGGGTCTTCGTCCGCAGCCTTGCCGTTGACGAAACCATAGACCGGCGGCGTGTGATACGAGGCGAGCGTCTCGACGATGCGCCGGGCGATGCCGACTCGGCTCAGCCCCGGCGGCAGCGCTCCGTGCACGGGAAGATCGTCGAAGGTCAGCGCAACGCGCCCGGTCGGCTCGAGCGTTGCAATCGGCTTCTTCGTTTGGACGGCACTGGTTGATGCGATCGCTATTGATACGAACGAGACGACAGCCACCGCACGAGACGTCAACCTCATGGCCAATCGTCTCACGTAGGGCCATCGGAGCGATTCTTCCCCGGACGGGGCTACTTCCGTGGCTTGGGGACGTGCTGATCGATCAAGATCGGGTTCCCGTCGGGATCCGTCAGCACCATGCTTGCGGGCCCCGTGGAAGACTCATCCGCCTCCGCGGTCGGCACGAGGCCTCGACCTTTGAGTGTCCGCTGAATGTCGCGCACATCGTCAAAGTCCGCGAGGGTGCCGCCGGTTCGGTCCCACCCCGGATTGAACGTCAGCATGTTCCTGGTGTACTGCGGCCCTTGGAAGAGCCCGATGGTGCTGGTTGAGTTCTGAAGGATCAACCAGTTCTGTGCCTGGTCGCCGGCGATCTGCGTGAAGCCAAGATTTTCGTAGAACGCCCGGGAGGCGGCGATGTCCTTCACGGCGAGCCCGACTGAGAAGTTCCCGAGTTGCATCTGACCATCTCCTGAAGCAGCGCCGGTGGTGGCGAGCGGGGTTTGAGGCGTCGCCGGGGCGGCCTGGGAAGCGCATCCGCCGAGGAAACACAGAAAAATGATTATGATCAACCGCGTCATGGGCAGCTCCCAACAGTCATCATACAAATCGCGGCGCGCAGAGCTTGCCAAATCTTGCGAACAGGTGTGAAAACGCGCGCCAAAATCCCGATGGCGTACACCGAACGGGTCAACCTCGCCATCGATCACGTGGTGGGTCATCTCGGGGAGCCGCTGCGGCTCGCGGACGTTGCGCGTGCCGCGCGACTGTCGCCGTTCCACTTCCACCGTGTGTTCCAGGTCCTGGTGGGAGAGACGCTCGCCGAGTTCGTGAAACGGTTGAGGCTTGAACGGGCGCTCGTCATGATTGCCCACCCGCCGCGGTCATCGCTCACGACGATCGCGTTGAAGTGCGGGTTTTCGTCTTCGTCTGACTTCTCACGGTGCTTCAGGCAGCGCTACGGAACGGCCCCCAGCGCGTTCGACATCAACTGGTGGCGCGAGGCGCACGGCTCCGAGCTGCAAGCGATGGTTCCCGAGCCGGCCGGTCGGTTTCATCTGGGCCGTTTGCCCGCCGCGCACAATCCCGACGGATTCAGAGTCAAGATCCGCGATCTACCCGCGCGCACGGTGGCGTACATCCGAGTCCTGGATCCCTATCGGGGCGACGCCGTCGCCAAAGCGACCCAGCGCCTCATCACGTGGGCGGAGCGAAACTCACTGGCCGACGGCCAGTGGCTCGGGTACCAATGGGACAACCCCGAGATCACGTCCCTCGAACAGTGCCAGTATCACGTTGCCGTCGAAGCCGAGCGATTCGTCCCCAGGGGAGAGATCGGCCGGTTCAGGTTTCCGCCGATGATCGTCGCCCAGGTCGAAGTCCGCGGCGGGATCAACCTCGAACTCCGCGTTCTTCAGTGGCTGTACGGCACGTGGCTTCCGAGGAGCGGCTACGTGCCCGATGATCAGCCAGGCTTCGAGGCGTGGATCGGAAGGCCGTTCGCCCACGGGACGGAGCACTTCGAGCTTTACGCCCAGCTGCCCATCACACGAGCGTGAAGCGACTGTGGCGGAGAGGGTGGGATTCGAACCCACGGTGCGGTTACCCGCACAGCGATTTTCAAGACCGCCGCCTTAAACCGCTCGGCCACCTCTCCGCGCAACTAACCATTATCGAGCATACGGCCGAACGATGCAGCGCTACAGGTCCGGGAGCAGGGTCACCGCCGCCTCGTCGACGCCGTGGCCTTTTACGGCGGTGACTTCGAATCGCAGCCTGCCGAAGTCGACGACATCGCCGACCTGAGGCGGGCGACCGAGCAACATGAGCACGAGCCCGCTCACGCTGTCCACGTCGGCATGCTCGAGATCGAGATCGAACTGCTGGCCGACTTCGGCGATCCGCATCGTGCCCGGGGCGCGCAGCCGTCCGTGGCTGTCGCGTGCAGGGCGCGCCGTGGATCCGTCCTCGATCTCGCCGGCGACTTCGGAGAAGAGATCCGACAACGTGATGATGCCGGCCGTGCCTCCGTGCTCGTCGAGCACGACGGCCATCTGCGTCTGCTCCCTGCGTAGAGTTGCGAGCACATCGTCCAGCGGGGAGGTCTCCGGCACGACCGGCACAGGCAGGGTTTTCGTCTGGTCGAGCGGCTGGCGGGCCACGGCGAGCCGCAGCAGATCCTTGATGTGCACGATGCCGACGATGTGATCCAGATCGCCGTCGAATACCGGATACCGCGTGTGACGGGCCGAGCGCAGCACGGCGACGATGTCGTCTGCGCTCGCGCGAACAGGAAGGCCGACCACGCGCACGCGCGGCACCATGACCTCGGCGGCCGTGAGTGCTCCGAACTCGAACAGCTCGCGGAGCACGAGCCCCGACTCTTCCCGCAGCGCGCCGCCCTCCTCGCTCTCCTCGACGATGATCTGGAGCTCCTCCGGCGTGTAGTAGTGCTCGCTGCCGGTGACCTGGCGCCGAATGCCGAGCATCCTCAGCATCAGGTTGCCGGCGCCGTTCAGCGCGATGACCAGGGGGTAGACGGCATTCTTCAACGCGACCATCGGCGGCGCGATCCAGAGCACGACGCGATCCGCGTACTGCAGCGCGAGCGACTTCGGAACCATTTCGCCGACGACGATGTGCAGGTAGGTCAGGATCGTGACCGCGACCGCGCTGGCAACGGCATGCGCGGCGATCCAGCGTCCCGCGCCGAGCGCCTCGAGCTGGTCCGCGATCCAGCTGGCCACGACGTGCTCTCCATACATTCCGAGACCGAGGCTCGCGACGGTGATGCCGAGCTGCGCGGTGGCGATGAAGCGATCCTGCCTGATGGGATCCGACAGCACGTTCAGGACCAGCCGCGCCGCGCGATGCCCGCGATCCGCCAGCCGCCGGATCGTCGGGCGGGGCGCGCCCACGATTGCGAACTCCGCCGCAACGAAGAGTCCGTTTGCCACGACGAGCGCCGTAATGACGGCAATCGCAATCACGCTATCCACGCGTCCCCTCTGGCCGCGCCTTCACGTCGTCTGCATGGCCGAGCAGCTCCGAGATGACGTCCTGCAGCGTCACCAGACCGGCCGGTTCGCTCTCGCCGTCCACGACCAGCGCGACTTGCGTGCGGCGTTCCCGCAGAAAGCCGAGCAGGCGATCGGCCGGCATCGACAGGGGCACGCGGGCGATCGGACGCACGAGGCCGTCGAATCCGCTGCCCGGCCGCTCGGTCCCCTGGGAGACGTAATAGAGCGCGACATCCTTCGTCCGGACCAGGCCGACGATGTTGGAGGGCCGGTCACGCCAGACGGGCATCGACGTAAACGGGCTCGACGCGACGATCCTGACGATCTCGTCGATCGGAAGCGATGCGTCCAACGACACCATGCGCTCGTGGGGCACCATCAGCTCTCTCGCCGTGCGCAGTCGCAGCCGCAGGGCACGATGCAGGCGGACCTGTTCCTCCGGCTCGAGCAGCCCGCCGTCGCGGCTTTCCGCGATGAGCATCTCGAGCTCTTCGGGCGAATGGATGTGGCGATGTCCCGTGTTGCGCACGCCCACGAGCTTCAAGAGCAGAATTCCCGAACCGTTCAGCACGGCGATGAACCAGCCCAAGATCTTGATCGACCACTGCATCGGCAGCACGGTCCAGATGGCCGTCTGCGTCGGGTACTGCAGCGCGAGAGACTTCGGCACGAGCTCGCCGAGGATGACGCCGAGAATCGTGAGCCCGATGAGGATTGAAGCGGAGGCAGTCGAGACGGCGGATCCCGCCTCGAACCCGGCGCTGACCAGCCACGGCGCCAGGACCGGCGTGAGGCGCGCCTGGCCGTAGGCGCCGAGCACGAGACTCCCGAACGTGATGCCTATTTGGGAGGCCGCGATGTATCGATCGAGCTCCCGGGCGTCCTCGACGACCGGCAGCAGCCGCCCCGCCAGCGGGTGGCCGTCTTCCGCCATCCGCCGCAACCGGCTGCGCCGCACGCTAACCGCTGCGAATTCCGCGGCCACGTAAACCGCGGTCAGGAAAATCAGGCCAAAGATGATGGCCCAGGCCGCGACCACGCGGAAATCGTAACCGCAGATGAACGCAGATCGCTAATCCCCGTGTTCCGCGCCGCTATTCGGCTCTGAGCGCGACGAGCGGGTCCACGTGCGCGGCGGCGCGGCCGGGGATGAGGCTCGCCGCGAGGGTGACCGCCAGCACGCCGATGATGACGGCGGCAAACACGGCCGGCTCGGTCGGCGTCGTGTCGTAGAGCAGGCTCGTCATGAAGCGTGTCAGCAGATAGGCGCCCGTCGCGCCAATGACGGCGCCAATGGCGGTGAGCGCGAACGCACGGCTGACGACGAGCCGCGCGATGTCTCCCGGCCGCGCGCCGAGCGCCATCCGGACTCCGATCTCGCGAGTGCGCTGCGCGACGGAGTAGGCGAGCACGCCGTAGATGCCGATCACCGCCAGAATTGCCGCGACGAGCGCAAATCCCGCGAGGATCGCCATGACCATCCGCCGCTCGGCAACCGATTGCGCGACGACGTTGCTCATCGGGCGCAGGTTCGCGACGGGCAGCGCAGGATCCATCGCGTGCACGGTCTTGACCAGAGAGGGTCCGACGGCCGCTGGATCTCCTTCGGCGCGAAGAACGAGCGCGATCCAGGGATACGCGAAACGGCCCGGTGGAAAGTAGATCATCGGACGCGAGGCCGTCTCGAGCGTCGCATGCCGGATGTCGCCGACGACGCCGACGATCTCGTCATGGCCCTCGTCGTTCCAGGACACGATGATGCGCCGGCCGAGCGGGTTTTCGTTCGGCCAGTACTGCTTCGCCATTGCCTGGTTGATGATGATCGTGCGCGTCTTCTCGCGCGAGTCGCGCTCGTCGAACAGGCGTCCCGCAATATGCGGAATCCCCATCGCGGCGAAATAGTTTCCCGTCGCGACGCGGACTTCGCACACGGGCTCCTGGCCGAGCGGCGGCTTCGCCTGGCCGACGATCTCGAACTTGGTAGCCGCCGCGGGGCCGGCAAGCGGGAGAAATGACACGCCGCCCGCCGCGCGCACGCCAGGAATCGCTTCCACCCGCGTGACCAGCTCGTCGAAGAACCGGATCATCTTTCCGGGCTCGTCGTATCGAACGGTCGGAATAGAGATCTTCGCGCTGAGTACGTGTTCCGCGCGGAACCCGGGATCGACGTCGACGAGCCGGGCGAAGCTCCGGATCAACAGCCCGGCTCCGGCGAGCAGCACGAGGGCGACCGCGATTTCGGCCACGACGAGCAGGCTCCTGAGCCGCCCGCCACGCACGTCGTCCGCGCGCGCACCGTCCTTGAGCGAGTTCTGAAGATCCAGACGGGAGGCGGCAAGGGCCGGAACGAGCCCGAAGAGGAGCGACGTCACGAGCGCCAGTCCGGCAGTGAAGAGAACGACACGCCAGCCGAGCGCGATCTCGTGCGCGCGCGGCAGCGAGAAACCTGCCTCCGCCGCCGCGCGAAACATCACGATCCCCCACCACGCGAGGAGGAGGCCCGCGACGGCGCCGACGACGCCGAGCCCGAGACTCTCGGCGAGAAGCTGACGCACGAGCCGGCCGCGTCCCGCCCCGAGCGCCGCCCGAACGGCAAGCTCGCGGCGCCGGGACGCCCCGCGCGCGAGCAACAGGTTGGCGACGTTGGCACAGGCAATCAGCAAAACGGCGCCGACCGCGGCGGCCAGCGTGAGCACGGCCGGACGCACACGTCCGACCACCTGCTGGTGCAGCGGGACGACGTTGGCTCCCCAGCCCGTGTTGAAATCCGGAAACTGCGTCGTCAGGCGCGCCATGATCGTGTCCATCTCGGCCTGCGCCTGAGCGATGGAGACGCCGTGCTTCATCCGCGCGGTCACCAGCATCCAGCGGCCACGCGGCGTGCGCGCCTCGGCGCTGAAGCCGACGGTTACCCAGAGCGCCGCCTCGCGCTCGATGAAAAAGAACTGCGGGGGCATGATCCCCACGACCGTGAACGGGTTGCCGTTGAGCGTGATCGATTTGCCAACGATGGCCGGGTCGGCGCCGAATCGCCGCGTCCACAAGGCGTGGCTCAGAACCGTGACGCGCTCGACGTTCGCCTCGCCGCGCGGCGCGGGGCGATCTTCGTCGGGACGGAACCAGCGGCCGTGCGCGGGCTGCACGCCGAGGATGGGAAAGAAGTCGGCGGTGACAGCCTGTGCCGGCAGTTCTTCAGGCTCTCCGTTGCTCGTGAGGGACATGCGGAAGAACGACGCCTGGCCGATGCCCGCCATCCGCTCGAAGACTCGCGCCTGTTCCCTCCAGTGAATGTAGTTGCCAGGCGAGACGACGTTGTCCATTCGCTGGCGCGGGATGTTCTTCTCCCAGATGACGACCAGCCGCTCCGGATCCGGATAGGGAAGCGGCTTGAGCAGAAGAGCGTCCAGAACGGAAAAGATCGCGGCGTTGGCGCCGATGCCGATCGCCAGCGTGAGCAGCGCGGCAGCCGTGAATCCGCGATTGCGCGCGAGCCCGCGGGCTGCGAACCGGAGGTCCGTGAGGAAATCTGCCATGACTGAATTCCTGCCGTCGTTACTTGCCGATCGCCCCAAGCGCCCAGGCGGCCTGTTTACGGACCTTCACCTCTGAATCCTTGAGCGCGGCTGCCAGCGCGCCGTTCGCGCGGTTGTCGCCGATTGCGCCGAGCGCCCATGCCGCCTGCGATCGGACGCCCGCGTCGCTGTCCTTGAGCGCGCCGACCAATCCGTCGACGGCCCGGCGATCTCCAATCGCGCCCAGCGCCCACGCGACCTGCGATCGCACGCCGGAGTCTTCGTCCTTGAGCGCGGCGATGAGCGCGGGGATCGCATCGACCGCTTCGAGCGCTCCGAGCGCCCAGGCCGCCGTCTCGCGAACCGGCGGCTCGGTGTCTTTCAACGCGGCGAGAGCCGGCGCCACGCCGCGTGAATCGTCCAGCGCACCGAGCGCCCAGACGGCATTCCGGCGCGCGATCCACTGCGGTGCGCGCGCCGCGTTCACGAGCGGCTGGAGCGACGCGGTGCCGATCGAGACGAGCGCCGCGGCCGCTTCTTCACCCGGCGACGTCTGCTGCGCCACGCCTTTCTTCCACCAGGTACGATCCTCGCCGCAGATCGACGGGTCGACGGGCGACGCATCCGACAGTCGCTCGACGAGCGCCGGTATGGCCTGCGTCGCGTTCGAACCGAGCTTCTGGAGCGAACAAGCCGCGGCCGCGCGCGCGTTCGGTTCGCTGGCCCGCAAGGCGGTGATGAGCTCGCCGACGCCTTGACGGCCGACGAACGCGGTTCGCACGTACGCGACGGGCCGCAGCGCGACCTTTTCCAGCGTCGGCATCCTGTGCGTCCCCGGATCGAATAGCGCAATGGCGGCTGCCAGAAGGCCGAGCAGCGTGTTGACGACCGTTTCGAGAAACAGAAGGTACGAAGCCATCGCCCAATCTCCCTGCTAAAAAACCAGCACTTCCGGGTGTGGGCCGGGTGCGTCGGCGCACCCGGCCTTATTTATTCGTTGTGTTCGCGAATCTGTCCGAGCGCGAACGCCGCCTGCTGGCGGACGTCCGGGTCGGCATCTTTGAGCGCGGCGATGAGCGCATCGATCGCGCGCGGATCGCGCAGCTGGCTCAGCGCGAAGGCCGCCTGCTCGCGCACGTTGGCGATGTTGTCCTTGAGCGCCGCGATGAGCGGATCGACCGCGCGTTTGTCGCGCAGCTGACCCAGCGCGAACGCCGCCTGCTCGCGGACGTCCGCGTCGGAATCCTTCAGCGCGCCGGCGAGCGCATCGACGTGTTTCGCATCGCGCGTCTGGCCCAGCGCGAACGCCGCCTGCTGCCGGACGTCGGGCGACGTGTCTTTCAGAAGCCTGACGAAGACCTCCGCCGCCATCGGCGTCCGCATCTGCGAGAGCGCGTGAAGCGCCTGCTCGCGCACGTCCTTGTTCTCGTCGTTCAGCGCCTCCATCAACGCCGCCACCACCTTCGGATCGGCCTCGCCTTTCTTGTGCGAGCCGTCCGCGACGACAGCCTGAGCCCCCTGTGCCGCCTGTTCCGCGATCTCGTCGGCGTCGATCTCGACCTCCGCGTTCGCCTGCCAGTTCGGAGTCGGCCTGGGAGTCGGCGACGGTGTTGGAGTCGGGGTTGGCGTCGGTGTCGGCGTCGGCGCGGGTCTCGACGGAGACGAGGGTCTTCCCTGTACGGCCGCAGACGGCGTCGACGGTGCGACGGCGCTCGCGGCCGGCGGTTCTTCGTCCCGCACGACATCAGGCGTCGACGTGACGACGGCCGCTTCGGCCTTCGCGACCGGCCGCAGCGCGGCGAGCGGGACGACGCAGACGGCGGCGAGGATTGCGCATACGAGAGAAGCGGCGCGCGTAGGCGAACGCCGCGGAACGGCCGGATCAAGAATCGCCATGAGTCTTCCTTCGAGTTGTGAGCGATGCGCCATCGCCACGGCTGACCAGCCTGGCGCCGGTGCGGTGCGAAGCGATCGGGCTAGATCGAGCAGGTGATCGGCGTAGTCGGAGCCGCGGGTTCCTGCAGAAAGAACGAGGTCATCGCAGGCGTGCTCGCGCTCGGCGCGCAGCCGCCGTGCCGCCATCCAGACGAGCGGATTGAACCAGTAGCCGGCGCAGGCGAGCTGAGCGAGGAGCTGCGTCAGGCAGTCGCGGCGCTTCACGTGCGCGAGCTCGTGGAGCAGGACGACGCGCTGACGCGACATCGGCCAGGAGTCCGCTTCGGCCGGGAGCAGGACTCGCGGCCGCCAGAGCCCCCACGCCATCGGCATCGCGTCGGGTCCGCCGCTGACGAATGTCACGCGGCCGTCGAGCTGAAGCGACGCCGCCAGACGCCACGCCAGAGGCGCCCACACCGCTTCCGCCGCGGGCCGCGCGCGCCTCGCAATCCACCACATGCGCGCCGTTCCGAACGCCAGGCGGGCGAGGACCAGGAGCGCGCCGGCGATCCAGATCGCGGCAATGGCGGACTGTGGCGTAAAGGTCGCGTCCGGACGTCCGGATGATTCGGCGGCGCCCAAC
>DATAFJ010000116.1:0-14686 GCA_036257535.1 Vicinamibacterales bacterium | reverse complement strand
ATACGTCGCCTTGGCCTCGTCGTCAGACACCGAACCCGCAATGATGACGTCGTCGCCCTGCTGCCAGTTCACCGGCGTGGCGACCTTGTGTTTCGCCGTCAGCTGCAGCGAGTCGAGCACGCGCAGCACCTCGTCGAAGTTGCGGCCCGTCGTCATCGGATACGCGATGATGAGTTTGATCTTCTTGTCGGGCCCGACGACGAAGACGTTGCGGACGGTCTGGTTATCGGCCGGGGTTCTGCCTTCGCACGAGCCTTCGAGGCTCGCCGGCAGCATGCCCCACGCCTTCGACACCTTCAGCTCGGTGTCGCCGATCATCGGATAGTTGGGCGCGTGCCCCTGCGTCTCCTTGATGTCGTTCGACCACCGCTTGTGGTTGTCGACCGGATCGACGCTGAGCCCGATGATCTTCGTGTTGCGCTTGTCGAACTCCGGCTTCAGCTTCGCCATGTAACCGAGCTCGGTCGTGCACACGGGCGTGAAGTCTTTCGGGTGCGAGAAGAGCACGCCCCACGAGTTGCCCAGCCACTCGTGGAAGCGTATGCGACCTTCGGTCGTCTCGGCCTCGAAATCCGGAGCCGAATCGCCAATCTGAAGAGCCATGGAACTTACCTCCTAAGCACGTGATGCTGTGATCCATTATTAGATCAGCTCGTCAAGTGGCGGATCGCCTCAAATATCTCTGCGCCTCACCGCACGACTTTCACCCACCCGTACATGTTGTCGTTGATGAAGTGCACCGAGACCGTGCAGATCACGAGATACAGGCCGCGCTTGCCGAACTGCACGACCTCGACGCGATCCTGCGGGACCGTCTGCACGCGCGGATCGATCCCGCGGAACAGGCGATTGTTGGCATCGTCGATGAGACCGACCTCCGGGGGCGCCATCGGGATCGGGAGCAGCACGCTCGTGTTGATGTCGGACGGCTTCGTCCCCGGCGCGTACACGGCGATCTGGTGAAATCCCGCGACAATGTAGTTCACCGCTCCGCCCGCTTTGATCGTCACCGTTCGCGGCAGCAGCGAGTGAATGTTCGGCGCGAATGGCGCGGCGGGCAACTCCATCCTGTCGAGCGGCTCGTCGTTCGTCCCTGGCCACGCTCCGAAGCTGACCGTCGCGTTCGCGAGATTTCCTTCTATCGGCCGATGACCGTGATGGTCGTTTTGCCGTGTCGCCGCGGCGAGCGTGCCGCCGGCGGCGGTGATAATGGCCGATCCCATTCCAACTTTCTCTACGAACTCTCGTCTCTTCATGGCCGCCTCCGTTGTGATGCCGGCTGAGGGTCCGGAGAGCATACCGCATCTCGCGCGAACGCACCTCGACGGTTCGGGCTTTACGTGCTCATCCGCCGCTGACTGCGTGGAAGATCCAGATCTCGGCGCCGTCGGGTACTGGAGTCGTCAGCCCGCCGGTGAAACGGATGTTCTCCTGGCCGACGAAGATATTGACGTGCTCGCGGATCTGACCCTGCTCCGTAGCGACACGATCTCGAAGGCCGGGGCACAGGATCCAGAGCGCTTCGAGCGCGTCGCGAACCGTGGACGGAGCGCCTCCGATCTCGACGAGCTCGCGGCCGCCGGCGAACGATCGCAGTGCAGGAGCGATGTGAAACGAGACGGGCACTAGCGCTTACCTGTACGTCTGACCGCCGTGCGCCGCTTGCGCGGGGTGGCTTTGGTCCGCAGCGACGCGCCGATCACCGCGGTCTTCACGCAGACAACAGACGGCAATCCGCCGATGATCCGCGTCCAGCTCGCACCCTCGTCGCTCGACCCAAAAACCTGCCCGCTGCGGGTGCCGAAATAAATGCCGGCCGGATCCAGCGAGTCGGCGGCCATCGCGTCTCGCAGAACGGTCTCGTAGGCCCCCTTCTGCGGCAAACCGCGCGAGAGCGGGTGCCACGACTCGCCTGCGCTGCGCGTCCGGTACACGCGAAGCCGTCCGTCCGGCGCGCATCGGAATTCGTCCGACTCGATCGGAACGATGAAGACGGTGTCCGGGTCGTGCGGGTGGATCACCATCGGAAATCCGAAGTCCGACGGCACCCCCTGCGCGATGTCCTGCCAGCTCTCGGCGCAGTCGTCCGATCGGTAGAGTCCCCAGTGATGCTGGAGGAAGAGGCGATCCGGGCGTTCCGGGTGCAGCGCCATCTTGTGTACGCACTGCCCGAACTCCGGATACTTCTCCGGCTGGAACGCCACGCGGATGCCGCGGTTGCGAGCATCCCAGCTTTGGCCGCGATCTTCCGTGCGGTAAACGCCCCCAGCCGAGATTGCGACGTACATCCGTTCCGGTTTCACCGGATCCTGCAGGATCGTGTGGAGCGCAAGGCCGCCGTTCCCCGGAACCCAGCGGGGCCGATGCGGATGGTCGAAGAGGCCGCGGACGAGCGACCACGATTCGCCCGCGTCGGACGATTCGAAGAGCGCGGCCGGCTCCACGCCGCAATACATCCGCCGCGGATCGTGACGGTCCAGCGCGATCTGCCAGATGTTGGTGATCGACACCCCGCAGTCGGCCGGGAACTTCACGTTCGCCTCGAGCGGGTTCGTCCAGCTCCGGCCGTAGTCGTCGCTGCATCGCAGATACGTTCCCCAATAGTTCTGCGTCGACGCCCAGAGCCGGCGGCGATCCTCGCGATCGTCGTACGACATGGCATAGACCGCGTGCCCGTGGAAGTACGGCCCCGCCACGTCCCACTTCGCTCGCCGAACCGTCGACCGCAGGAGAAACGCGCCTTTCGTGGTGCCGACGAGCAGCAGCACGTCGCCCTTGTTGATGCGCAGGTGCCGCATCCCGCGAACCACCGTCGTCGCGTAACCGGACGGCTGGCCCGACGCCTGTGTGGCGGCGCTCCCCGCCGCTTCCACCGCTTCGAGCGCAGCCTGGATCTCGCTCGCCTGCTGATACCTTTGCGACGGCTCCTTGGCGAGCGCCCGCTGGATGATCGACCAGAGACCAGGCGGCACCGGCGACGGCAGCGCCGCCGGCATGTCTTTCAGGATCGCGGAGCTCGTGTCGAACCCGGTCTTCCCGCGGAACGGGAGCCTGCCCGCGGCCGCCTCGTACAGCACCACGCCGAGCGCCCATAGATCGCTTCGCGAATCGCCCGGCTCGCCGCGCAGCACCTCCGGCGCCATGTAGGCCAGCGTGCCGCTCACTTCGCGCGGAGTGCTCGGGGTCGTGAACGTCTCCGTCATCTCATCCGCCGCCTCTGGCGGGAGACGGCGCGCCAGCCCGAAGTCGAGCACTTTCACGAGACCCTCGGGCGTGACGACGACGTTCGAGCTCTTGAGGTCGTGGTGGACGATACGGCGTCCGTGTGCGTGCGTGAGCGCGGCCGCGATCTGCCGGCCGTAGCGGAGGACCGACTCGACCGGCAGGCCGTTCTCGTTGATCAGGTCGTTCAAGGCCTTGCCCTCGACGAGCTCCATCGCGATGTACAGCGCGTCGCCAGCCTCGACGACTTCGTACACGGTGCAGATGTTGGGATGGTTGAGCGCGGACGAGGCACGCGCCTCCTGCAGGAGGTGTTCCTTGCCCAGCCGCTCGATGACGAGATCCGACAGCGCCTTCAGCGCGACGTCGCGGTGGAGGACCTCGTCGTGCGCGCGGTGGACGACACCCATCCCACCCTCGCCGATCTTCTCGAGGACGCGATAGTGGCCAAGCAGCTCACCGATCATCCGCGGCCCTTTCGGGTGCTCCGGCTTCCGAGTATATCGTGGCGTCCGGTGGCGCCACTTTCACGCTCTTGAGATCGCCTTCACGAGATCTTCACGACAGTTTGAACCGTCCTTCAGGACAGCCGAAAAGGTGTCAGGTATCTTTTTCGCGCGCCTGTCCATGAAAAAAGCTGCCTGACACCTTTATGCGCATCCCATCCCTCGACGTGATGCGCGGTCTCATCATCGTCCTGATGGCAATCGATCACGCGCGGGCATTCGTGGCGAAGAACCACCCCGGCGAATTCTGGGGCCGTCCTCTGCCCGACTACGGCGGGGACGTGCTGGCTTTCGTGACCCGGCTCATCTCGCATCCCTGCGCGCCGGGATTCTTCTGATGGGCGCCGGCATGACGCTCTTCGCAGCGTCCCGGGCGGGGGCGGGCTGGACGCAACCCCGCGTCATCCGGTTCCTGGCGGTACGCGGGATCGCGCTGATCCTGCTCGGCCAGGTGTTCGAGAATCTCTCGTTCACGTTCGGATTCGCGAACGCGACGCGCATGGAATCCTATGGAATTCGCGTTCCCGGCGCCGACGGAACGATCCCATCCGTGATTCTGGGGGTTCTTTACGGCCTTGGAGCGGCGCTCCTTCTGGGCAGCCTTTTTATAAGGTTGCGTCCCGCGGCGCTTCTCGTGATTGCCGCGCTCCTGGTACTCGTGACGGACTGGGTCACACCTCCAGCATCGCAGGCGGACGTCCGGTTCCACCCCGTGCTGCGGCTGCTCCTGATCCCTGGAAAGACGGGTCCGCTCCTCGTCGCCTACCCGGCGCTCGCCTGGCTCCCCTGCACGCTCGTCGGTCTGGCGTTCGGATTGTGGCTCGTCGACGACCGTCAGCGTGCGTTCAGAAGGCTCGCGCTCATGGGCGGCCTCTTCGCCGTTTCATTCGTCGTCCTTCGAGCGGCCGGTGGATTCGGCAACCTCACGCCGCCGGGACCGGGATGGATCGGGTTCTTCAACATGGTCAAATATCCGCCGGCATTTACGTTCCTGCTTTTCGCGCTCGGCGTCGATTTTCTGCTTCTGACGGCGATTGAACGCGGGCGCATCGCGGAGCGGCCCTGGCTCGACCCGCTGCGCGTATTCGGCGCGGTGCCGTTCTTCTTCTTCGTCACCCACCTCTGGCTGTATGCGGTGATCGGGCGTTTCTTCCCGGCGGGGACGACGCTGCCCGCGATGTATCTGTTCTGGCTGATGGGGCTCGTCCTGCTCTACTTCCCCTGCCGCTGGTATGGCGCGTTCAAGCGCACGCGTCCGGCGAGCTCGTTGCTCCGAATGCTCTAAAAGGCGCAGAATAGCGGCGCCGTGGTCGAAAACCAGTCGGCCCCAACGTCGATCGTCGTTCCGATCCTGGTCTACGCCGACGTCGAGAAGGCAATCGAGTGGCTGTGCAACGCGTTCGGGTTCGCCGAGCGCCTGCGCGTCGAGCATGCGGGCAGCGTCAACCACGCGCAGCTCATCGCGCGACGGTCGTCCGCGGCCGGGTCGAGCGGCGCAGGCGACATCATGCTGGGCCGGCAGGGAGCTGAGTTCCGGCCGCCGCGCGGCGGCGAGGTCTACCAGTTCGTGCACGTCACCGTGGACGACGTGGATCGGCACTTCGAGCATGCGAAGGCAGCCGGCGCGCGAATCCTGAACGTGCCGCACGATTTGCCGTTCGGCGAGCGCCAGTACACGGCCGAGGATCCCGAAGGTCACCGCTGGGTCTTCTCACAGCACGTCGCCGACGTGGCGCCGCAGCAGTGGGGCGCCCGGCTGGCGTGACCTATTCGGCGCGCAGCGCGACCATCGGATCAATCCGCGTCGCGCGCCGCGCCGGCAGATAGCTCGCCAGCAACGCCGCGCCGGCAAAAATCAGGACCACCGCGACGTAGGTCAGCGGATCGGTGCTCGTGACGCCCGCGAGCAGGCCGCGCAAGAGCCGCGTCACCACGAGCGCCGCAGGCACGCCGATCAGGATGCCGATGCCGGCGAGCCGCATCCCGCCGCCGATGACGAGGCGCAGGATTTCGCCGGTGCCGGCGCCGAGCGCTATCCGGACACCAATTTCGCGCGCACGCTGTTCCACGCCGTACGCCAGGATCCCGTAAAGCCCGAGCGCCGCCAGGAAACAGGCAACGACGGCGAAGAACGACATCACCGTGGTCGTGAAGCGCGGCTGGCCCATCGCCGCCCGGACGATGTCCTGCATCGGCCGGACGTTCGCGATCGGCAGCCCCGCATCTACCGAACGCACGGCGTCGCGGGCCACGCTGGCCACGCTCGCCGGATCGCGCCGCGCGCGGACGACGAACGTCATGGATCGACCGTCATAACCGGGCCGTGGAGCCTGCTCGTATGGAACGTAGACGGCGGGAGGCGCCGCCGCGTTCGCGCCGAGCGAACGCACGTCGTTGACGATACCGACGATCCGGATCGAGGGGCTGGTTTCTCGAGGGAAATACTTGATCGTCCTGCCGATCGGATCGTCGCCGGTCCAATACAGCCGCGCGACCGTCTCGTTGACGACGGCCACGAGCGGCTGGCCAGGTCCGTCGCTCCCGGTGAACCGGCGCCCGCGCTTCAGCGTGATGCCGAGCGCGTCGAACGTCCGCGGCGTCGCCATGATGTAGCGGGCGTTCCAGGACGGCGATCCGGGCGCCGGCTCCGTGCGTCCATCGATGATGAAATCGTCCGGAGGCCCGGCCGATACTAACGGCAGGCTGGAAATCGCCGCGGCGGCTTCGACCTCGGGCGCGGCCTCGATCCGCGCCGCGATGGCCGCGAGCGTCCTGCGGGCCGCCGCTTCATCCGGCTGACGGCCCTCCGGCACCGACACCGTGAACGTCAGCACGCGATCGACATTCATTCCGAGATCGATGCGCTGCAGGTGCTGATACGTCCGGACGAGCAGCAGCGTGCCGACGAGCAGCACGAGGCTGAGGCCGAGCTGGGCGATGACGAGCCCCGAGCGCACGACGAGGGCGCGACGAGTGGCGGTTCCACCGCGCGCTTCCGCCTTCAATGTCCCCTGCAGGCGCACGCCCGTCGCGTGCATCGCCGGGATCAGCCCGACGAGGAATCCTGTCAGCAGTACCAACGCGAACGCGAGGATCATTGCGCCGGTGTCGATCCCGATCGCCTGCCACCCCGGAAGGCGCTCCGGGTACAGCGCGAGGAGCCCCTCGAGCATCCAGTTGGCGAGCAGCACCCCGAGCCCGCCTCCGATCGCCGCGAGCAGGATCGTCTCGCCGAGCAGCTGCCTGATCAGCCTTCTGCGATCTGCGCCGAGCGCCTGTCGAACGGCGAACTCGCGCCGCCGGCCCTCGCCGCGCGACACGAGCAGCGCCGACAGGTTGATGCAGACGATCAAAAGCACGAACAGGACGGCGGCTCCGAGCACCAGTAACGCCTGCCGCTGGTCGCCGACGATGTCCTCATGGAGAGGCCGCGTGACGGCGAAGTGGCCCTTCCCGTAGTGATCGGGAAAGCGTTCCGCCCAGTACGCGCGCAGCGATTGAAGCTCCATCTCCGCCCGCTCGAACGTCACGTCGTCTCGGAGCCTCACCACGGCCTGCAACGGATGGCTCTGACGGTTGATCGGCGTTTCGGTCGTGTCGATCGTGAGCGGCGTCCAGACCTTCACTCGATCGTCGAGGAAGCCGAACCCTTGCGGCATGACTCCGACGATCGTGCAGGGCGTGTCGTCCAGGCGGATGGTCCGCCCGATCGCATCTGCGGCTCCCGCGAACTCGCGGAAAAACTGCTCGTGCGTCTCGTGCGCGAGAACGGCGAAGCATCCTTCCTTGCGCGTCGCTTCGGCGTCGGTGAAGGTGCGGCCGCGCGCCGGACGTATGCCGAGCACGTCGAAGAACGGCGCGGTCACCTGCATCGTCAGCGCACGCTCCGCTTCGGCGGCGGGGAACGTGACGTTTTGAAATGAGAAGCCGTACGCGGCGATCGCGGAGAACGCGTCGACCCTCGCCTCGACGTCGGCGAACTCCGGCCCGGACAAGGCGAAGTACGGGTAGTCGTACCCGGTCGGGGGCAGGTAGCGCGTGTACAACGACCCCAGCCGTTCACTCTGCGGATATGGCAGCGGGCGCAGCAGGACCGCGTCGATCACCGAGAAGATCGCCGCGTTGGCGCCGATGCCAACCGCGAGCGTGGCAACCGCGATGGCCGTGAAGAGCGGTCGCGTGCGAAGCAGCCGAGCGGCAAGCCTCAATTCGAACAGCATGATGCCCCGGGATGTTCAATCGAAGTGCCACCCAAATCCTCGCTCCTGGGTCGCTTCCACGGCGGCAGATCGTCCGGGATTGGAACGGAAGCGACCGAATCCGGGCAGTGGCCATCCCCTCCGGGCTCGGATACGCTGTCTGCGGCTTCGGCTCTCCCAGCCGCGTAACGGACGCCATGATCGGGCGCCAACTCGAACACTACACTGTCGTCGAGCACATCGGATCCGGTGCGATGGGTGTCGTGTATCGCGCGCGCGACGACACCCTCGATCGCGATGTCGCGCTGAAGATCCTGCCCGGCGGCACGCTCGACCCCGCGGCGCGCGGGCGCCTGCGAAAGGAAGCGCGTGCCCTGTCGCGCGCCGCGCATCCCTCGATCGCGACGGTCTACGACTTCGCCACCGAAGGCGACCTCGACTTCATCGTCATGGAGCTCGTGCCGGGCGAGACGCTCACTCAGCGTCTCGCGGCCGGTCCCTTGAGCGATGCCGAAGTCCTGGACCTCGGACAACAGCTCGCGCTCGGACTGGCGGCGGCGCACGCCGCGGGCGTCATCCATCGCGACGTCAAGCCATCCAACCTGAAAGTCACGCCCGACGGGCGGCTGAAGATTCTGGACTTCGGCGTGGCGCTCCAGGCTATAAGCGACACCGAGACGACGAGGACGGCCAGCTTCGCCGGACACATGGCAGGAACGCTTCCGTACATGGCTCCAGAGCAGCTTCGCGGTGCGGATGCCGACGTTCGAAGCGACGTCTATGGCGCCGGAGCGGTGCTCTACGAGATGGCAACCGGCACCCGCGCGTTCCCTGAGCGGCAGGAAGGTCCGCTCTTCGACGCCGTGCTGCGCAGGCCCGTCGCCCCACCGCGGACGATCCGCCCGTCGCTGTCGCCGCAGATCGAAGCGTGCATCCTCAAGGCACTCGAGAAAGATCCAGACCTGCGCTACCAGTCCGCGCGAGATCTGGGCCGCGACCTCGGCGCCGCGACCGCATCGATCCCCGCGATTCCGCTCTCGTGACATCGTCGCGATGGCGCCTCCGGCCGATCCAGATCGCGGCCGCTCTGGCGATCGTCGCGCTGGGCGGCTTTGCGGTGCGGCCCTATCTCGGCCGGCTCGCCGGTGCGACCCGCTCGAAATCGCCGGCTGCCTCTCCCACGGCGCCAGCCGCGGCGGCGCCCGTACCCGCTTCCGTGCTTGTAGCAGTCGTTCCGCCGCAGAACCTGACGAACCGGCCGGCAGTCGACGCGTGGCTGCCGCTGGTGCAGTCGCTCTTCACCGCGGAGCTGACCGGCGTTCGCGACCTGGGCGTCATCGATCCGCTCACGCTCAACCTGCGCGTGACGGCGGGTCGGGGCCAGGACGCACTGCAGCAGCGGCTCAACGAAGCGCTCGACGATCTCGGCGTGGGGCTCACGATCGACAGCCGGATTCTTCGCGCGAGCTCCGGCTTTCAACTGCAGTCGAATCTCGTCGACCGCCGGAGCTCGGAGGTGCGGTTCACGAATCGCGCCGACCTGTCCGGCGAGTCGGACCTCCCTCGCGCCGTAAAAGCGGCGACGAAGGCGATCGTCAGCTATTTCGATCTCCGCGTGTTGAAGCTGGCCAATACGCGCGAGATGCGGCCGTGGATCGCCCTCCGCGAGCACAACATCGACGCCGTAAAAGCCTTCGTGCAGGCCAATCAGTACATGTATCGGTATCAGCTCGCCGACGTCGAACCGCTGCTGCGGCGCGCGGCCGAGCTCGATCTCTCCTTCGTCGCGCCGCGACTATGGTTGATAGGGACTGCCGAGCACGCGGATGCGAAAACGCAGAAGCTGTACGAGGAACTCAAGCAGCTCGCGCCCTTGGCGAGCCCGTTCGACCAGGCGATGATCGGGTTCGCCGGCGCGATGATGGCGGACGACCTTCCCGGCCAGATCCGGTACCTGCAGATCGCGCTGGAGTATTCGCCCGGCAACAACATCCTCCTCGTCAACCTCGCGAACGCCCGCGCCGCGAGCGGCGATTGCGACGGCGCGCTGCGCGACATCGAGCCGGCCGTCCGCGTCCGGTGGGAATTTCCTCCGCTGTACACGCTGGCCGGCGCGTGCGCGATCCGGACGGGGCGGCTCGACGAGGCCCGGCGCGTGCTGGACATCGGCGCCGCGCTCTCGGCCGTCGACCCGTTCATCCTCGGCTTGCGGGCAGGCCTGGAAGCGGCGACTGGAACGACCGCAAGTGCGACGAAGTTGATCGACCGCTACGCGGCGGCACAGCGGCAGCTGGGGAGACCCGTCGAAGACCCGGATCTCGCGGAGATTTACGACATGCTCGGAAAGGGCTACGCCGCGCGCGGAGAGCGCGCCCGCGCGGACATGCTCTTCGGCATGCGCGATCGCCTTACACCGAAATGACGCTGCAAAGGAGCGACACATGGCGAATGGACCGCGAACGGTCACCCTGAACGAAGTGGCGGAGCGAGCCAATAGCGACCCGGACTTCTTCGAAGCCGTCGTCGCCCACTTCACCGAGCCCAATCGTGGCCTGGCGCCGTTCGAGATGCGGCTGTCCGAAGCGGACGAGATCCGTCTAAAGGCCGGCCTGACGGCGATCAAGTACATCGACATTGACTTCCAGCAGTTCGGCGGCTGGGGCCGGTGGCCGAGATTCCTCTACTAAGCGACGGCGTCGAGTTCCTGCTCCGCCGTACGCGGGCGTTCGTCCGGTCGACACCGGCAGCGACGCGCGCGGCGGCGAACGGCTACCTTCGCACCCAGGGCAACGGCAGACGGGCGTCCGCGCGGACGGAGCCGTACTGGCTCTTCCTGCCGCGCTGGCTCGCAGGGAAGTTCGACGCGCCGCGGCCGCGTGTCGTGGACGATTTCGTCTGGGGTCAGTACTGCCTCTTCGCATACGTCCGCATGCGCGACGACGTGCTGGATCGGCAGACGGCGAATCCGCGCCTCGTGTTTGCGGCCGACGGGTTTCTGGTCGAAGCGGAGCGCGCATTCGCGCGGCACGTGCGCGACGAGGCCTTCTGGGCCTTCTTCAGGCAGGCGCTCGAGCGGACGGCTCACGGCATCCTCGAGGCGGATGCGCTTCAGCGCCGGACGAACGGATCGGTAAGGCCGCTATGCGCGGCCTACGCCCGTGTGTCTGCAATCTTCAAAGTCGGATCGGCGGCGATCTGCCTGCCCGCGAACCGCCGCGCCGCATTCGCACGCGTCGAGCGGTTCGCCGACCATCTCGCCGTCGCCGGCCAGCTGCTCGACGACCTCGAGGACGTCCACGAGGATCTTTCGGATGGACGCTGCAACGCGGCGGCGAAGTTGCTGACGCCGGGGGTCGGCCCGGCGGACCCGACCGTCGGGGAGCGAATCACTCACGCACTCGTGGCCGGCACGCGGCTGAAGACGCTGCTCGACATCGTCGAGCGCCGTATCAGGATGGCGCGCGCTGCGATCGCTCCGCTCCGCATGCGCGACGCCGACGCGTATCTCGTGCAAGTCGGACGCGAGCTGGCGGACATCAGGCTGAAAGTGCACCGCGCGCGTGTTGCAACGGTCTTCGGCCAGGCACATGCGTGAGACGCTGGATCGTGCCGCGCGATTCTGCGCCCGATACGGTCTCGGCTGTCCAATCCTGCTCGCGCCGATGGCTGGCGCATGCCCGGCAAGCCTCTCGATAGCCGTCGCGAACGCCGGCGGCATGGGCGCAATGGGGGCGCTCCTTACGCCGCCCGACGGCATCCGCGCGTGGGTCGAGGAGTTCAGATCGAAGAGCGCGGGGCCCTTTCAGCTCAACGTGTGGATTCCGGATCCGCCGGCGCGCCGCGATCCGGACGCCGAAGGACGCATCAGGGCGTTTCTCGCGCGGTGGGGGCCGGAGGTGCCTGCGAACGCGGGGGACATGAGGCCGCCCGATTTCGCGGGGCAGTGCGACGCGTTCCTCGAACTGAAGCCCACCGCCGTGTCCTCGATCATGGGCCTCTTTCCCGACGCTTACGTTCGGCGCCTGAAGGAGCGGGGCGTCGCGTGGTTCGCGACCGTCACGACGCTTGCCGAGGCCAAAGCCGCCCGCGACGCCGGCGCCGACGCGATCGTTGCCCAGGGGATCGAAGCCGGCGCACCGCGGATCGTTCGACGAAGCGGCCGCCGAGCGGCAGGGTGTCGGTCTCGTCGCGCTGCTGCCGCGGCTGGCGGACTACATCGATCTGCCGATCATCGCCGCCGGTGGGATCGGCGACGGCCGTGGCGTGGCCGCCGCATTGACGCTCGGCGCGAGCGCCGCGTTCCTCGGCACGGTATTCCTCCGCTGTCCCGAGGCAGGAACGCACCCGCCATGGGCGAACTTGCTCGAGGATCTCGAGCCCAGATCTGGGAAGATGCCCGCTCGCTGATCAACCCTTCGGCGAGCCGGGACACTTCTTCAGCGGCAGATCGTTGAGGGGGAAGCGGGTGGCGAGCCTCTTCGCCGCCGCCTGGATCTTCGCGACCTGCGCGTTCATCGGCCCTTTCATCTCGCTGTAGATGTTCACCTTCGTCACGCCCTTCTTCTCGTCCGCGGTGAAGTAGACGGTGAAGGGCTGGCTGGCGTCGAAGTCCGGCAACGCGACGACCGAGATGCCCTGGTAGTCCGGGCCGAAGAAACTGGTCGGGACGCCGACGTTTCCCCACGACTCGGTGTCGGTGCCGTTCATCAGGGTCAGCGTCTCTTCCCCAACCCGCAGCTTCACGGCCGACGCGCATTCAGCTTTCTGAGGCACCCAGTCGCCGCGGAACTCGGCGGGGAGCGCGTCGCGGGCGACGAGCGGCATGCTCGCGAAGACGATTGCGGCCGAGAGGAAGACTCGAAAGCCCATGAATCTGTCAGCGGTCATCGCTCGTGCTCTCTTTCTCTGCGCGGCCGTTCGGCCGCCCTCCGTCGCTCGGGTTCGAAGCCTCAGGCAGAACGCCTGGCAGGCCGAACACCGGCGCGAGCTCCGGCATCACGAAGCTCGTCAGCCCGGCAATCATCTCATCCTGGAGCGTCACGAGCTGAATGGAATGAAAGCGCCACTCCGGACCCTGCCAGCGGCCGTAAAAGGCGAACGCCGGCTCCCCATTCGCCCGGGTCGGGAGAAGCCGGAACGGAGCATGCCCGCCCAAACGCGTCGTCCACGCGAAGAAGCTCCGGATCGCGTCACGTCCCCGATACCACTGCGGCCAGGGCGGCATCCGGAATGACGCATCCTCTCTGAGGAGCGCTGCGAAGCGATCGACGTCGCTGCTCTCCCACGCATGAACGTAGTGTGCAAGCAGCTCGCGCTGACGCTCGGTCGTCCGCCGGGGCCTCGGCGCCGGACCGCTTGAAACTCGCCGCTCGAGTGTGGCGCGCGCCCGCTGCAAGGCGCTGTTGACGCCGGCGATTGACGACTCGACGAGGCGAGCGGTTTCCGCCGCCGACCACCCTAGCACGTCACGCAGCAGCAGCACGGCCCGCTGCTTCGGCGGGAGATGCTGGATCGCCGCGATGAACGCCAGATTCACGGCCTCACTCAGCTGGTAGCGTGCGTCGGGGCCCGGAGCGTCATCCTCCAGGCCTTCGAGCGCCGCGTCCGGATACGGTTCGAGCCAGGCAACGTCAGATGCCGGTTCGCGATCCGGCATCTGATCGGTCGGCGGCCGCTCGGTGTCGGGCAGGACGCGCCCAGCCCCCTTGCGAGCGGCGATCGCATTCAAGCACGCGTTCGTCGCTATGCGGTACAACCACTGGCGCATCGATGCGCGGCCCTCGAACGCTTCGAGCCCTCGCCACGCGCGGAGCAGTGTTTCCTGAACGGCGTCTTCCGCGTCGTGGAACGACCCGAGCATCCGATAGCAGTGAACCTGCAGCTCCCGCCGCCGGGACTCGACGAGCTCCTCGAACGCCTGTGTATCGTGCTTGATGGCTACCTCGCTCCGCCGACAGCATGCGTTCGATCGAGGATCTCCGCAAGCCGTCGGAAGCTCGTCTCCCAGCCGGCGGCGAAAGCGCCGCACATGTCGCGCGATGCGAAGCCCGCGTGCCGCAGCGTGACGCGCGTTCGCTCCGGGCCGATCGCTTCCAGCACGTACGTGACGACCGACGGCACGTCCGGCCTCCCGGCGCCATTCCAGGTGTGCGCGAGCCGGCGCGGAGAATCGATCTCCAGGAATTCGCCCTGCTGGACGTAAGGCTGACCTCTCGTCATGCCTGCCGCCCGCCACGTTCCGCCGACGCGCACGTCGCCCGTCCACTCGCGCGTGTCGAAGACCCCCGGTCGGACCCACCATCCGGTGATCTCTTCGGAGACGAGCGCTCGAAACACGCGCCCGGGCACAGCCGCGATCTCGACGGTCGCGACGATTTCACCCGCGGTGAGGTCCGCTACTGCTCGCGCGCCATTCATCTGATCCATCGTTTCCATCGTTCTCACCCCCGCAACGCATCGCTTCTATCAATAGAGACCGCGCGCGAGGCGAAACTCATCGATCCGCGGAAGTCGAACTCATCTTTTTCAGAGCAAGTTCAGCAGTTCTCATTTGGGACGAAGCAGCATTTCAGCGGTGTAGACTGTTAGTGTGGGCGGACGAACGAGCAGTCCGCTGGTGTCTGCGAGAGTGCCTTTCGTAGGGGGGATCATGGGTCGAGTGATGTGGGGAGTGCTCTTCGCGTCGTTGCTGTTTTCCTGGCCGGTGGCGGCGCAGGAAACGCGCGGGGCGATAGAGGGTGTGATCAGGGACGCCTCCGG
>DATAFJ010000115.1:0-6716 GCA_036257535.1 Vicinamibacterales bacterium | reverse complement strand
AATTCCCCACTGCTGCCTCCCGTAGGAGTCTGGGCCGTGTCTCAGTCCCAGTGTGGCCGTCCGCCCTCTCAGGCCGGCTACCGATCGTCGCCTTGGTAGGCCGTTACCCCACCAACTAGCTAATCGGGCGCGGGCCCCTCTCCAAGCGCCAGGTTTGACCCAGGCTTTGATCTCCACCTTTTCAAAGGCAGGATGTCATGCGGTATTAGCGTCCCTTTCGGGACGTTATCCCCCACTCGAAGGCAGGTCACCCACGTGTTACTCACCCGTTTGCCGCTCTACTCAGGGCCGAAGCCCCTTTCGCGCTCGACTTGCATGTGTTAGGCACGCCGCCAGCGTTGATTCTGAGCCAGGATCAAACTCTCATGTTAAAGAGCGATGCCCTTCACTCGCCCGCTCGCGCGGGCTCGCTCAGGGCGAACGCATTAACACAAGGCCGAATTGGCTCTTGCGTTGTTTTGTCTGTCAAGTTGTGGATGGCCGTTAGGCCACCCGCTGATTACTCGACGGAGTTGCTTTACTGCACGTTCTATCTAGTTTTCAAAGAACCGAGCGCGTTCCCCGCTTTACTGAGGAGTTACCCGTCGTCAGGGGAACCTTACGAGAATAGCCGGAACCCGTGGGGCTGTCAACCCCTTTTGACCTCTTTTTGGGTCATTTTTCGAACCGGCGGCCCGCACTTTCGTATCTCTGCGATATGCAGGACCTGAAGTACGCCCTCCGCTGGCTCCGCCGCAGCCCAGGCTTTACCGCTGCGGCCGTCGCGTCGCTCGCGATCGGTATCGGCTTCAACACCGCGCTCTTCAGCGTTGTCGATGCCGTGCTCTTCCGTCCGCTGCCCGTCCGTGCGCCGGACGAGCTCGTGAACGTCTATACGTCAGGGAGCGACGGCGAACCGTGGAATACGACATCGTATCCTGATTTCCTCGACCTGCGCGAACAGAACGGTATCTTCACAGACGTCCTCGGATACAGCCCGATGTTCGCCGCCGTCAGTCGCGGCGATCGCACGCGGCTCGCGATGGGCGAGATCGTCACCGCCAATTACTTTCAGATGCTCGGCGTCCACGCCGCGCTGGGACGCACGCTCGTTCCCGACGACGATGGACGGGCGGCCGAGCGCGTCATCGTCATCTCGCACCGCTATTGGACGCGCGAGCTCGGACGCGATCCGGCGGTTCTCGGCCGCCAGCTGCAGCTCCGCGGCCAGAGCTACACGATCGTCGGCGTGATCGATCCGGACTTCACGGGCATGACGCCGATGCTGTCGCCAGACCTCTGGGTGCCAGTCAGGGAAGTCGGAGAAATCGAGCCTGCCGGCATCCAGGACGTGGTGCCGTCGCCGACGGGAACGTCGCGGCTCGATCGCCGCGGTCAGCGCTGGATGTTCGTGAAAGGCCGGTTGAAGCCGGGTGCAACCGTCCCACAGGCAGGAGCGAATCTCGATGTTCTGATGCGCCAGCTGGCCGCCGCGCACCCGCAGACAAACAAGGACCGCCGCGCCGCCGTGAAGGCATCGTCTGACGTGCGCCTGCATCCCGACGGCGACCAGCTGATCCTCTTCATCGGCGTCGGGCTGATGGTTGCGGTCGGCCTCGTGCTGCTCATCGCCTGCGCGAACGTCGCGAGCATGCTGCTCGCGCGTGCGTCCGCGCGGCAGCGCGAGATCGCGATCCGTCTTGCGATTGGAGCCGGACGCGGACGGCTGATCCGCCAGCTCGTAACCGAGAGCCTCGTGCTCGCGTCCGCAGGCGCCGCGGCCGGCATCCTCGTCGCCGCATGGTCGATCCGGCTGATCGCCACGCCGACTCTTCCGGTGCCGATTCCGGTCGTTCTCGACCTGCGGATGGATCTCCGCGTACTCTTCTTCACACTGCTGGTCACGACGATTGCCGGAACGGTGGCTGGCCTGATGCCCGCGTTGAAGGCCTCCAGGCCGAATCTCGTGGACGCCCTGCGCAGCGCCCCCGCGCCGCCGCGCGTCGGCGGACGCTGGACCTTGCGCGATGCGCTCGTCGCCGGCCAGATGGCGACGACGGCAGTCCTGCTCGTCACGGCAGGCCTCCTGGCGCGCAGTGTGCTCGCGTCGAGGAGCGCGGACGTCGGGTTCCGAGCCGACGGACTCGCGATTGTGTCAGCCGATCTCGGTCTGGCACGCTACGATGCGCCGCGGGCCGAGCAGTTCTGGCGGCGCGCACTCGAGCGCGTCTCGGCGCTGCCGGGCGTCGAGTCGGCGGCGCTGGCGGCCCGGCTGCCCTTCTCCATCAACTTCAACGTCGAACAGTTTCACATCCCGGGTCACGCGTCTCCGAATGCACTCGGCTTTTCGATCCAGAACACGCGCGTCTCTGCCGACTACTTCCGAGCGCTCGGCGTCCCCATCGTCGAAGGACGTGGCTTTACGAGCGCCGACACGCCGCAATCGCCGACCGTCGTGGTCATCAACGAAACGATGGCGCGCCGCTTCTGGAAGGATCGAAGCGCCCTGGGACAGCGGATCCACCTGCGAACCGCCGACGGACCGGTGTTCGAGATCGTCGGCGTGGCTGCGGATCACCACGTTCGGACCGTCGGCGAGAGCCCGCAACCGTACGTCCACTTCGCCGTCTCGCAGCGGATGGACACCTATCAAGTACTCATGGCTCGTACCCGAGGCGACGCCGGCCGGCTCGTCGAGGAGATCCGACGCGAGTTGACGAGCCTCGAGCCGAACGCGCCCATGCTCGACAGCCAGACGATGGAGGCGCAGATCGCAGCTACCCTGCTGCCGGTTCGTGTCGGGATGTGGGTGGTGTCGGCGGTTGGAGGTGTGGCGCTGCTGCTCGCCGCGGTCGGGCTGTACGGCGTCATCGCGTACTCGGTGTCGCGCCGGACGCGCGAGATCGGCATCCGCGTCGCGCTGGGGGCGCGGCCGGGCACGGTCGTATCGCTCGTGTTGCGCCAGGGGCTGCTCGTCGCCGCGGCCGGGCTGGCAATTGGCGGCCTGCTCGCGATCGTCGCGACCCGGGCACTCGCGGGCATGCTCTACCGCGTGAGCCTGGCGGATCCGATCGCCTGGAGCGGCGCGGCCGCCGCGATTCTCGGCGCCGCGGTGGTGGCGAACCTGCTGCCGGCCCGCCGCGCGGCGCGGGTCGATCCGGCGGTGGCGCTCAGATCCGAGTAGGCATTAGGTTCTCCAAATTACAAAGAAGCTATTGTCCAGATAATCGTGTGAAGAAACGCGCGTGAAGCCGGCGTCCTTCATCCAGCCCTCGAGCGATTCCAGGCTGTAAGCCATCTTCTCGTGCCCCTGCGGCCAGTCCTTGGAGAAATCGATGATGGCGACCCGTCCGCCAGGCCGAAGATATTTCCGCAGGTTCTTGAGGTACGCGGTCTGGCCCTCGATGTGGTGCAGCGTGTCGCAGATGAAAACCAGGTCAACGGGCTCCGCCAGCTTCGGATCGTCTGTCGACGCGAGCGCGGTCTGGATGTTCGCGATGCCGGCCTCTTTCGCCGAGCGCGCCACGATCTTCAACAGCGCTTCATTCACGTCGATTGCATGAACGACGCCTCCGGGTGATACCGCCTTGGCCAGTGGACGCGTGAAGAGACCCGACCCCGACCCGAGATCCGCCACTTTCATGCCCGGCTTGACGCCGAGCGTCTCGATGACGCGCGGCACCTGCATCCGGGAGACGCGCTCGGCTCCCTCGAGAAATTTCGCGTAGCCTTCGGGATCCTGCTGTGGTGACGGGGGACGCTGCTGCGCCGCCTGTAGCGGGCCCAGCACGATCAGCAACGCCGCGAGACCTGCCTTGAACACTTCATGCCTCCATCAGCTTTACCAGATGATTCTGTCGCTGGCCTTTGCGCAATATGAACAGCCGGCCTCCAATGGCGTCGCTCCGGCGAAGCGCGGCGCGCTCGTCCTCGACACGCTGGTTGTTCACGTAGACTCCGCCGCTCTTGATGAGTCGCATCGCTTCGCTCTTCGATGGAGCCAGCCCGGTCGTGACGAGGGCCTGGATCACGGTGAGGCCTTCGTCCGGCCACCGCATCTCGGTTGAAGGCGCGTCTTCGAAGACCGTCAACGCGTCGTCCAGGTTCGCCTGCGTGATGTCGCCGCCGAAAAGAACCGCAGATGCCCGTTCGGCACGCTCGGTCTGTTCCCTGCCGTGGACCAGGCTCGTGACGTCTCTGGCGAGCACGCGCTGCGCCTCGCGCTTCTCCGGAGCACGCTCGACAGACGCCGCGATCTCGCGGATCTCAACCTCCGATCGAAACGTGAAGTACTTCAGGTAGGTGACGACGTCGCGGTCGTCGGTGTTCAGCCAGAACTGGAAGAAGCGGAACGGGGATGTGCGCGCCGGGTCGAGCCACACCGTGCCCTCTTCGGTCTTGCCGAACTTCGTGCCCGACGCGGTCTTCATCAAGGGCCAGACCAGGCCATGTGCTTTGGCCCCGCGGACCTTTCGAATGAGATCGATCCCGGCGGTGATGTTGCCCCATTGATCGCTGCCGCCCAACTGCAGCGTGCATCCGAGTCGTTCAAACAACTGTAGGAAATCGTACGCCTGCAGCAGCACGTAGCTGAACTCCGTGAACGAAATCCCCTCTTCACTTTCGAGCCTCCGGTTCACCGATTCCTTCTGCAGCAGGTAATTCACGGTAAAGTGCTTGCCCGCATCGCGAAGGAAGTCGAGCAGTCCGGTCGTACCGAGCCAATCAGCGTTGTTCACGATGCGAGCCGCGTGGGCGCCTGCGTCGAAATCCAGGAATCGTTCGAGCTGGGCGCGTATGCCGGCCAGGTTCGCGTCTATCTGATCGACCGATAGCAGAGCGCGCTCCTGCGACTTGCCGCTCGGGTCCCCGATCATCCCCGTACCACCGCCGACGATCGCGAGCGGCGTGTGACCGAACCGCTGCAGTCGCGCCAGGCCCATAACCGTGAGAAGCGACCCAGCGTGGAGGCTCGACGCCGTGGGGTCGAAGCCGATGTACCCAGTGATGGAACCCGTCGCGAGCGACTGGCGCAGGCCTTCAGTGGCCTCGTAGATCATGCCGCGCCACTCCAGCTCAGTGTACAAGTCCATAAAGAATGGAATGCTACGATTGAAACGACGATGGCCGCAAGGTTCTCCCGCCGTGAATGGCTGAAGGGGGTCGCCGGGGCCAGCGTGGGCGCGCTCGCGGGCGGCGCGAGCTACGGCTATCTCTACGAGCGTCATCGCATCGAAGTCACCCGAACCGCCCTGCCGGTCTCGGGCCTGCCCGACGCGCTTCACGGACTCCGAATCGGCCTCGTCACCGACACGCATTTCAGCCGCACGGTTCGCGCCGACGACATCACGACGGCCGTGCGCCTCACGCTCGACGAACGGCCGGACCTGATCGTGCTCGGCGGCGACTACGTGACCTGGGGCGGCGATCACATCTCGAGGGGGGATCGAGGATACGTGAGCGGCGCCGCGGAGCTGCTCGCGCCGCTCAATGCGCCGCACGGCGTCTTCGCGGTCCTCGGCAACCACGACGACGACCGGGCCATGCCGGCAGCGCTCGCCGCACGTGGCTTCATCGTCCTCCGGGACTCCCGGACGAGGGTCACGATTCGTGGTGAAACGCTGGAAATCGCCGGTATCCGGTACTGGACGCGCCGCGTCGAACAGATCGCGCGCGTCCTGCGCGGCGCGGCTGGAACGACGATGCTGCTGGCACATGACCCGTCGCGCCTCAAGGAGGCCGCGGAGCTCGACGTCGGGATCGTGCTATCGGGACACACGCACGGCGGTCAGATTGTCCTGCCGGGTCTTGGGGCCATCGCCGCGCGCAGCTTTCCGGTCGTGGCGGGCCTCGGCCGGCGGGAGAACACATCGATCTATGTGAGCCGCGGCATCGGGACGGTGTATGTCCCGGTTCGCGTGAATTGTCCGCCGGAAGTGGCCGTCATCACCCTCGAATCACAGGGCGTCTAGTTTTTGATTGACACAAACTGACATTTTGATATATCAAAATCACCTATGCCCGATGCGGCGAGAGTCTCGGAGCCGTTCGGTCCCCGCCTGGCTCGCTGGGCAGCAATCACGCTAGCCTTCGCCGCGGCGTTCGTTTTGCTCGCGGGCCGCTGGGATCTCCCGTGGATGTGGGCCTGGCTGGCGATCTTCTCGACTATCATCGGCTTCGCGTTCTTCGTCCTCGACCCCGAGCTTCGGCGTGAGCGGTTCCGGCCAGGCGGGCCTAGCGCCGATCCGGTCGCGCTGGCCCTCATGCGCCTGTCCTCGCTCGGCACGATGATCGTCGCTCTGCTCGATATCGGCCGGTTCCAGTGGACGGGCGGCCTGCCCGCGTGGGTGCACGTGATGGGCCTCGTCCTGTTCGCCGGCGGTTCCCTGCTGCCGATGCTCGCGATGTCTGTGAACCGCTTCTTCTCGCCCGTCGTTCGTATTCAGGCGGAGCGCGGACATCGGCTCGTCGATCGCGGACCGTACGCGCTCGTGCGGCATCCCGGCTATGCAGGGATGGCGATACTGGCGATCGGAGGTGCGCTGCTACTGGGCTCGCTGGTTGCGCTGGCACCGGCGCTCCTCTTTACGGCGCTGGTGCTGCGCCGCGTCGGCTTCGAGGACGCGTTCCTCCGCGCGAACCTCGAGGGATACCGCGAGTACGCCGAGCGCGTCAGGTTCCGGCTGGTTCCAGGGGTCTGGTGACGAACCGGCGGCCGTCGAGCCGCCAGCCTCCGC
>DATAFJ010000111.1:0-33029 GCA_036257535.1 Vicinamibacterales bacterium | reverse complement strand
GATGCGGCGCGCGCCGTGAATCTCGGGGCGGCGGCGATGGGCGACGCGGCTTTCGACCGCGCCGCGATGGCGGCGCGCGCCGGGAAGCACTGGACGACCGTTACCGAACTGGCCGATACGCTCGTCCGTGAGTGCGGCGTGCCGTTCAGAGTGGCGCACCGGATCGCCGCACGGTTCGTCGCCGCGCGCACGGCGGATCCGTCGGCCGCCGCCGCCGCGGCGCTCGATCGGATCGCGCTGGAGGCCCGCGGCGCCCCCATCGGCTGGAGCGACGACGCCCTCGCGCGGATCCTGAGCCCCGAACGGTTCGTCGCCGTCCGTTCTACGCTCGGCGGTCCGGCGCCGGCCGAGACTACCCGCGCGCTCGACGTATCAGGCACGAAGCTGGAAAAAGATGATGCCTGGCGGAACGCGGCGATGGGTCGATTGAAGGCTGCGGAAGATCGCCTGAAAGCCGCTTGCGAGGAACTCTAAAGGGGTCTGACCCCATTTTTTCGATTTACGTAAGCGTTTTTCAGCGATTCCACCGCGCTTACGCAAATCGAAAAAATGGGGTCAGACCCCTTTACACCGTAAGGACCCAGTGCCGCCCCATTTCGAGCGGCAGCTCCTCGGTGAGGCGATCGACGAGCCCCCAGCCATAGCGGTTTATAAAGAAGACCACGGCGAGCGCGCGTTCCTGCGGTTGCCCATCCGGAAATGCCTGCGCCTGCGCCCGCGCGAACTGCCGGCGCAGGGTCTCGTCCCGCCGCTTCACGGCCTGGATGATCTTCTGGTGCAGCGTCTTCAGATCGTGCTCCATCCGGCCGAGCGTCGTCTTCGCGGCGCCCGACAACGTGGGATCGACCTGCCGAACCGATTCGATGACGCGCGCCAACTGCGCCTGGACCGCCGCCGTGGCGTCGTGCAGCGAGCTTTCGACCGAAGCCGGCAGCTGCGACTCGAGCAGGCGGTTGAGCCCCGCCTCGCCGCGAGGCTGCAGCGACTCGAGCGGAAGATCGTACCGGGCGAGGAATCGGGCGGACGCTGAATCGAGGATGGTGGCGCTGGCGCGCTGGTACACGAGAGGCATGGGGACGCCGAAGTGCTCGTAGATGTGGCCGAGCTGAGCGAGGTAGGCGAGCTCGCTCGGCCCGGCCACATAACAGGCGGTCGGAAAGAGCGTGTCCTGCACGAGCGGACGGAGGAGGACGTTCGGGCTGAACCCGTCCGGCCGCTCGCGCGCCTCCGCCGCGAGGGTGGCAGCGTCGATCGCGTTGTCGCCGATCGTGAGACGCCCCTGCCGCATCCGGATGGGCCGCCGCGCGCCGTCGAGGCGGAAGAGCGCGATGCTGTCCTCCTGCGGCATGACCTGTGGCTCGTGTCCGCGAGCCGACATCGCGCGGCCGCTTTCGATCGCGAGTGATGCCGTTCGTCCCGGCGTCTCGAGCTCACGCAGAAACAGATCCGCGGAGAGCACCTTGGCGGCCGGGTCGGACGCATCGAAGACGACGAGGCCGCGGGCGCCGAGCAGGCCGTCCATCCAGCTCGCGAAGGCCTCCGCCATGCCCACGCCGGGGCGGTAGCTGAGGCGAAGCGCCTCCATGAGCGACTCGGTGAACTCAGTCGGCGCAAGCGTGAGCGCCAGATCGTCGAGCGCGCGCTCGATCGACGAGTCGAGCCGGATCCACGCGACCGGGACTTCATTCGCGCCGGGCGGTTCCGGGAGCGCCACGGCCCGATACTTCAGCTCGGCGTCGAGGACGGGGCAGGCCCGCACTTCGTCCCAGTCGTGATCCTCGGCATCCACCCAGAAGACTGGCGTCGTCGGAACGCCATGCTCTTCGGACACGCGGGCCGCCAGCTGGATCGTCGTGATGGCTTTCAGCAGCGTGAACATCGGCCCACCGAAAAGCCCCGCCTGCTGGCCGGTGACGATCGCGACCGTGCCCGGGTCGCGCAGCCTCGCGGCCGCTTCACGCGCGGCGTCGGGCGAGCGGCGGGCGCCGAGCTGCGCCTGTACCAGACGGGCGAGCTCGTCGCGGCGGCGGGGATGCGATTGCGCGCGCGCGATGGCCGACTTCCAGGCGTCCGGAGAGGCCGGATTGCCGGCGAAGAACGGCGCGACGCTTTCGAAATCGTGCGCGTAGGCTCCCGCGAGCCGCCGGATCCACGGGAAGCGCCGCACGTCGATGGCGGCCTTTGCGGCGGTGTCGCTCGAGTCGGTGGGCACCGGCCCGTACTCTTGCAAAGCGTCCATACCCTGTCAACCAGCTTGGACTCACCGACAGCGTCGGAGGGTCCAAACCGCTGACGGCATACGCGAGCAAAGGTGAGCGAATGTGTTACGATCGAGTCCCGCCGAAGGAGCTTCTGAGCTGAACTCAAGCGACGCGACTTCGTTTTCCCCTCCGGCCGCGTTCGGACCATTCCGGGTCCTGCATCAGGTAGGCGTCGGCGTGCTCGGCCCCGTGTTTCGAACCTACGAGCCGGCGCGCGACCGTCTTGCCGCCGTCAAGGTTTTTCGACTCGACCTCACGCCCGAACAGGCGCGTGCGCTGGCTGACGAACTCGAGCGCCTCGTCGACGCCGGGCTCGGACATCCATCGATCGTCGCGCCGCTGGCGGCTGGCGTCGAGGGCAGCACTGCGTACCTGGCCTCGGAGTACGTCGCCGGCGAGGCGCTCGACATCGCGATCCGGCACTATGCGCCGGCGTCGCTCGACAAGGCGCTGCCGTTCATCGCGCAGCTCGCGGGGGCGCTCGATTTTGCGCGGGCCGCTGGCGTCGGCCACGGCACGCTGCATCCACGCGACATCTTCCTGACACCGGACGAAGCGCGCGCGACCGGCTTCGGCGTGGCGAACGCGCTCGAAGCGGTCGGTTTGCGCGCACCGGTCCGGCGTCCGTACAGCGCTCCGGAGCGTGTCGAAGGCGGCGAGTGGGGATCCGAAGCGGACGTGTTTGCACTCGGGGCGATCGCGTGGGAGCTCCTGACCGGCCGCCGGATCACAGGCGCGGCGAGCGGATCGAAGCTGCCGGGCGACGACCGGGGCGCGCCCGAAGGTGTGAGGCGGTTGCTCGCCGGGCCGCTCGCGCGTGCGCTTGCCGAAGATCCCTCAGTCAGATATCCAAACGCGCTCGCATTTGCGCGCGCGCTCGAAGCGGCCGCGGACGGGGAAGACGAGCGCGACATCCGGGCGGACGCGCCAGTCGCGCCTGCGAAGCGCGAACGCGCCACGCGGATCCAGCCGTCGCTCGTCGACGCGCTCGAGGACGAAGCGGACGAGGACGAAACGGACGAGGTCGAAGCGGTCAGCGCGGCGGAAGTCGCGGCGCCGGTCCCCGTGGAAACGGTGAAGCCCATAGAGCCCGTGAAGGCGGCCGAACCGGTCGAAGTCGAGCCGTTCGAGGAACCACTCCACGCGGCGGATACGGCCGATGCCGATATCGATCGCATCCATTTCGACGACTACGAGCAGGCCGACGTGCCGCTCGATTCGGTGCCGACCGCGACGTCGGGACCCGTCCTCTTCACTGAGGAACACCCGTCGATGCCGGTCCACGTCGCGGCGGTGGATCGTCCGAGGTTTTCGGCGCTTCCGTTCGCGCTCGTCCTCGTGGCCGGTCTCCTCGTCGGATTCGTTGCGGGCTACGCCGTCGGCACGCGAGGACAGGCCAACGGAAACCCCACGCCGTCAACATCCGAACAGGCACCGTCGGCTGCCGCGGATCCGGCGCCGGGTGGAGGACAGGCCTACAGCGAGGAGAAAGTTGCGGACGCGCCGCCGGCAGCTCCGGCCGCCGTGCCCGCTGAACCGCCGGCTGCAGCCAGGCGCGGCACAATCGTCGTGCGCTCGACGCCGTCCAATGCCGGTGTGCTCGTCGACGGCCAGTGGCGAGGTCGATCGCCGCTGACGCTCGAGGACGTGCCGCTCGGCAAGCACGCGATTCGCGTCGTCCACCAGGGCTACGTGGCTCAGAACGCGTCGGTCGCGCTGTCGGCCGAGGACAGCCTCGGCGAGGTCAACGTTTCTCTCGCCCGCGAAGCAACCAGAACTCCGCGCCCCAGCACGAGGCAGGCGTCGCGGCCGAGGCCTCCGAGCTCGCCACCATCGAAGCCGGCTGCGACGCCGGCGCCGACGAGCGGGCTCACGGGCACGCTCTACGTCGACTCGCGGCCCCGCGGGGCCAAGATCTACGTCGATGGACGCGCCGTCGGGACGACGCCGCTGCAGCTGTCGAAGATCGACATCGGCTCGCACGTCGTCCGGCTCGAGCTCGCCGGCCATCAGACCTGGACCTCCGCCGCGCGCGTCGTGGCCGGCTCGACGGCCCGGGTCACCGGATCGCTCGAGCCCGTGCCGTAAAGGCAACTCACGTGATTGCATACCTGGCACTCGAAAACGGTCAGTGGTTCCGTGGCGAAGCCGCGGGCGCCGCGGGTGAAACCTCGGGGGAAGTGGTCTTCAACACGAGCATGACCGGCTATCAGGAGGTCCTCACCGATCCCTCCTACGCCGGCCAGATCGTCACGATGACCTGTCCAGAGATCGGCAACTACGGCGTCACGGAAGACGACGAGGAGTCGAGGGGGCCGCAGGTGGCCGGCTTCATCATGCGCGAGTCGTCACCGGTGGCGAGCAACTGGCGCGCCGAAGGGTCGCTCGCCGACTACCTCACGCGCCACCACATCGTCGCCATCTCGGACATCGACACGCGCGCGCTCACGCGCGTGCTGCGGTCTGCCGGCGTCATGCGCGGCGTCATCGCGACCGGGCCGAACGAGCCCGCGGGACTCGTCGAGAAGGCGCGGGCGGCGCGCCGGATGGAGGGTTCCGATCTCGTCCTCGACGTCACGTGTCCGGCGCCGTTCGACTGGAAGGGCGGAACCGTCGACGAGGAGTTTCAGGTGCGGCCGGAGCGCCGGTCGAAGCGGCGGTTGAAAATCGCCGCCTACGACTTCGGAATGAAGTGGAACATCCTGCGCCGCTTTGACGCGTACGGCTGCGACGTCCGCGTGTTTCCGGCGACGGCGCCCGCCTCCGAGCTCCTCGCGACGAACCCGGACGGTGTGTTCCTCAGCAACGGGCCCGGAGATCCCGCCGCGCTCAGCTACGCGATAGGCAACGCGCGCGAGCTCGTGAAGTCGGACGTCCCCGTGTTCGGGATCTGCCTCGGCCACCAGATTCTGGCGCTCGCCATGGGCGGGCAAACCTACAAGCTCAAGTTCGGGCATCGCGGCGCCAACCATCCGGTCAAGGAGCTGCAGTCGGGCCAGGTGGAGATCACGTCGCAGAACCACGGGTTCGCCGTCGATCCGGACACCGTGCCGTCCGACGTCGCCGTCACGCACGTCAACCTGTACGACGGCACGATCGAAGGGCTCCGTCACGCAACGAAGCCGGTGTTCTGCGTGCAGTATCATCCGGAGGCGTCACCCGGACCTCACGACGCGGATTACCTGTTCAAGCAGTTCATGGACGAAATTGAGAAACGGACGTAAGGACTAGGGACTCTACCCGCACGGAATGCCAAAACGCACAGACATCCATCGCGTGCTCGTCATCGGGTCCGGGCCCATCGTGATCGGCCAGGCGTGCGAGTTCGACTACTCGGGCACGCAGGCGTGCAAGGCGCTGCGCGCCGAGGGGCTCGAGGTCGTGCTGATCAACAGCAACCCGGCGACGATCATGACCGACCCCGAGTTCGCCGACCGCACGTATGTCGAGCCGCTGACCCCGGAGACGGTGGCCGCCGTCATCGAAAAGGAGCGACCGGATTCGCTGCTGCCCACCGTCGGCGGCCAGACGGCGCTCAACCTCGCGGTGGCGCTCGCGGAGAACGGAACGCTCGACAAGTTCGGCGTCAGGCTGATCGGCGCGCAGATCGACGCGATCAAGGTCGCGGAAGACCGGCTGAAGTTCCGCGAGGCGATGCGCGAGATCGGGATGGAGGTCCCGCGCAGCGGATACGTCCGCACGCTCGCGGAGGCGTACCAGGTGACCGAGGAGATCGGCTTCCCGGTGATTGTCCGCCCGTCGTTCACGCTCGGCGGCGTCGGCGGCGGCATCGCCTACAACATCGAGGAGTTCCGCGAGGTCGTCGGACGGGGACTCGACCTCAGCCCGGTCCACGAAGTCCTGCTCGAAGAGTCGGTGATCGGTTGGAAGGAGTTCGAGCTCGAGGTGATGCGCGACGGGGCGGACAACTTCGTCGTGATCTGCTCGATCGAAAACGTCGATCCGATGGGAGTGCATACGGGCGACAGCATCACGGTCGCGCCTGCGCTCACGCTCACCGACAAGGAGTATCAGCGCATGCGCGACGCGGCGCGCCGGATCATCCGGCGCGTCGGCGTCGAAACGGGCGGCTCGAACATCCAGTTCGCGGTGAACCCGGCGGACGGCCGGATGATCGTGATCGAGATGAACCCGCGCGTCTCGCGCTCGTCGGCGCTCGCATCCAAGGCCACCGGCTTTCCGATCGCCAAGATTGCCGCCAAACTCGCGCTTGGCTACCGCCTCGACGAGATTCCTAACGACATCACGAAGCTGACGCCCGCGTCGTTCGAGCCCACGATCGACTACGTCGTCGTGAAGGTGCCGCGCTGGGCGTTCGAAAAGTTCCCGCAGGCGGATCGCACGCTGACGACGCAGATGAAGTCGGTCGGTGAGGTGATGGCGATCGGCCGGACGTTCAAGGAAGCGTTTCTCAAGGCGTTCCGGTCGCTCGAGCTCGGCAAGAGCGGCCGCCTCTTCACGCAGGAAGGCACCCGGACGGCCGCCGCCGATGACGACGGCGTGCGCGGCGCGGAGGAACGGGAGCCGGGAGAGGCAACCTGGGAGGCGGACGAAGATCGCGCCGCACTCCAGCGTGCGCTCAGCGTGCCGACCGATCGCCGGATGTGGGCGATCTTCCGCGCGCTGGCTCAGGGCTGGACGGTAGAGGAGCTCCACGCGCTGACGAAGATCGATCGCTGGTTCCTCACGCAGTTCTCGCAGCTCGTGGGCCTGGCGCGGTCGGCTGCGGTGGTCGGCCTGCGCGGCATGTCCTCCGACGCGCTCCGGGCGCTCAAGCGCGCGGGGTTTGGCGACATCGAGCTCGCGGGCATCCTGGGCGTGAGCGAGGCGGCGGTCAGGGAATCCCGGACGAGCGCCGGGCTGCAGGCCGTGTACAAGCGGATCGACACGTGCGCCGCGGAGTTCGAGTCGTTTACGCCGTATCTGTACGGAACCTACGAAGAGGAATGCGAGGCGGCGCCCACGAGCCGGCCGAAGGTCATCATCCTCGGAAGCGGGCCGAACCGGATAGGGCAGGGAATCGAGTTCGACTACTGCTGCGTGCACGCGGCGTTCGCGCTGCGCGAGGACGGCTACGAGACGATCATGGTCAACTGCAATCCGGAGACGGTCTCGACCGACTACGACACGGTCGATCGGCTCTACTTCGAGCCGCTGACGTTCGAAGACGTCTCTGCGATCGTCGAGCGCGAGCGCTCCGCGGGGGGCGACGTCGCCTGCGTCGTCCAGTACGGCGGTCAGACCCCGCTGAAGCTCGCCATTCCGCTGCAGGATGCGGGCGTCAAGATTCTCGGCACGTCGCCCGATTCGATCGACCTGGCCGAGGATCGCCGGCGGTTCGCCGACTTGCTGTGGGGGCTCGGAATTCCGCAGGCGCCGAGCGGGACGGCGACGTCGGCCGACGAGGCGCACGAAGTCGCGTCCGGCATCGGGTTCCCGGTCGTCGTACGACCCTCGTACGTGCTCGGCGGGCGCGCGATGGCGATCGTCTACGACACCGCGGCGCTCGATCGCTACATGGCGACCGCCGTCACCGCGTCGCCCGACCATCCTGTTCTCATCGACAAGTTCCTCGAGGACGCGTTCGAGCTAGACGTCGACGCGATCGCGGACGCCACGGGCGCCGTCGTCATTGGCGGCATCATGGAGCACATCGAGGAGGCGGGCATCCACTCGGGCGACAGCTCGTGCGTCATCCCGCCATACATGGTGCCCGAGCGCCACCTGCACACGATTCGTGAGTACACTCGCCGGATCGCCAAGTCACTCAAGGTCGTCGGCCTGATGAACGTCCAGTTCGCGATCAAGGACGACGTCGTGTACGTGCTGGAGGTCAATCCGCGCGCGTCGCGAACCGTGCCGTATCTGTCGAAGGCGACCGGTGTGCCGCTCGCCAAGGTCGCCGCCCGCGTGATGATCGGGAAAACGCTCGCCGACCAGGGGCTGACCGACGATCTCGACGTGGCTGGCGTGTTCGTCAAGACGCCGGTCTTCCCGTTCATGCGGTTCCCGGGCGTCGACACGATCCTGGGGCCGGAGATGAAGTCGACGGGAGAGGTCATGGGCGGCGCGCTCGCGTTCGGGCCTGCGTTCGCCAAGGCGCAGCTCGCCGCCGGTCACCGGCTGCCGTCAGAAGGCTACGCGTTCATCAGCGTCAACAACGACGACAAGCCGAACGTCGTTCCGATCGCGCGGGACCTCAGGCAGCTCGGGTTCGGCATCGTGGCCACGCGCGGCACCGCGGCGTTCCTGCGCGCTCACGGCATTCACGCCGACATCGTCTTCAAGATCAACGAGGGCCGGCCGCACGTCGCCGACGAGATTCTCAACGGCAAGATCCAGCTCGTCGTCAACACGCCGCTCGGCCGCGAGTCGTTCTTCGACGACCGCACCGTTCGCCGGACCGCCACGCTCCACGACGTCGCCTGCATCACCACGCTCACCGGCGCGGCCGCCGCCGTCAACGCGATCAAGGCGCTGAAGGCCGAGGCGCTGACGGTTCGGGCGCTGCAGGATTACCACCAGGTGGCGAGGACGCGGTCGTAGACCCGAAACCCGACTGAGGCGGGCGCGAGCGGGCTGCGGGTGGCAGGGCCGACACGCTCCGCAAGCCGGAAAATTGCACCTCCGCTCGCAACTCTTCCGCCACGCGGCGGTCCTGCTAATGGCGACAGCCCCGCTTTCTGAACGGGCGGCACCTACACGCTCGTGACGCCGGACGCCCCTTTTGTGGCAGACCGCCGCGGAAGACTCGCTCGGCGCAATTTTGTTGCTGTCGCGGGTCCGGCTTGCTCCGACGGCCCCGCCACCCGCAGCCTGTCTCGCGCTGAAGCCCGAGGGCGAGGTAGTCGGCGACCGCCGACTCGGGGTCGCGCCGCGGCAGTGCGAAGCCGGAACGCGCGCGAAGTGAGTCTTCCGCGTTGACTTCGGTCACCACGATCCGTGACGTGCGAATCAGCAATGGTGGTACTGGCCGTGTACGGACCAAGTATGGAGAACCCGATAGTCAACGCGCCGGCGAGAGGGTTGCGAACGGCGCGCGCGTTCCCGGCGCGATGCCCCGTGGAGGCGGGAGCCGACTACCTCGTCCTCCCGCTGCAAGATGCGCTTCAGGTGTCAGCTTCCGAACAGCGCTTGTCTTCCAGCCATCGTCGAGATCGCTAGCGAGCGCCCATCGGTTGTGATGGTTATCGCACCGTCCTGGTCCGTCCTGAAGATCTCCGCACCCAACGCAGCAACGCGCCTCAGAACGCCCGGCGACGGATGTGCGAACCGGTTGTCGCGGCCCGCGCTGAAGATGACCGCGTGCGGGCGGTAGGCTCCAAGCAGGCTGGCGTCGGTGGAAGTGGCGCTGCCGTGGTGTGCGGCCTTCAGTATTCGAATCCCGGCGGAGAGGAGCGAAGGGGCGATGAGGCGTTCGACGTGCCGGCCGACGTCGCCGGTCAGCAGAATCGACACCGCGCCATAGCGGACGTCGAGTACCAGAGAGTCGTCGTTCCGTGCGCGCTGGCGCTCCCAGTCCGGAGGCGGCGGATGCAGCACGGCGATCTCGACCGGCCCGAATGCCAGACGGCTGCCAGCATGCAGACGCCGCCAGCCGAGCGAGCGGCTCGCTGCCTGTCTGGCGAGATCGCGCCTCGCCGGGTGCGGAGGCACCGGCACCCCTTCCCAGACTTCGATCGGCCTGAACTCGCGGAGGATGGTCGGTGCGCCGCCGATGTGGTCGGGGTCCGGATGCGTGAGCGCAACCGCTGAGAGCCGCCGGACGCCCAGCGTCGTGAGCGCCGGCGCGACTATTCGGCCGCCGATGTCGAACGACGATCCTGGCGTGCCGCCGGCGTCGACGAGGACGTGCCTGCCGTCCGGCATCGCGAGCAGGATCGATTCTCCCTGACCGACGTCGAGGACCGTCACGATCAGCTTCGACTGCTGCGGACCGGGCGGCAATGCCGGCGCCGCGATGATGAAGCCGGTGCAGGCGGCGATCGCGAGCGCCGCAGTCCGTGTACGGCGAATCGCGATCGCGACGGCCCACGCGGCGTAATAGAAGACCAGGACGACGATCGCAGGCGCAGGTACGCGCCAGGTCAGCCATGGCGCGACGTCGAGGAGTGAGGTCGATCCAATGACGCCGGCTGCGCTCGCGTGGGCGATGTATGCGGACAGCGCGGCAAGCATTGGCAGGAATGAATCCAGGGCGAGCACGGCGAGGCCGGCCGTCTGGACGACCGCCATCAGCGGGATCGCGGCGAAGTTCAGGATGAGACCGGCGATCGTCACCCGGCCGAAGGCGAGCGCCGACAGCGGCAGAACGGCAATCTCGGCGCAGATCGTTGCGATAGCGAGACCTGCCGCCGCTCGAACGACAGGCGGCACATTCGACCATCCTCGAAAGAGGTGCCTCGTGCCGGCGTCGGCGCCGATGATGAGCGCGAGCGTCGCGCCGTACGAGAGGGCGAGGCCTGGATCGTACAGGTCGAGAGGGGCGCGAAGCAGCGCCACCGCAACGGCGACGGCGAGCGTATTTGCTGCCGGCGCACGGTGATCAAGCACGCGCGCGGCAAGGTAGAGCACGGCGGCGAGGGTTGCCCGCCCCACCGACGGCCCTCCACCGGCGACATACCCATAGGCGACGAGCAGCGCGATGGCCAGGATCGCGCCCACTCTGACGGAGACGCGCGCGAGCCGAGCCAGCGCAAGGGCGAGGCCAGCCAGCACCGCAACGTTGCCGCCCGAGATCGCGATGACGTGGTAGGTGCCCCCTTCCTGCAGCCGGCGCTCGACGTCAGTGTCGAGACCCGCACGATCTCCGATCAGGATGGCCGTGACGATCGCGGCCGATTGCCGCGAGTGACGCCCGACCCGCCGGCCGACAATCTCACGTATCCAGGCGCGTACGGCCGCGGCCGCTTCGGCCGCGGCGTGGCCGTCGGCGATGACGTTCACGAGTGCTGCGCTCTTCACCGAGCCCACGAGAGCGATGCCGCGTCGCGCCAGAGCGACCTCCTCGTCGGGGTTGCCAGGATTTCGAAAGCCTGTCGGCGTCCGCACGGAAGCGGTCAGGCGGACCAGGCGGCCCGCGCGCCATCCGTGTCGTCTGCGTTCCACGAGGGAGCCGCCGACCGACAGTCGCAGCCCACCGGATACCGAGCGTCTTGAACCCTGAGACCACACCGCGGAGGCCTCGACGACCAGTGAAGCCCCGTACGGGCTTGGAGCCGCGTCCTCGACGAGGCGGCCCTCGAGCTCGAGAGGAGACGAGGCCGCGTACTGGCCAAGATCAACCGCCCGACTTTCCGCGGCGGCATGCGCGCCAAGCGCCGCGCCGGCGGCAAAGAAGCCGGACCCGATCGACATGTGGAAGATCCAGCCGGGCCGTTGGCGTGTCGCGGCACCGAGCGCAGCCGCGCCGACCATCATCGTGGCTGCGGGCAGAGCCGTGGCAGTCGGCCCGATGCTGCCTGCGCCAACGCCGCAGATGAGAGCAACAGCCGGAAGGACGGAAGGCAGCCGCATGCGCGCCCGGGTGCAAGGCGCGCGCGGCCGCGGAATCAGTCACTTAGCGCGGAAGATCGCACTTTCTGGCGTGGCCTTCTGGCGGCGCGACGGCGGTCGGCGGTGGTTTTTGTCGTCCGCTTGATCTGCTGCCAGCGCCGCTCCATCTGTTCGAGCGTAGCCTCGTGAATCGAGGAGCCCTCGGCTTCGAAGGCGCGCTCCATCGACTCGAAACGGGCGATGAACTTTTCGTTCGCGCGGCGCAGTGCCGATTCCGGCTCGAGCTTCAGCTTGCGGGCCAGGTTTGCAATCGCAAAGAGGAGGTCTCCCATCTCTTCTTCCACGTGCTGCTGCGCCCGGGCGCCTCCGTTCCGCCCGGCGGCTATCGCCCCGGCGAGCTCGTCAACCTCTTCACGGATCTTGCCGACGACGTCGGCGGCGCGCGCCCAGTCAAAGCCGACGGCGCTTGCCCTGGTTCCGATCTCATAGGCACGAAGCAGTGCGGGCAGCGAACGGCCGACGCCTCCGAGCACGGTCCGCCGCTCGCCGCGCGTCTTCTGTTCGCGCGCCTTGATGCGCTCCCACTGGCCGCGCACGAGGTCGGAGCTGATCCGGGCCTTTCGGGGACCGTAGATGTGCGGATGCCGTCGGACGAGCTTGTCGGTGACCGCTTTCAACGAATCCACGACCGTGAACCGGCGTTCGTCGGCGCAGATCTGCGCGAGGAATACGCCTTCGAAAATCAGATCGCCGATCTCCCCTTTGAGCGCGTCATGGTCGGCGCGATCGATGGCGTCCAGCACCTCGTAGGTTTCTTCGAGGAGATATGGACGCAGCGACGCGAGCGTCTGCTCGCGGTCCCACGGACATCCGCGTGGCCCGCGCAGCGTGGCCATCGTGGCGACGAGGCGTTGAAACTCGCGTCCCGCCTTTGAAGAGCTCGTCCTCTGTTTCGTCCGTTTCGCCATGGCGAGCTATGGTACTATCCGGAACGGATGTGATGATCAGCCGTACATGAACACTGAACCCGAATCCGGCCCCGCACTTGACCTCGATCCCGCGTTCAGCAATCTCGTCATCATGCTGGCGAGCGCGGCAGCCGTGCACTTCGGGGACCTGGCCGACGCCGTCAGCGGCGAACGGCAGCCGGTGAACCTCGAAGGCGCGACGCAGATGATCGGCCTCATCGAAATGCTGGAGGCCAAGACGAAAGGCAATCTGTCAGAGGGGGAGACCCGACTCCTGCGCCAGGTTCTCTACGAGCTGCGACTCCGCTACGTCGAAGCGCAAAAGGCCGATAAGCGGATCATTGAGCCGTGAGCTCTGAGCTCTGAGCTTTGAGCTTTGAGCTTTCAACATTCAGCACTCAGCACTCAGCATTCAGAATTGTGAAGTCGCTCAAGATCACGTTCCTCGGCACCGGTACGTCTCATGGTGTGCCGATGATCGGATGCCGCTGCGGCACGTGCACGTCGTCCGATCCTCGGGATCGGCGAACGCGTCCATCCATTTTCATTGAAACGGAAGGCGGCCCGAGCGTTCTGGTGGACACGGCTACCGACCTTCGCACGCAGGCGCTCGCCTGCGGCGTGGTCCGGGTCGACGCGATCCTCTTCACCCATAGCCACGCGGACCACATTCTCGGGCTGGACGACGTGCGGCGGTTCAACGCGATCAACGGCGGAGCGATGCCATGCTGGGCGGACGGCCGCTCAGCGGAGGATATCCGTCGCACATTCGCGTACGTGTTCGATCCGGCCACGCCGCGCGGCGGCGGCTTACCCGAGCTCGATCTGCGCGTGGTCAATGGACCGGTCGAGATCGAGGGCACTCGCTTCGTGCCCGTGCCGATCTGGCACGGAGAACGCAGCATTCTCGGTTGGCGGGTCGGTGGATTCGCGTATCTCACCGACTGCAGCGGAATTCCGGACGACTCGTGGCCGCTGCTGACGGATCTGCAGGCGGTGGTCATCAGCGCGCTTCGCGATCGTCCGCATCCGACGCACTTCACGCTGGAGCAGGCCGTCGATGCGGCACGACGCATCGGCGCGCCTCGCGTCTGGTTCACCCACATGACGCACGACTTGCCGCACGCCGCCACCTGCGCCCGTCTGCCCGAAGGCATGGCGCTCGCATATGATGGACTCGTTGTAGATATCTGAACTCGTCGGTTCAGGGTTCAAGGTGCAAGGTTCAAGGTGTGGTTCATGGTTCTTGGTTCAGGGTTGGTTCGAGGTTCAGCGCTCGAACCGAACCCCGAACCGGTTCTCTTGTTCACTGGTTTTATGGAGATAGTGAATTTTCCAGACGACCAGCGGCCACGGTGGCCGCAGCCGGTCGTGGCGCTGGGCAACTTCGACGGCCTGCACCGCGGGCACATGAAGATCATCGACCGCGTGCGCCGGCGCGCGGGGGAGCGGGGCGGCACTCCAGTCGCCATGACGTTCGATCCGCATCCGCCGCGTGTCGTCCGGCCCGACAAGGCGCCGCCGCTGCTCATGACGACGGCGCAGCGGCTCGAGGCGCTGGAGCGCGCCGGCATGCATGGCGTCGTGATCGTGCGGTTTTCGCCTGAGCTGTCGCGCTGGGACCCGGAGACGTTCGTGCGCGCCGCCCTGGTCGACTGGCTCCGGAGCGTCGAAATCTGGGTCGGCGCGAATTTCCTGTTCGGCCGCGACCGATCGGGCAACTACAGCCTGCTGCGTCAGCTCGGGGTGCGGTACGGCTTCCGAGCCGAAAAGATCGACCCCGTCCGATACAAGGAATTCGTCGTCAGCAGCACGCGGATCCGCCGGCTCGTGAGCGAGGGACGGGTGGACGAGGCTGGCGCGCTGCTCGGCCGTCAGGTGTTCATCGACGGCTCTGTGGTGCGCGGGGACGCCCGCGGCCGCGAGATCGGATTTCCGACCGCGAACATCTGCTCGGAGAACGAGCTCCTGCCTCCGCATGGCGTATACGCGACGGGCGTGCAGGTCGCGGGTGAGGAGGCGATGCAGCCGTCGGTGACGAACATCGGATCGCGGCCCACGTTTGGGGGCAGCGGGACGACCGTCGAAACCCACATCCTGGACTTCAGTCGCGACTTGTACGGCGCGCGAATCCGGCTGTTTTTCCTCCAGCGGCTGCGCGACGAGCGGGCTTTTTCCGATGTCGATGCGCTCCAGGCGCAGATTGACGCCGATATCCGGCATGCTCGCCGGCTCTTTGCCAGCGTTTCGCTCTGAACAGGCTGAGTTAGAATTACTGGATGCCCGCGGGCCCGCCGTCGCTTCCCGTACCTCTCTCGTTGCACTTGACCGTCCCGGCAGATTCACGCTTCGTGACGATCGCGGCAGCGCTGACGAAGCTCGTGGCCGAACAGCTTGGCTACCAGCCGGCCGATGCGGCGAAGCTGGCGGCGGAGTTCGAGCACCAGGCGGGCGAGGTCGTCGCCTCAGGCGAGCCGCTGGCGATCCGCTTCGAGGGGACGTACTCCGCGCTCAAGGTTCACGTCCGGGCCGGCGCGCGGACATTCGAGCTTGCGCCTCTATAACACGCTGACACGCCGGGAAGAGGACTTCTCGCCGCTGCGCGACGGCACCGTCCGCATGTACACGTGCGGCCTCACCGTCTACGCGCGCGGCCACGTTGGCAACTTCCGGACGTTCGTGTGCCTGGACGTCCTACGCCGCGTGCTGAAGTACCAGCAGGGATGGAAGGTCCGCCAGGTGATGAACTTCACCGACGTGGACGATCGCACGATCCTCGAGTCGCAGAGGGCGGGCGTGCCGCTCCGGGAGTACACGGATCGCTGGATCGAGGCGTTTCGCGAGGATGCATCGGCGCTGGGGCTCGAGCCGGTCGAGGAGACGCCACGTGCGACCGACGCGGAGAACATCGAGGCGATGGGCCGCGTGATCGGCGCGCTCGAAGAGCGGGGCCACACATACCGAAGCGACGGATCGATCTATTTCAAGATCTCGACGTTCCCCGAGTACGGGAAGCTCGCGCGGCTCGATCACGAAGGCATCAAGTCGGGCGCGCGCGTCGACGCCGACAAGTACGACAAGGAGAACGCCCGCGACTTCGTCCTGTGGAAGGCGACGCGTCCCGGCGAGCCGACCTGGAGCCCCGACGCCATCGGCCCGGGCCGTCCGGGCTGGCACATCGAGTGCTCCGCGATGGCGCTGCGGCTCCTCGGCGAGCCGCCGATCGACATTCACGCGGGCGGAGTGGATCTGATCTTTCCTCATCATGAGAACGAGATCGCGCAGAGCGAGGCGGCGACCGGCCGCCAGTTCTCACGCTTCTGGGTGCACACCGAGCACCTGATGCTCGACGTCGAAGACGATGAGGGCAAAGCGGAGAAGATGTCGAAGTCGATCGGGAACGTCCTGACCGTGCAGGACGTGCTCGCAGCCGGTCATCGCGCGTCGGCGCTTCGCTACGCGCTGCTGGCCGTCCACTACCGCAAGCAGCTGCGCTTCTCATGGGGCGAGCTGGATGCGGCGGAGCGGGCGGTTCGCCGCTGGGCCGACTTCCTGGCGCGCCTCGATGCCGTGTCGGGTGGCGAAGCGCATCCGGAGATTCAGGCGCGCGTGGCAGAGGCGCGGCAGGCGTTCGCCGACCGCATGGCGGACGACCTGAACACGGCCGGCGCGCTCGGAGAGCTGTTCTCGCTCGTCCGTGTGCTGAACGAGGCGATCGACGCCGGCGGCGCCGGCCGTTCCGACGTGGACGCGATCCGCGCGGCGTTCGACGGCTTCGATCGGACGCTCGGGATCATGTCGCTGAGGCGAGCGGAGGACGAGCGGCCGCCGCTTCCGATCGACGTGATCGAGCAGCGCATCGAGGAGCGCCGCGACGCGCGTCGCGCGCGCGATTTCCGCAGGGCCGATCGCATCCGCGAAGAGCTGGAGGCCGCCGGCATCGTGCTCGAGGACTCCGCCGGCGGGACGCGCTGGAAACGCAAGTAACCTTTAGGCATTGGGCATCAGGCATTGGACACTAGGATGAACGCACCTGACATAAAGACTGAGCTTCCAGGACCGAAGGCGAAGGCCATCATCGAGCGCGACGCGCGCAGCGTGTCGACCTCCTATACCCGCTCCTATCCGTTCGTGATGGCGCGCGGCGAGGGATCGGTCGTCGAGGATGTCGACGGCAACCGTTTTCTCGACTGCGCGGCCGGCATCGCCGTGACCTCGACGGGCCATTCCCACCCCGACGTCGTGAAGGCGATCGTCGACCAGGCGCAAAAATTCCTGCACATGTCAGGCACCGACTTCTACTACGAGCCGCAGGTCCGGCTCGCGGAGGAGATCGGTGCCATCGTGCCGATCGATGGACCGGTCCGCACGTTCTTTGGCAACTCTGGAACGGAGGCGATCGAGGCGGCGATCAAGCTGTCGCGTTATCACACGAAGCGCCCCAATCTCATCGCGTTTCTGGGCTCGTTCCACGGCCGCTCGCTGGGCGCGCTCTCGCTGACGTCGAGCAAGGCGATCCAGCGGCGCGGCTTCGGCCCGCTGATGTCCGGCGTGTATCACGCCCCGTACCCGGATTGCTATCGCTGTCCGCTCGGCATGAAGCCGGACACCTGCGGCGCCGAGTGCGCCAGTTACATCGAAGATCAGATTCTCGTGCACCTCGTCTCTCCCGACGAGGTCGCCGCCATCGTCGTTGAACCCATCCAGGGCGAGGGGGGTTACGTCGTCCCGCCGAAGCAGTTCCTCGAGCGGCTGGCGGCTATCACTCGGAAGCACGGCATGCTGCTCGTGGCTGACGAAGTGCAATCGGGTATGGGCCGAAGCGGCAAGATGTTCGCGTGCGAGCACTTCGACATCAAGCCCGACATCGTCGCCGTGGCGAAGGGGATCGCGTCGGGAATGCCGCTCGGTGTGACCGCGTCGCGCGCCGACATCATGATGTGGCCGCCGGGCGCGCACGCGTCGACGTTCGGCGGAAATCCGGTGTCGTGCGCCGCCGCGCTGGCGACCGTCAAGCTACTTCGCGACACGCTCGTGAAGAACGCCGAGACGGTCGGCGCGCACATGCTCGAATCGCTCCGGGCGCTTGCCGAGAAGCATCCCCTGATCGGCGACGTTCGCGGCAAGGGGCTGATGATTGGCGTCGAGCTCGTGCGCGACCGTCAGACGAAAGAGCGCGCCACCTCCGAGCGCGACGCCGTCGTCGATGCGATGTTCCACCGGGGCGTTCTGATTCTCGGCGCCGGCCGGAACGTCGTCCGCTTCGCCCCTCCGCTCGTCCTGACGAAGCCGCAAGCAGACTCAATCGTCGAGATCTTCGACGCCGCTCTGACTGAAGTCGAGCACTCGGCGATGAAAAAGGGGACAGTCACCTTTTTACGCGCTACGTAAAAAGGTGACTGCCCCCTTTTTCGTCGCGGAACACGCCTTGCGTCGCGCACGGGCGTGCCTTCTGACTATCGTCGCGTCCTCGGAAAAGAGGCGGAAGATCTCGTCTGCCGCGAGCTGACCGCGCGCGGGTACGCAATTCTTGCCCGCCGTTTCCGCACACAGCTTGGAGAAATCGACATCGTCGCCGAGGAGGCGGGCACGCTCGTGTTCGTCGAGGTCCGGGCGAGGGCAGGGGAGGACTACGGGTCCGCCGAGGATTCGATCACCGCGCGGAAGGAGTGGCGGATGACCCGCATGGCCGAGGCCTATCTCTTCGACCGGCGCCTGAACGAAGCCGACGTCGCCTGCCGCTTCGACGTCGTCACCGTTGATGTATCAGGCCCCGAACCGGTGGTCACCCTCTATCGGTCGGCGTTTGACGCCATCAATTAATGCCCAATGCCCAATGCCCAATGCCCAAAGCTCAAGGCTCAAAGCTCAAAGCTCAAGGCTAATGCGTCGAGCCCTCGAGTCCGAAAGATCAGAGACCCATGATCTGGTTTCTGACCAGGGGGCGCCAGCAGGTCGATCTGGAGGTCCGCCGGGCCCCGGACGCGGACGCGTACGAGCTGGTGGTGACCGGCCCGGACGGGCTCGAGAGCGTCGAACGGTACGAGGACCCGCATCGCCTCGTCGAGCGCACGCTGCGGGTTCAGAGCCGGCTCATTCGGCAGGGCTGGGAGCCGACCAGCCCGATGGCGCCGTATGCCTCTTCCACGCCCGCGAGACCGCGGGGCCGGGTGGCGCTGCTATGGCTGGCCGTCCGCCGCTCCGTCCGCCGGCGAGTGGCCGCGGTCCTCGGTCTGTAGCATCCGCCCCAAATTGCGATGGTCCAACTCGTGTGGTACGCTAAGCTTTTGCTCGGCGGGCGGGAATAACTCAGTGGTAGAGTGCGACCTTGCCAAGGTCGAAGTCGCGGGTTCGAATCCCGTTTCCCGCTCCAATACTTCCTTGAACGTCGAACCCTGCACCCTGAACCGCAAGCGCTAGTTCCTGTCGGCGCCGTCGCCAAGTGGTAAGGCAGAGGTCTGCAAAACCTCCATCCCCGGTTCAAATCCGGGCGGCGCCTCCAAAATTCGCTGTGTAAATTCCTATTGCACCGTTGCTGCGATATTGCCACGGCCGGCGCGCAGGAACGGATTCGCATTGTTGGTCTCGCTGTGCTCGAGCGCGCTCGTCTCGATGTCCAACCGAGCGCCGATGTAATAGGGGCCAGCAGCCGTTGTCCGCGGAATCGCGATGCTTACCGGCACCACGGCTGTTTCACCGGGCGCCACGCTACGAATCGAGAACGAGGCCAAGCTCGCGTCAAAAGCACTGATCGTGTCGTCCGTAGACAGATGCAACCTCGCCTTGAAGGCGGGCATTGCTGCATCCCCTTGATTCATGACCGTCAGCGACGCAGAGTACGTCGCACCTCGGGCCAGCGTCGACGGCGCAGTCAGCGACAAGGGGATCACGTCCGGCCGGTTCGTGCCGAGCATCTTGGTGATGTGAACCCTCCTGTTTCCTGACACCGGGTACTCCTGTGCGAGATATACGGCGTTCGTCACCGGGTCGGCGGCGGCACCGGCCATGTGGTAGTGGCCGTCGACCGCCATGTCGAGACCTCTACGAATCGAGACGCTCGGTCGCAGCGCGCTGTCTCCGGCGAACAACACGCTTGCTCTCTGCTCCGGAAATATCGTCTCCCGTGTGCGTACCGACCCCACAACGATGTCACCGTTGGCGTTCGTCGCGACAGCCGGCCATCCATAGTGGAAGACTTGGTCAACCGGATCGTCAGGAGCGGACTTGCCGAAGATGCGCTCGATCTCGACTGGAAGCGGCCCTGATCCGGCAAAGAAATTGGACACATCCACGCGAATGAGCCGGACAGCGTTGGAGACAAGTCCGCCATTGTTGGCCCATTTCTGGCCGATGTTGGCGGCCGCCACCAGCTTGTTGTTGCGAACCACGCAATTCTGGTAGTTGGCGCCGGCGCCGTTGGTGTAGAGGATCGCGGGCGCCGGATTGCCGTCAGCGGTGTTGTCTTTCTGCTCGCCATTCACAGGTTTGAACCCCCCGTGGAGGATGGCCGTCCGCCGGTGTGTCACCTTGCCGCCTCGCCGACCGAACACCGTCGCGTACTGGTTGCTGTCGCGGTGAATCCAGAAAAAGTCGCTGGTCGGACTCTCGTGAACGCAGGCCGCGGCCATGAACTCACGGGCGGACTCATTCTTCTCCGGGGGGGATTCTCCGGGCTGTAGGGGCCGAATGGCGGCTCCTCTGCGCACCCGTTGCACACAGCGGCGGTGTTGTATGCCGGCCAGATCTTTTTGACGTAGGACGCGCTGCCCTGCGTAAGCTCTGCGACGCCATAGATCGTGTGGTCGGTCCATTTCTGTATGGCGGCGTTATTGGCGTCCATCAGCTTCATCTTGTTCGAGACGACCAGTATCGAGGAGTTCACGCCCAGGAATTGGTAGTCGAGCGAATTGCTGTTCCCGCCGACCTCGTCGATGTAGGTCCACCATCCGTCGCGTGGATCTTCGCTCTTCGAGACCGCGATCAGCAGTCGGGCCGGCCTGTCCCGGTCGATGCGATTTTGAAAGACCATGAAGAAACGCTTGTACGCCGAACCGAAAACGATCCGTCCGTCTTTCGTGCTGCCTGCGTCGGTGTCCGGCGGCACAAACAGGCACGATCGCGAGAAGAACTCGCGCGCCAGCAGCGCGCCCGCCGCGAAAGCGACTGGACGGATCGGGAAGCCGTTGGCATCGCAAGACGCCGTTCCAGGGCTCACCGGGTTGCCGTACTTCGTGAAGCACTTGAAGCCGGCCCTCGTCGTGATGCAGACGTGCGTGCTGCTGACGGCGACGTTCGTGTCGAGTGGGTTTCCCCCTACGACCGCTCCGCTGGAGAAATCATGCTTTGGGGTGGTTACGGCAACAAGTTGAGCGCGACCGACCGTGGAATCCGCGACCGATGACACGAGACACCACAGCAGCGTGACCGCGATGAGCGAGAGAACGCTTTTTTTCAATTCGGTGAACAGGCGCTTGGTCACATCAGCCTCCTATCGATGCTGGAGGGTCAGAACCGGACTGCCCACCTGCGGCAGGTTGTTTGGATCGATCCCGCTGCCGGCGGCGACCATCACCTGCACGGTGTGGGTCCCGGGCCCCACGCGCGCGAAGAAGTTGTAGGCCACGACCTTCGTGGGATCGCTGAGCTGTTCCGACGGGTCGTCATACAACGCGACGATCGCGGGCGTCGTGTACGGCCCGATCGCGCTGAGATGCCCCTGCATCGGCACGCCGTCGATCCGCACCTGGAAGACGATGTAGTTGTCCGTGATTCGGGCGTGCGCGCTGAAATGCGCGATCACGCAGCTGCTGCCGCGGCTGTTGACGAAGATGCTGGTCGTCAAGAGCGGCTGAAGGTTCGGCGTGTCGAACTGAAACCGAGTGGTGACGTAGTGGTTGTCCGGCGACGTGACCGCCTTGACCAGCGGAGCGCTGCTCCGGCACTCGATCTGCTGGGCGGCGGCGTTGCCGCTGCAGCCGAGCAGGAACATGCAGAGCGCTGAGGCCAGAATCCAATTCATGGTGTCCTCCTGCTACGGCGCCGAGATTCGGTGTGCGGCGGGAAGGATGTCGGGGTTGCCGACCAGAATGCTCGTTCGACCGGTCAACCGATTGACCATTTCGAGCGTGGCGGCCCACTTGCCCGGAGGATCCGGTTGCGGGTTGAACCCGACGGATCTCCGCGCGAAACGTCCGTCGGCTCAGTGGAGGGAGCAGTCCGGCGTACTCTTCATCCTGAACCGCGAGCTCGACAGACCCGATAACTCCGGGCGCAAGCTGCAGCTTTCGCTCCTGGACGAGGCTGCCGCGCCGGTCGAACACTCGGACGACGAAATTCCACGAGGAGCAAAGCAGATGTGCAAGACGATTACTCTTGGTGCGACTTTGGTTGTCGCCCTGACGACCGTCGGGTGGCGCGAAGTCGAGGCGACACATTCAACTTCATCCACGGCCGTCGTCCTGAAATGGAACCAGCTTCTTCAGAGCACGCTTCCTCAGCCTGGCAATCCCGCGACGCCCCGCTTCTACGCGATGACGCACATCGCGATGTTCGATGCGATCAACGCCATCGAGCGGGACTTCGAACCCTATCGGGTCAGACTACGGCCCGGGTTGGGGGGATCGACCAAGGCGGCAGCCGCGCAGGCCGCTCATGACGTGCTCGTGGCCCTCAACCCGTCGGCGGCGGCGGCCTATGACGAGGCGCTTGCGGCCGATCTTGGCGGTCGTCCTTCCGGCTTCGTCCGCCGCGGCGCCGAGATTGGCGCCCACGTCGCCAGGGAGATTCTGGCGTGGCGGCAAAATGACGGCTGGGTCGTTCCGTCTTTTCCGCCTTACGCCGAGCCGCCCCTTCCCGGACGCTGGCAACCCACGCCGCCGGCCAACACCGCCGCCACGTTCACCCATCTTCAGCATGCCGCGCCGATGGCGCTGCTCTCGGCGACGCAAGTCCTGCCATCGCCCCCGCCGTCGCTCACGAGCGAACGATACGCCGCCGACCTCAACGAGGTGAAGCTCCTCGGCAAGTCTGACAGCGCCATGCGGACGGAGGAGCAGACGACCATCTCGCGTCTCTGGTCGGGCGTCGGCACGACCACCGGTTTCTTCTCGGTGTGGAACAACGTGGCTCGCGATGTCGTCCTCGCGCGTAAGCTCTCGCTCGTCGAAGCCGCCCGTATGTTCGTGCTCCTGAACGTCTCTATCCACGACGCCCTCCAGACAACGCAAGCGAGCAAGTTCGTGTACGGCGTGTGGCGCCCCGTGACCGCGATTCGCGCGGCCGACACGGATCTGAATCCCGATACCGATCCCGATTCGACCTGGCTGCCCTTGATCACCACGCCCCCGTATCCCGCGTATGCCGGCAATCTGGCGACGATCGGGGCCAGCGCGGCGCGCGCCCTCCAGCTCGTGTGCGGTACGAATGACCTGCCGGTGGCCGTGACCTGGAGTCTGTCCGGCGGGCTACCCGACGTCACACGGCACTACGACGGTTTCTGGCCGGCCGCCGAAGAAGAAGCCATGGCTCGCATCCACGGCGGCATCCACTACCGATTCGATCAGGAGGCCGGTCAGCAGGTCGGCCGGTCGGTCGCGGAGTTTGTGTTCGCCAACTTCGTGCGGCCGCGCGCTCGATGGTTCGACTGAAAGGCTCGGCGTCCTGACTTGGCGATGCAGGCGCGAGGCTTGGGATCACCTGAGCCTCGCCAAGCAGCGCTCAATCCGTTTGCGTAACTTCACCCCGGGCGACGTCGGCTTAGTCGTGTCCCGCCTGACGAAGTACGGGGATGCGGCCAGAATGTCCGGAAACATCGCGGTCAGAATGTACGGAACCCGCATCAGGCGATACAAATCCGACGCAGGCTACGATCGACGCCTGCAATGGGTGCGACGTCTTGATCCACGAAGTGTGAACCCACGACTGGCCTGTAGTTGACAATCAGCGGTCGAGACCAGGCGTGCTCCTGAGCAAAATCATCTCGAAGTATTCAGGACACGTTGTGGTGGGGCGAGATCTGGATGTGTACTGAAACATCAGACCACCTCCTCGGCGCGATTGATCGGCGCATCCACGTCTGCTGGCGGAGACGCGGTCACGACGCCGTGCGGGCTCGCTTCAGCCCCTTCACGACTCTTCGGTACCTGAAGTAGTCGCTGAGCCCCGGGTGGGTATAGTTCGTGTTCACGCGGCCGGACGTATCGACGGCCGGGTATTCGCCTGCCGCCAAGCGCCGCAGCGTCTCGACCACCCCCGCGATCCCTTCGACATGGGACTTGTGCTGCATGAACACGTGCGTCTCTGTGAGCGGGTCGATGTCCGTGGCGGAGCCTTGAGCCAGGACAGTCCCGGTGTCGATGCCTCGGTCGACACGCAACAAAGACCAGCCGATCCCCCAGAACTCCTGGTTCAGCGTCGCCCAGAACGCCGAGTGGGGACCGCGGTATTCCGGCGTCAGGCCGGGATGGAACACGAGCATCCCCAGGCGCGGGATCGAAAAGACTCGTTCCTTGAGTATCACGTTCACCATCAGGACGCACACGTCCGGGGCCAGGCTTTTCAGTAGCGCGACGGCGTCCTCGGAGTTGATGTCATGCACCCGGTAGATCGGCGGGCGTCGGTAGGTCGCGGGCAGGCGACGGCGCAGGTCACCCAATAACTTCCGCAGGCGGATGGCGTCGCCCAGGCCTCGGGACAGCAGGTATGCCACACGCAGCAGCACTTCATCCGCCACCTTCCGGAGGCCGAGCCGTCTCGCGCGCCGAAGCAGATAGCTCCCGAACCACGTTCGCCTTTTCGTGATCACCACGAAACCGTCGAAGCGAAACTGCGACGCCGCCCAGTCGGCCTTGATGTACTGGGCCCAGTGATCGTGAAACAGGAACAGGGTCCTCATCTCACATCCCGTAGGGGTTTGGAAAGACCCGCTGAAACTCGCGAGATAACGCGGCGTGCGTCGAGCGCCAGCGGGGAGATCGCGGCCGACACAGGGGCAATCGCGTGCAGGCTGAAAAGCGTAAACCGCCTGGTGGAGCGCGGCCGCAGCCACGTCCGGAGCCTGGCGACGTTCCGCTGGCCGGGGTCGAAGCCACGCTTGACCGCGTAACGCAGCGAGTTCACGGCCGGGTCGGGCGGAGCACCCGGATACGCCAGCGCCGGCCGGTCGTGCGACGTCGCACCTTGACGTCATCTAGCGTCTCGTGCGTCGACTCCAGGGCCTTCCAGATTCGTCGCGTCACCAGCGTGTCGAACATCGAGACAACGAAGACGCCGTCGGCGGCCAGCCAGCGAGCCAGGCTGCGAAGCACGCCGAGCGGATCGTCGGCGTAGTACAGGGCCTCGTTCAGCACGATTGCGGGAAACCGCTCCGTCGGCGTGAACTCCCGGTAGTCTGCGCTGGCGAACGTGCACTCCGGAATGCGGCGCGCTTGGGCACGGGCGACGGCCTCGCGCGAATAGTCGATCCCTACGACGCGCAACCCGCTTACCGTCCGGAACCGTTGCTCCAGGACGCCGTCGCCGCACCCCGCGTCCAGAATCGGGCCGGCGCCGCCGTGCCGGCACATCAGCGCAAGGAGCGCGTCGTATCGCTCCTCTTCGCTGCCCTCCACCTCCCCATACCCGCGGGCCCACCGCTGCTCCCACGTGGCCGCCGAGTAGTAGCGCCCGTAGCTGCGCTCGTACAGGAGATGACGCAACACCCGCGTCACGTATCCGATCACGCGATGCTCCGCCTGACCGAGGTGAGGATGTCCTCGAACTGCGTGCCCACGGCTGCCCAGCTGTGATTGCGTTCGACGAGCGCACGCGCGGCGCCGCCCAGTCGACGCCGTCGCGCAGGATCTCGCAGCAGCGCCACAATGGCGCGCGCGAACTCCTCCGGCGAGTCCGCAAGCAGGATATCCTGGCCGTGCGTTACGGGGAGCCCCTCGGCACCCAGCGTCGTCGAGACCACCGACTTTCCCATGGCCATAGCCTCGAAGATCTTGATGCGCGTCCCGCTGCCGCTGCGCAGCGGAACCACGCACACGGCGCCCCGATCGAGGAAGGGACGGATGTCGTCCACCGTCCCCGTGACGGTCACCGCCTCCGAGGCCAGAGCGCGCAGCGCCGCTAACGGACGCCGCCCGACTGCCCAGAACCGCGCATCCGGCACCTCGCGCCGGACCAGCGGCAGCACGTGCCCCACGAAGTACCTGACGGCGTCGTCGTTCGGCAGCCAGTCCATGGAGCCGGTGAACACCAGACTGTGGGGCTCCTCCTGCGCACCATTCGCCCGGAAGTACTCCACGTCGACACCGGTCGGAATCACGGCCGTCCGCGTGGGTGGGACGTAACGGGTGAAGAACGCCTGATCGTTCGCCGAAACAGTTACGACGAAATCGGCGATCTGGGCGTAATGTTGCTCCGCACGCATCAGCGCGCGCGACTCCAAGCGACACGCCAGCTTTCGGAGCGGATTGGACGTCACAAGCGCCTGGCGCGACCAGACCTGCGCCTCCACGTTGTGGGTGAACAGGATCTTGGGGCACGACAGGTCCCAATCGATCACGCGAGCGGGGTAAACGAAGTCACAGACGACGACGTCGAAGCTCTGCGACGCGATCAGCGCGGTGAAGTCTCGCCGCACCTCGGGATACAGGAAGTACTTCTCGATCGTCGCGGGATGCCCCGTGAGGAGCAGCCTCGCGTACTGGAGATACTCGGCGACGCTCCGCGGGGCGGGCAGAGGCAGGGGCGTCGTGACGACGCGTGAGAAGAGCGATCGCAGCTCGGCGTGCTGGTCGTCCGGCTCGCGACGGTAGAAGGTGTACAGGGTGACGTCGTGCCGGAGGGCCAGCTGTTTGAGGATCTGGAAGCTCCGCGTCTTACCTCCGGTGTCGAGAGGCACGAGTCCGCCAGCTTTCACCCACAGGATTCTCATGGTCGGCTCACAACCGCACGTGCGGTAACTCGGCGCCGTGCCAGGCGATGGAACGTCCGCCATACAGGATCGCCTGGGGAGCCTCGCCCTCGCGAATACAGCAGTACGCGAATGCGGCGTCGGTAACCCACCCCACAACCTGGCGAGGACCATCGCCGACCCTCCACAAGAAGTAGTGATGTCGGTCGCCCTCGTGATAGCACCAAGCGCTATCCCCGAGCCGTTCGATGCGCCCCGCGTCGTAAGGGCTGGCGCCGAGGGGGAGGATCATCGTGAAGATCTCAGCGGGCAGCGTCACCATCCCTTCACCGTGCACGACCAGCACTGGCTCCTTCTTCCCGTAGACCGGGGACCACGCCGCCGGCTCGACGTGCTGCTGCCAGCCCCTCGGACCGGCCGCGAGGATCGCGAGCCGCATCGGCCCACCCGCCCCGTGCAACTCCGGCTCCCGCGACAGGATCGCACCGCCGGGCACGGATGCGTGGTGCTGAAACTCCGGGGCGAGGTACCAGCGGCAGTCCAGCCGGTGCTCCGGCCCCACCAGCTCTTCCCCCGCCGGAGCCGCAGCTACGTCCCGCACTGCCCAGAACCGTGACTTCACTGCGACGACCGACCGCTGATGTGTGATCGGGCGATAGCCGTCGTGGCTCCCGATGAACAGATCCAGCGCGTCGCCCTGCGCCCACACGTCGGTGCGCGCCTCCGGCAACCGGTCCCAGGAAAACGGACCGGTCGGCCGCGCCTGGCTCGCGCCGTCCACCTCGAGGGTGCTGTGCGCTGCCGTGCGGCGGAAGGCGTTCCGATCGCCGTCGGCGGGGACGTAGCCGCATGTACCGAGGTCGATCAGCCACATACGCCCGTCCACGGCGAGCTGAACGCTCAGAGCGTCCGCGTGTCCGTGCCCGCCAGAGAAGGCGCCGAGCGCTCCGGCGTCGATGAACAATTGCCGCCCGACGTCGGTCATCGCATGCACGCCACTGGCTTCCAACCGGACCGAGGCCCAGGGCCGCTGCCGCGTCGGGAGCGTGTCGAAACGCACGGCCCCGCGCATCCCCAGCAGCCACAACGTCTCCTCCCGCAAGGAACCCGCCGCCGCCTTGAAGTCGGGGCGGCCGTAGAGTGCGGCTCCCGTAGCGAGCGGGTCCGTCAGGTGCTCGCTGCGGTTTCGTCCCGGATCGAACAGCCGCCCTCCGTCATCGTCGCCGAGTCGCGGGAGGGCACCGGCCTGGGAGAGATCGCGCAACACGGTCAGCATCTTCTCGATCGTCTCGTCCAGCGACGCCGGAATCCGTACTTCGTTTTGACCCGCGAGAATCCGAGCGTGCAAGAATAGGTCCACGGCATATACGTGATAGTACAGCGACTGTTCGAAGTGCAAACCATCGGCCTGGACCTGCCGTTGGGACTCGCGCAGGACGGTCGCCCAGCCGCACTCCGCCCAGCGGCGCGCGGCGCGTAGCTGCGGGCACAGCGTCCCGATGAAGAACAACGCCACGCCTTCGCCCAGCAGATGCGTGTTGGGTGCGAAATACGTCGAGAGGTAGCGCTCGATGTGGCGGCCGCTCAAGGCCAGGGCGCGTATCATGTCCGTCCAGAACTGCTCCGGGATGGCGCGGCACCCACGCAGTAGCTGCTGCACCCAGATCCACGAGAGACTCCGGAACGCCACCTCCAGCGAGCTGGCCCAGTTCACGCCGATCGGATAGGGGTTTCGATCCTGCCAGTGACGCCACAGCGCCATCAACTCCGTGACGAACCGTTCCTCTGCTGTCAGCCAGTACGCCTTCGCCAGCGTGAGGAGCCACTGCTGCCGATTGAGCTCCCACACGATCTTGTGGTCGCCCACCTGTTCGAAGTCGAGGAAACGAATTCTGTACCAAGGCCACTGGGGCGCACGCTTCGCATGTACGGGATCGAGATGCCAATCGACATCCGCTCCGTAGTCGAGACCACAGAAGCCGAGGACGTCGAAGCGGTGCTGCAGGACACGCTCGGCCTGTTCGACGATGTGGCCTGCCTGTTCGGGAAGGCGCTGGCGCAACGCAGCTGCGATGTCGGCTACCTCGGCTGCGGAAAAGAAGAAACGCCCGGGCCTAGCCGGCTCGCGCCCAATCAGGGGGCCCGTGACGTCCACGCCCAGCGCGCACCGGATCCGGTCCCAACGCCTTGCCGCCTCCTGACCTGCGCGTACGCGGAACTCGTCCCGGCTCATACGCGCCAACCGTCGCAAGGAATTCACAGCCTTTGTGGGCGCCACGAAGCCCGGGGATATGCGGGTCCTATGCCATCACCAGGGCGGACCCCATCGTTCGGTCGTGCTACCTCTTCAGAGCTGTGGTGCTTGGGAACTGCTAGTCGAGCGGCCCTGGCGACGTATTGGGCCAGCCGAGCGGATAGTCTGTGCATCTTTCGACATATCGGCGTCAGCGGACTGAAGTGGCCCAGCACCCAATACCCGAAGGTCTCGGGCTCACTGGGCTTGTTGAACGACGAGAAATAGTTCAACGGCCTGGTGTCCGTTGCGCCGTTGCGGGAGGAGAGCGGCGCGATTCCCGGGGCCACCGTTCGCATCGTCAACGTGAAGACTCGCGGCGCGTCGAAGCGGAGTGGCATGACGGTCGATGAATTCGTGAAAGCCAGGATTCTGCCGGAGTATCGCGGGATCGTGAAAGCGCTGCGTCGCCTGATGCGCACGCACGCGCCGGCCGCTCAGGAGATGATCAGCTATGGAATCCCCGCGTACAAGTGCAAGCGGATCATCACGGTCATCAGTCCAACCGTTCTCAATGTCTGGCTAGGAATGACGCTCCTCGCGCTGGGAGACATAGGTACAGTTGATTCCGAGGACGCAGGTAGCGCTGTCGGACCGTCAGCCACCCTTCCGAATCTGGCGCGCCCGCTCGAGATCGCGCGTCGCCGAGACGACGAGGGGATGGCCGGCCGGGAGCGTGCGTCGCAGAATGACGACGGCGTCCTCGAGCGGCGGTTGTGCGCTGGACGGGTCGTTGCCGGCGAGTCGTGCCGCTCCAAGCGCTGCGAGGCTCTTCGCCGTCAGATAGTGTCGGCCGCCCAGGAGCTTGCGACGCATCGCGACCGCTTCCCCGAGCCGCGATTCAGCCTCGGCGAGGTCGCCGCGCCGGCGCGCCAGTTGTCCCAGCTCGTACAGCGTCTCGGCGACCTCCAGGTGCGACGTGCCGAATGCCGCTCGCATCCGATCGAGCGCGTTGCGCAGTAGACGCCCGGCCTCGTCGTAGTGTCCGCGGTCGGCCAGCGCGCCTCCGAGATTCCTGCGGATGACTGCGCCCGCTGGTGCCGCCGCGCCCATTCGACGATGCCAGCGTTCGTCCGCATCGCGCAACGTTTCTTCAGCTCGAGCCAGATTGCCGCGTTCGCGATAGATGCGCCCAAGACTGGCCAGCGCGACCACGGCGTCCGGATGATCGGGGCCCTGCGTTCTCGCCCACGAGTCGAGGATGGATCGGAATCCTGCGTCCGCCGCGTCGTAGCGACCCAGCACCCGCTCGATGTTCGCGAGGTTGTTGCGCGCCGTCAGCGTCAACGGATGGTCCTCGCCATAGAACCGGCGGAATTGTTCCAGCGCTTCCTGTGCGGAGGCGGCGGCCGGCTCGAGGTCGCCGCGAAAGAGCTGAAGCGCGGCAAAATTGTGGACCGCAAGCGCGATGAGGGGATGTTCGCGACCGAGCAGGCGCCGGCGAAGGTCGATCGTCTGGTTGTACAGGGCAGCGGATTCCTCGTAGCGACCCTGCTCTCTTCTGAGGACGGCCAGATTGTTCAGCGATCCGGCAACCAGCGTGTGCTCGTTGCCGTAGATCGCTTTCCGGATGCGTAGCGATTCCTCTGCCGCCGCCTGCGCGTCGGCCAGCCGGCCGCGCTGGCGCGCCGCGTTCGCCAGTTCCTCGAGATCGTCGGCCACCTCCTGGTGCAGGTTGCCGTATGCACGCCGATGCTTGTCCAGGGCCGCGCGCGCGAGCCGGTCTGCTGTGTCGGCGTCGCTTCGTGCCAGAGCGAGGGTCGCCTTCTGACGCAAGTTCGTTGCGACAAGTGGGCTGTCGGCGCCGTAAAGCCGCTCGTGAATGTCGCGCGCCTGGTCGGTCAGCGGCGTCGCACGGTCGGTGATGCCAAGCTCGGTATAAATACCAGCGAGCACCGTGAGAAGCTCGCCCTGCACCGCCGGCTGGCTCGCCAGGTCACGTTGCACGCGCTCGGCGCCTTGATCGAGAACTTGCCGCAGGGTGATTTCCCGGCCGGCAGCCCGCACGGGATCGGCCCCTTGAAAGATGCTGATCAGGAACGTCTTCACCGCGTCGGTCTTCCGCGCCTCGAGCGTCTTGGCCCGTGCCTGCCAGGCGGTCGCTGCCAGTCCTCCTAGCAGCGAGAGCATCAGCGACACCGTCACCGCAATGCCGACGCGATGCCGTCGCACGAATTTGCCGGCGCGATATCGGCGTCCCTCCGGGCGCGCAGCGACCGGTCGGCCCTGGAGAAACCGATCCAGATCGTCGACCAACGCACCTGCGCCGATGTAGCGGTGCTGCGGTTCCCGGCGCAGGGCTTTGAGGACGATCGCATCGAGGTCGCCCGCCAGGCGCGCGGCGAGCGCGCGAGGCGTCACGGTCCTGGCGTGCGCGATCTCGTCGATCGATCGGGCTTCGTCACGATCCTTGGGGACGACAACGTCCGACGGCCGTGGCGGTTCGGCGTCGAGTGACGCACGGTCGAGTCCGCTGCTCGCGGACGCGGGAGGCCGCCGGCCTGTGAGCAGCTCGAACAGAATCACGCCCAGCGTGTAGACGTCGGTGGCCGTCGACACGGGTTCACCGCGCAACTGCTCGGGTGCCGCATAGGCTGGCGTCAGCGGGCGCAGCCCCCTGCCCGTCAGCTCAGTTGCCTGCGTAAGGTCGTCATCGCTGAGCAGCTTGGCGATACCGAAATCCAGCAGCTTCAGATCGCCGGTCTTGGTCACGAAGATATTCGCCGGCTTCAAATCGCGATGGACGATGAGCCTGCTATGCGCGTACTGAACGGCTTCGCACACCCGGCGGAACAACTGCACCCGTGCGTCAATCGAGAGGCGCTGCAGATCGCAGTACGTCGTGATCGGCTCACCCTCCACGAGCTCCATCGCGAAGTACGGTCGGCCGTCGGCATGGAGGCCACCGTCGAGCAGCCGGGCGATGGACGGGTGATCGAGCTGGGCGAGAATCTGACGTTCGCGACGGAAGCGCACCGTGTTTTCGTCGCCGTCGAACCCGCGCCGTACGAGCTTGAGCGCGACGAGCTGAACGAACTCGCCATCAGCGCGCTCGGCCCGATACACGATGCCCATGCCTCCACGCCCGAGCTCGTGGAGCACGCGATATGGACCTACACGAGCACCAGCGTCGAGCGCACCCTGCTCCGCGCTGTGAGCCGGCGTCATCGGCCCGCTGAGCAGCCATGCCTCGGCGCCATCATTCAAGAAGTCGCCTGCAGCGGCGTCAGCCGCGAGCAGCTGCTCGACTCTCTCACGGAGGGCGGGGTCGTCGCGGCCGACGCGTTCGAGCAACGCGCATCGTCGGTCGCTGGGGAGATCCAGTGCCTGATCAAGCAACGCTTCGAGCCGAGACCAGCCAGGTTCCGGCGATGGGGTGTCCATCCGTGGCCTGCCCGGGCACTATAATGCGAACGGGAACGAAAGAATTGGAAAGCCGTGGCCGCTGACGCGTGATTCGCCTCCCCTAGCTCAGCCGTCACTCCTTGCAGCCTCAACCGCGCAGAGGGCGAGCGATGGCGGGCAGCGACAAGGCGCCTCCAGATCCTGGAGAAATCACACGTCTGCTGGTCTCGATCAGCGAAGGGGACCGCGACGCTCTCAATCGGCTGTTTCCAGTCGTCTACGCTGAGTTGAGAGCTCTGGCGCATCGCCAGCTCGCTCATATCCGTCCCGGCGACACGCTCCAGACGACCGCGCTCGTGCACGAGGCTTACCTCAAGCTTCTCGGCACCGCGCGTCCAGAGTGGAACGACCGAAGGCACTTCTTTGCGGTCGCCAGCCGTGCCATGCGTCAGATCAGCGTGGACTATGCACGTACGCAGGCGGCGCAGAAGCGTGGCGGCGGCATGCCGGCGCTGACGCTCGACGAGCAGTCCCTCCCGGTCGCCGATCGGGCGCACGAACTCGTGCTGCTCGATGGCGCGCTGACTGAGCTCGAGTCCCTGAGCGAGCGTCCGGCGCGGGTCGTCGAGCTGCGCTTCTTTGGGGGGCTTTCGGTCGAGGAGACTGCAGCCGTGATGAACATGTCGGAGCGGGCGGTCAAGCGCGAGTGGCAGAAGGCGCGCGCGTTCCTCTTCGACGCCCTCCGA
>DATAFJ010000110.1:0-9057 GCA_036257535.1 Vicinamibacterales bacterium | reverse complement strand
GTTCTACATGGTCGTCGGATTGACGGCGCCGGATTCGGGGCGCGTCATGTTCGATGGCGCGGACGTCACCGGCGACCCGATGTACGTCAGGGCGCGCAAAGGCATCGGCTACCTCCCGCAGGAGCCGTCGATCTTTCGCGGTCTGTCGGTCGAGCAGAATCTCCTGGCGATTCTGGAGACGCTCGACCTCGACGGGCCGGCGCGGCGTGCGCGCCTCCAGGAGCTGCTCGCCGAGCTGCATCTCACGCCGCTCGCCAAGGCACCTGCGTACACGCTCTCGGGCGGCGAGCGCCGCCGCGTGGAGATCACGCGCGCTCTCGTCATGTCGCCGCGGTTCATCCTGCTCGACGAGCCCTTCGCCGGTATCGACCCCATTGCGGTCGCCGACATCCAGAAGATCATTTTCCACTTGAAGGCGCGTGGAATCGGAGTTCTGATTACAGATCACAACGTGCGAGAGACCCTGCGCATCACCGACCGGGCCTACATCGTCCATGATGGAGTGATCTTCCGCAGCGGGACGCCGGCGAGCCTTGCGGCCGACGCCGACGTGAAGCGGATCTATCTCGGCGCCGATTTCCGGCTGGACTGACGGGACGATGGCCATACAGCAGAAGCTGCATACCAAGCTCGTTCAGAAGCTGATTCTGACGCCGTCGCTGCAGCAGGCGATCAAGCTGTTGCCGATGTCGACTCTCGAGCTCGCCGAGCTCCTCAACCAGGAGATGGTCGAGAATCCGATGCTCGAGGAAGTCCCGACCGAAGAGCTCCAGCCCGCCGAGCAGCCCGCCGAAAAGCCAGAGACACCTGCCACCACCGGAAAGGCCGACGCCTGGGAAGACGCCGACTACGAATACTTCTTCGGCGACTACCTCGACGACGGCTATCGGCCGCGGACGCCTCAGGAGGTCAAGGAGCTGCCGCCGATCGAGAACACGCTCTCGACCGCGGCGTCGCTGGCCGATCACCTGCGCTGGCAGTTGTCGCTGCAGACAGACGATGACGGCGTGAAGGCGATTGGCGATGCGATCATCGGCAACCTGGACGACGACGGCTACCTGGTGGCGTCGGTCGAAGAAATCGCCCAGATGGCGGAGTGGCCGGTCGCCGAAGTCGAGCGCGCGCTGCAGCACGTGCAGACGTTCGACCCGATTGGCGTCGCAGCCCGCGATCTGCAGGAATGCCTGACGTTGCAGCTCCGGTATCTCGGCCTGGGAGGGACGATCACCGAACGCATCGTCACGGAGCACCTGAAGCTCCTGCAGAACCACCAGGTGCCGGAGATTGCGAGGCGGCTCGGCGTCACCGTCGACGAGCTGAAAGAACACATCGAGGTCATCCGCAACCTCGATCCGAAGCCCGGCAGCCGCTATAACCCGAACCAGTCGCAGTACGTCATTCCGGACGTCTACGTGGCCAAGGTCGAAGACCAGTACGTGGCCATGTTGAACGAGGAAGGCCTGCCGCAGCTTCGCATCAGCCCGGTCTATCGCCGGCTGCTCGACAAGGGCGGCGACAACACCGACGAGACGCGGGCCTACGTCAAGGACAAGTTCCGATCCGCGCTGTGGCTGATCAAGTCGGTCGATCAGCGGCAGAAGACGATCCACAAGGTCGCGACGAGCATCATCAACTTCCAGCGTGAGTTCCTCGATTTCGGGATCGAGCACCTGCGGCCGCTCGTCCTGCGCGACGTGGCGAATGACATCGGCATGCACGAATCGACCGTCAGCCGCGTGGTGAACAACAAGTACATGCACACGCCGCAAGGCGTGTTCGAGATGAAGTTCTTCTTCCACAGCGGCATCAGCAGCTCCTACGGCGACAGCGTTTCCTCGGTCACCATCAAGCAGCGCATAAGAAAGATCATCGAGAACGAAGACCCCCGGAAGCCGCTGAGCGACTCGAAGATCGTCAGCATTCTCCAGAAGGAGGGATTGATGCTCGCGCGGCGCACGATCGCCAAGTACCGCGAGGAGCTGAAAATCCCGACATCGAACCAGCGCAAACTGTTGTATTAGCCGGGCCGGATTGCCGGCCTCCCAGTCGTCGCTATGCGTCTCGAACTGACCGGCCGTCACCTCGACGTCACCCCTGCACTCCGGCAGCTCCTCGAGCGGAAGCTGGCCAAGATCGACCGCCTCCTGCACGACAGCGCGGTCTCCGCTCAGGTCGTCTGCTCGATCGAGAAATATCGACACGTGATCGAGATGACGATTCATGCGCGCGGGGATCACATGCTCCACGGAGTGGGGGAGGGCCCGAACTGGCCCGCGGCTCTCAAAATGGCGGGCGCCAAAGTGGAAGAACAGGCTCGCCGCGTCAAGACGAAGTGGACCAGCCGCAAGCGGCGCGCGACCGGGCGGCGTAACGTGGAGCTGCCTGTCGAATCCTCGCCGGCCGCGGTTGCGGCCGAAGTTCGGCCCCGCGTTCTCCGCTCGCGCCGCTACGCGGTCAAGCCGATGACCGTGGAGGACGCCGTGCTGCGTGTCGAAGCGGGCGGTGATACGTTCGTCGTTTTCCGCAACTCGTCCACCGACGCCATCAACATCCTCTATCGCCGCAAGGACGGGCACTTCGGGCTGATCGAGCCGGAGGCATGAGCGAGGACGGCGTCTCGGTAGATGCCCTAATGTCGGAGGCCGCCGGGTCGCCGGATCTCGAGCTGGTGCTGCTCGCCGGCCGACAGGGCCTCGGGCGCCGTATCAGCAACCTTCACGTCCAGAAGACGGGCCTCGCGCTCGCCGGCTACGACGAATTTCTCCGCCCCGGACGAGTGCTCGTGTTCGGCCAGAGCGAGATGCGCTACCTCGAAGCGCTGGCGCCTGACGCGCGCCGCAGCGCGGTGCGCCGCATCTTCGATCGCGGCATCCCCTGCGTCGTGGTGACCGACGCGTTTCCGCCCTCGCCTGAACTGGTCGACGAAGCGGACAAGGCGGCCGTGCCCGTGCTGCAGACGCCGGCGGCGACGCCGATCGCGATCGCCAGACTGACTGCGCGTCTCGAAACGTACCTCGCGATGCGCGGCAGCGTGCATGGCGTGCTGCTCGACATCCTCGGCCTCGGCGTTCTCGTGGTCGGCGAAAGCGGCATCGGGAAGAGCGAGTGCGCGCTCGATCTCGTTGTCCGCGGACATCGCCTGGTGGCGGACGATACCGTCGAGATCCGGCGCCGCGCGGATACCGTGCTGCTCGGGAGCTGCCCGGAGCTGACGCGGCACCACATGGAGATCCGCGGCCTTGGCGTCATCAACGTTCGTGATCTGTTCGGCGTGGCCTCTACTCGTACGTCGAAGCGGGTGGAACTGGTCGTGCAGCTCGAACGGTGGGAGGCCGGACGCGAGTACGACAGGCTGGGTCTCGACGAAGAGCGGTTCGAGATCCTGGGCGTGCCTGTTCCGATGATCCGCATGCCCGTGGCGCCCGGACGAAACGTCGCCATTCTCGTGGAGGTGGCGGCCCGCAACCAGCTGCTCCGCGCAAGGGGACATCACGCCGCCCGCGCGCTCGCGGCACGCGTCGACCAGGCGCTGCGGGAAGCGGCCACGACCGGCGTGGGCCGGCCAGAAGCGGCGGACGTCGAATCGGATCGCGGTGTCGAGGACGAGACGTGAGGCGTGAGGCGCGGCATCCGGCGCGCCGCCGCGGGCGGCTCGCGCTGACGTCACGGTTCATCGTCCTCACCGGTCTGTCGGGATCGGGCAAGTCGCAGGCTATCCGCGCGCTCGAAGACCTCGGCTACTTCTGCGTCGACAACCTGCCGATCACTCTCATGCCGACGCTCGCGGAGCTCACGCTTCGCGCCGGCACCGAGATCTCGAAGGCGGCCGTCGTCGTCGACGTCCGCGAGGGTGCGCTGCTGGCGCAGTTCCCGAAAATCTACAAGCAGCTTCAGGCGATGCCCAACCTGAATCCGAAGCTGATCTTTCTCGAGGCGACCGACGCCACCCTGGTCCGCCGGTTCAGCGAGACCCGGCGGCCCCACCCGCTCGCGCCGGACCGATCGGTGCCCGAAGGCATTCACGACGAGCGGGCGCGGCTCCGGCCCATCCGCCGCCTCGCCGACGAGATCATCGACACGTCGGAGATGACCGTCCACGACCTGCGGCGCGCGTTCCTCGGCCTGTCGCGCGACGGCTCGCCGCAGGCCGGATTGGTTGTCACCATCCTGAGCTTCGGCTTCAAGCACGGAATCCCCGTCGATTCGGATCTGCTGTTTGACGTCAGATTTCTGCCGAACCCGCACTTCGTGCCAGGATTGCGTGAGCACACGGGCCGCGACGCCAAAGTGATTGATTTCATCAACCAGTCGAACGCCACCGGCGAGTTCCTCGACCGCACGACGAACCTGCTGGAGTTCCTGATTCCGCAGTACGTAAGCGAGGGCAAGAGCTACCTCACGATCGGGATCGGCTGCACGGGCGGCCGCCACCGATCCGTGGCGGTGGCGGAGGCGCTTCGAAAGCGCCTCGGAAAGCTGGATGGCGTGAGATTGAGAGTCAGACATCGGGACATCAGTAACGAGTAGAAATGATCGGAGTAGTCGTCGTCACGCACGGACAGCTCGCGGCCGAGCTCGTGAACGCAGCCGAGATGATCGTCGGCGACCTGCCACAGTTCGCCGCAGTCTCGATCGGGTGGCATGACGACGTGGAGTCGGCGCGGATGGAGATCGGACGGGCGATTGCGTCGGTGCAGGGCCCGGACGGCGTGCTCGTGCTCACCGACATGTTCGGCGGCACACCGGCGAACCTTGGCGTGACGTTCCTCGAGGCGAATCGCGTCGAAGTGATTACGGGCGTCAACCTGCCGATGCTCATCAAGCTTGCCCGGCTGGAGGCGTCCACCGATCTGATCGCCGCCGCACGCGAGATGCGCGAGCACGGCCGCAACGCCATCTGGGTGGCCTCCGACCTGCTCCGCACCGCCGAGAGCCCTCGTTGACGACGCAGAGCGTGACGATCGTCAATTCGCTCGGGATGCACGCGAGAGCCGCCGCCCGGTTCGTCAACGCGGCCAGCGAGTTCGCCGCGCGCGTCCGTGTAGCACGCGGGGGTCGAGAGGTGGACGGCAAGAGCATTCTCGGCCTGCTGCTGCTCGCCGCCTCGCAAGGCTCCGCGATCGTCATCACGGCTGAAGGGCCCGACGAAGAGCAGGCGGTGGCGGCACTCTGCCGGCTCGTCGCGGAGGGATTCGGGGAGGCGCCGTGCGCTTGAAAGGACTCGGAGCTGCTGCCGGTGCGGCTGTCGGGCAGGCGCTCGTCGTCACGCACCGCGCTCTCGACGTACGCTACCGGGTCGCGCCTGGAGATCTCGGCTGCGAGGCGGAACGGCTGGCGCAGGCACGGGCGGCCTCACGACGGCAGCTCGAAGACATCCGCACGCGCCTCGACCGCGACGGTCATCGCGACCCGGCCTCCATTTTCGATGCTCAGCTCCTGATGCTGGACGATCCGCTGCTGGCCGGCCGATCAGCAGAGCTCATCAACGGCGAGCGAATCAACGCCGAGTGGGCGGTGCACCGCGCCGCCGACGAGCTCGCCGCGCGGCTCGATGAAGCGGCGGACGCGTACCTGCGGGAGCGCAAGGCTGACGTGGCGGACGTCGCGGGCCGCCTGCTCCGAAATCTGCGGGAGAGCCGCGGACAGGGACTGGGACATGTCACCGCGCACCAGCCACGCGCCGACGCGGTCGGCGGCCCCGTGATCCTGATCGTCGACGAACTGTCGCCGTCCACCGTAGCCCAGATGGACTGGAGCCACGTCGCGGGCTTCGTGTCCGACGCGGGAAGCTGTACGTACCACACGGCAATCCTCGCGCGCTCGCTCCGCGTGCCCGCGGTCGTAGGCCTCACGGGTGCCAGCGCGACGATCGCCCCAGGCACGCGTGTGGCGATCGACGGCAGCTCCGGCGAGGTTTTCCTCGATCCGACCGACGCCGAGGTCGCCACGCTCGACGAGCGCATGCGCGAAATACGCGCTCGCACGGCCGCAATCGACGAATTCCGGCGGCTGCCGGCCGTCACGCTCGACGATGTCCCGATCACGCTCGAGGCCAACATCGAGTTGCCGGAGGAAGCGGCCGATGCGCGCGCGCAGGGCGCTCAGGGCATCGGGCTCGTACGATCGGAGTATCTGCTGCCGGATGGATACCGCGAGGCAGGGGAAGAGGCCCAGTTCGAAGCCTACTCCCGCATCCTCGAAGCCATGGCCCCCGCACGCGTGACCGTGCGCACGTTCGACGCTCAGGAAGACCGCCGCGAACGCAGCCGCACCGGGCTCCGCGGATTGCGCCTCAGCCTCGCGAGACAGACCGAGTTTCGAGTGCAGCTTCGTGCGCTCCTGCGCGCGGCCCGACGCGGGCGGCTGCGGATCATGTTTCCGTTCGTGACGACCGCCGAGGAGCTGCGCGAAGCCAGGCGCATCGCGGCAGCCGTAGTCGCAGAGCTGGCGGCAGAAGGGGAGAGGCCGCCGGCTGTCCCGCTCGGCGCCATGATCGAGGTGCCCGCCGCCGCGATGTCCTCGGACCTGCTCGCGGCCGAAGCCGACTTCCTCGCGGTCGGAACGAACGATCTCGTTCAGTTCGCGCTCGCCGTAGACCGCGCGGACGAACGGACCTCGCACCTGTACGATCCCATGCATCCGGCTATCCTGAGGCTCCTCCGTCAGGCCGTCCGGGGTGCGCGGGCGCAGCGCCGGCCGGTGTCGGTGTGTGGGGAAATGGCGGCGGACCCCGCGCTGGCGGTCCTGCTCGTCGGGCTTGGCGTGAGGGAATTGAGCATGCGGCCGGAGGCGATTCCGCTCGTGACCCGCGTCCTTCGCGCGACGTCCGTCAACGAGGCGCGCCGCCTCGCCGCTCGCGCGCTGCGTGCGGCGCCCGCGAACCTGCAGTCCCTGGAATGCATCGTCGAACCGGAGAGGTGAGATGGCAGATGACGTGACACGGGTGGAGAAGCCCTGGGGCTACGAGCTCCACTGGGCCAAGACCGAGCGGTACGTGGGCAAGATCCTGCACGTCAAGGCGGGGCACGCGCTCAGCCTGCAGTATCACAATCTCAAGGACGAGACGATTTACCTCTATTCCGGCCACCTCCTGTTCGAGATCCAGGAAGGGGAGCGGCTGGTCAAGCGCGAAATGCGGCCCGGAGATCGCATCCACGTCGCACCGAAAACGGTCCACCGCATGACGGCGCTCGAGGACTCCAACATCCTCGAGGTCTCAACGCCGGAGCTGGACGATGTCGTGCGGCTGGAGGATCGGTACGGGAGGGTAGAGAGATAAGGGGTCAGACCCCACCATCTGACCCCTTAGAACGGAATGTCGTCGTCGTTGAGCGGCGCGACCGGTTCCGGTGTCTCCCCCATGTCAGCGGCCTGCCGCGCCGGCGCCTCGCGCCGCTGCCCGCCACCTCCACCTCCGCCCAAGAGGACGATGCGGTCGCCCCGGATTTCGGTCGTATAGCGCTTGTTGCCGTCCTTGTCGTTCCACTCTCTGGTCTGCAGACGGCCCTCGACGTAGATCTGCTTGCCCTTCACGAGATATTCGTTCAGGGTCTCGGCCTGCTTCCCCCAGAGCACGACCCGGTGCCACTCGGTCTTTTCCTGCCGCTGGCCTCCCTTGTCGTTCCACACTTCCGTTGTCGCGAGGCTCAGCGTTGCAACCGCGGCGCCGCCGGGCGTGAAGCGCAGCTCCGCATCGCGACCGAGGTTGCCCACGAGAATGACTTTATTGACGGTGCCCATAGACCGACGACGATAACACTACTGTTTCGGCTTCGCCAGTCGATCGAGCGTCTGTTTGGCGAGCCGCGAGTACTCGTCGTCGGGACCGAACGTCTTGATGACGGCCTCGAGCGTCTGACGGGCGCGTTCGGCCTGTCCCAGGCGGTCGTACGCGAGACCGAGCTTGTACATCGCCTGCGGGATCGCGTTCGTGCCGGGGTAGTTCGTGATTACCTCGTTGTACGCCGCGGCCGCCTCCTTGAAACGCCCGCTCGCGAAGTACGTCTCGCCAATGTAGAGCTGCGCGTCGTCGGCGTCAGGAAGCTTGGGAAAGCTTTTCAGGTACGCCTGGAAGCCGGTGATCGCGAGATCCCACTGGCCGGCGGTGTAGTCGGCATATGCCTGGCGGTAAAGCTGCTGCGGCGTGGCGCCGGTTCCGACCGGGGCCGGCGGCGGCGCGCCCGGCTGGCCCTCCGGCGTTTCACCCTCGCCCGTCGGCGACACCGGAGCGGTCGGCTGGGCCGGCAATGCGATCCGCAGCGTCTCCATCTCCTGCGTGAGCGACGAGATCCTGACGTTGGTCTCGTCCACCTTCTCGCGCAGCACGCGGACGCCTTCGGCCACGTTATCGACGAGCACCTTCTGATCGGCAAAGGCTTTCCGCGTGAGCGTCGACTGATCGTCGAGCTTGCTGGTCACGACCTTCACGGAATCGGCGAGCGTCGTGATCATCTGCTGGAGCTGCAGCGTCTGCTCCTGCAGCATGCGGATCTCGGCCATCATCAACTGGTGTTCCCGGTTGGCGGCGGTGACCGGCACGGCCGGCGCCAACACGAGCAGCGCCGCCAGGAGGCCCGACAGGGCACGAGTCAACAGCATGTCTTCCTCATCGGAGTCACTTTGCGGTGATCACGAAGTGCGCCCGCCTGTTCTTCGACCAGGCGGCCTCGGTGTGCAACGGATCGAACGGGAACTCCTTGCCATAGCTGATCGTTCGCAGGCGATCGGCGGGAATGCCGAGCGAGATCAGGTAGTTCCTCGCGGCGAGTGCCCGCCGTTCGCCGAGAGCAAGATTGTACTCGGCCGTCCCGCGCTCGTCGGCATGCCCCTCGATCGTGATGACCCAGGTCGGGTATTGCTTCAGAACCTGTGAATTTGCGGAGAGCGCCTGCTGCGCGGCCGCGTCGAGCTCCGTGCTGTCGTAAGCGAAGAACGCGGGCTGCAGCGGCGAATCGCGGTTCAGGCTGTCGAGGTCCTTCGTGTTCAGGCTGGTATCCTCGAGCACCGGCTCCGGCGGAACGACCGTCGGCTCGCTCACCGTCGACGACGTCCCGGACG